>JBLMYS010000170.1:0-29785 GCA_050258415.1 Acidobacteriota bacterium | reverse complement strand
GATAAAACCGTAAACTTTAGAATCAAAAGCTTACTTCTTTGAGTTAAACTAAAGATCCCACTTGCAATTAAGTGAGATCCTGATACTCGGCCTCTTTATTGAGTTTTCACACAGGCTCTTTAGCTCGTGGACACGAGATCTCCCCAACCCCGGGGCTTTAGCCCCCGACCCTCCGGGGAAAATTGCCTTCTCCTAAAAAATAACTTTTTCTAATAATTTTTCCGAAAACGCCCTTTGTCACCATATTATATATATGTAAGAAATTCTTTACAACATCAATTTAGGGCCAAATATGAAAAAACTTCTACTCTTTTGCTTTTCTTTAATGTTATTATCAATTCATTCCTATTCGCAAAATATCAGACCTGACCTGATGAAGCCTGAAACAGATGCTTTGGGGAGACCGCTATTGTCTGGTACTGAGGAAAATTTCAATGCTGAAAGTCCCTTAAACGTAACAAAACCAATATTTCCCGGAAATTTGAACAATAACAGAAATCTCTATAAAACCCAAAGTGGGATATATAAACCGGTTACAGTCATTTCTGATACAACGCACAAATCAACTTACACCTATAAAGGTAACGAGACTACTATTATTAATCAGGAATTGAAGAATGGTGTCTGGGAGAATGTAAGCAGAAATATTACTACCTATGACAATAAGGGCAATACACTTACGTGGTCTATTGAAGAATGGCAGAATGGTTCCTGGATTTATAAAAATAAATGTTCTTATACTTATGATGAGCATGGTAATTCCCTTACTTATTCTAGTGAGGAATGGCAGAACGGTTCTTTGATTAATAAATACAGGGCCACTAATACTTACGATGAACACGGTAATCTTCTGATATTTCTTTCTGAGCAGCAGCTTTACGGCTTCTGGGTTGGGATTACTAGAGAAACTCGTACTTACGACAGCAATGATAATATGCTGACTTATCTTATGGAAATGTATAACAATGGGGTCTGGTTTAAGACAAATAACAATTACAGATACTCTTTCACTAAGAGCGCGAAAGGAGATACAGTTACATACATAACCGAACAGTGGAACAATGGCGCCTGGGAGATAGCGGGTAAAACTATTGAAACATATTTTATAAATGGTTCTACTGGCGATAGCGTAGTTACAAGGGTTAGTATAGCCCATTCTACTGATTATCAATACAGATCTACTTATACTTATAATAAAAACAAGAAGCGGATTGGCTCCCTTACTGAAAAATGGGATTATGACGAAAAAAAATCTAGCTGGATCTGGAAAAATGAGTCTAGAAGAACATACACCTTCGATAATGATGGCAGACTGCTTGTTACATTTAGAGAGTCTTGGAACAATGATGCATGGAACAATTCGAGTAGAGAAACCAACACATACGACAGCAACGGCAATTTAACATCATTTCTGTCTGAACAATATTTCTATGAGACTTGGGTGAATAACCTCAAGGAAATTTTAACGTATGATGGAAATGGTAATGCCATAAAAGGAGAATGGTTTCAGTGGACGGCAGGAGTTATTTGGCTTCCTTATCAGGGTGGTTTCGAGATGAAGTACAATAACGGGCAGAGCATTTTAGACTGTTCAGGTTCAGTAGTGACAGTTGAATATGCTTCAATAACAGGTGTGGAAGATGCTTCTCAGATTGTTAATAAATTCAGCCTTTCCCAGAACTATCCCAATCCCTTTAATCCGTCAACAACCATAAGCTATTCAATTCCCGAAGGCAGAATGGTAACATTAAAAGTTTACGACATGCTGGGGAAAGAAGTTTCAATGCTTCTGAATGAATATAAAGAAGCGGGAAACCACTCCCTTCAGTTCAACGCATCTCAGCTCCCTTCCGGTATTTATATCTATACCTTACAGGCAGGGGAGTTCAGAGACTCTAAAAAATTACTTCTGATTAAATAGTATCCGGCAGATCGAAATTACACGCGCTCGCAAAAAAAGCCCTGAGTACCATTCCAGGGCTTTTTCCTATTTTTAAATGCATAATAGTTCTAAGCTGAAACTCTTTTTCTTTTGGTATCCTCATTCCACTGCCCATATTTGACTTGTCTTCTTCCCGCTGAATTAATCAATATCCACTTTGCATTTTTGTAAAATTAAACTGGATATTAAGATGCTTAATTCGTAGATTTTTCACCCAAAAACCGGCACTCAATTTAATGGAAATGAAAGACAATATACTCGACTCTATTACTGAAGCTGTCTTTATGGTGGATAGGGAATTCCGTATCAAATTCTTTAACCGCTCGGCTGAACTCATTACAGGGTTCAAACGACAGGATGTTCTGGGCAAATTCTGCAGGAACGTGCTTAATTCAGATTTCTGCCAGAATGAATGCCCTGTAATAGATGTCCTTAGATCAAACCGCTCCGTTAACTCTCTCGATGCCGGTATTTGCTGCAGAAACGGCGAAAAGAAAAAAATACGCCTTAACGCTTCACTGGTCTACGATGATGAATCTAAACTCACAGGAAGTGTAATTACTTTTAAAGAACTGAAAACACTTTCCACGACAAAGAATAGCTCATCCAGAAGCCAGGACTTCTATGGCATTGTAGGCCTTAGTAAGAAAATGACGGGCATCTTCGACCTCATCCTTGAAATTTCTCAGTCGAACGCAAGCGTCCTTATTACCGGCGAAACCGGAACAGGCAAAGAGCTTATTGCTAATGCCATTCAGGCTACAAGCCTCAGAAAAGATAAACCGTTCGTTAAGGTCAACTGCTCCGTGCTCCCTTCAAACCTCCTCGCAAGCGAACTTTTCGGCCATATAAAAGGCGCTTTTACAGACGCCGTTAAAGACCGCATAGGACGCTTCGAACTGGCTAACCATGGAACTATATTCCTCGATGAGGTTGCTGAAATGCCTGCTCAAATGCAGCTCCAGCTCCTCAGAGTTCTTCAGGAAGGTACATTTGAACGCGTGGGCGAATCAATAACCAGACACGCCGACGTGAGAATCATTTCTGCAACTAACCTTAATCTCGGCAGTGCAATTAAACAGGGACAGTTCAGAGAGGACCTCTTCTACCGCCTGAACGTCGTGCCCGTTAAGGTGCCCCCGTTAAGAGAAAGAAAAGAAGATATTATGCTTCTGATAAAACATTTCCTCGACAAGTTCACGCTTACTTATAAAAAGGAAATTACTGAAATTAAGGACCAGGCACTGGACGACTGCCTGAAATATAACTGGCCTGGTAATGTGCGCGAACTTGAAAACGCAATTGAATTTGCTTTTATTAGAACACAGGCAGGAGACCCTATCACTTCCTCTAAACTGCCTCCCTCTGTAAGGGAAAATAACTCCGCAATCCAATCCACTGAAAAACCCAAACTCAGTCAAATGTCGCATGCAGAGCTTATAGCACTTCTCGAAAAACACCGCTGGAATAAAACAAAAGTTGCCCAGGCCCTGGGTGTAAACAGAACTACAGTCTGGAGATATCTTAAAGAAATTTGCATCCTGGGCGTTTTAATGTGTTGCAATGCAGCATAATGTTGCATTTCCCTTAATCCCTTAAATTACAATCACTTGCATCAAAACCGTTGCAGACTGTTGCATCAGTCTACCCGCTTTAATCCTTATTAGACCTCATTTTTCAACTTATTTTCTGGCAGAATATTTGAAAGATATACATGTCTTATTTGATCCATTTCTGTTGTGAGCAGTTACGTCCCCATGTTAGGTTAATATAAATTCAATAAGAGGGAAGAAGTTGAACTCACGAATAAGTGAAATGCTCGGTAACCAGTACTTCATGATGCGGAAGTACATGGCAGCATCGAAGGAATTTGAGAAATCTCTTCAGGCGGACCTGGGAAATTACAAGGTTGTGAAAAAGCTGGTGATATGCTACACACAGATAAACCGGCCTTTTGATGCCCTGGAGCTATTCCTTGATCTTATAAGCCATGATATTGGAATAATTATAAATACCGATCCTATTGCTGTCAACTGCCCATGCCCGGAGCTAATCGGAGTGGTGGAAGCAGGTGCGGTCAGGTACGAGGATAAGTTCACAATGAATTGTATGCTCGGCATCCTCTGGCTTTATTGCGATATGTCGGTTTCTTTACGTTACTTCAAACGTGCGTATGATATAGAACAAGAAAATACATTATTAAATAAGGTTATTAGAGTATATGAGGATTATTTGAGTCGCAATCCGCAATAATATTATTAACTAATTGATACATCATTATCAGTACAAATTCAGGAGAAAAAATGGCGAACAATCTTACCAGAAAAGAGTTCTTGTTAAATGCATCGAAAGCAGCTATCGGTGTTGCCGGTGTTGCTTCAGTTGCAAGCCTTGTAACTACAGCTGCCGTCAAGGCAGATACAAAAGCTACCCCGTGGCCGTGGCCTTATAAAACTCTCGATGTGGATCAGGTACGCATACAGGCACATAATCTTTATTGGAACGATAAGGACTGCTGCGCCGGAGTCTTTGGCGCTCTTCAGGGAGCACTGGCAGTTTCAATAGGCGAGCCATGGACGAATATACCTATGGAAATAATGCTCTTCGGCGGCGGCGGCGGCGCCGGATGGGGAACACTCTGCGGCTCAATTAACGGAGCAGCTGCTTTTATTAGCCTTGTTGCAAGCAAAGCTGATGCAAAAACTCTTGTTTCGGAACTGTGGGGATGGTATACACAGGCTCAGCTGCCAACAACAACTGCAAATGATTTTGCTACTTCAAATAAATATCTTGTCCATAAATATGACGCTGCACTTCCACAGAACATTGCTGGAAGCCCACTCTGCCACGTCTCTGTTACTGAATGGTGCTTTGTGGCAAAGAAGAAAGTAAGCGATACAGAAAGAAAAGAACGCTGCGCCAGGGTTGCAGGCGACTGCGCCGCAAAGGCAGCTGAATTATTAAACGCTTACTTCGATAAGAAATTTACTGCATCTTATGCCGATCCTGCCACCGTTACAGGCTGCCTTACCTGCCACGGCGCTGCAATGCAGAATAACGTAATGACAAAGATGAACTGTGAACCCTGCCATCCCGGAGATCCTCATGCAAATTCTTCGGATGTTCAGACACTTTCAAAGGCAGCCGTTTCGTATGATTTAAGCCAGAATTATCCCAATCCCTTTAACCCAACAACACGCATCAGATTTACACTGCCTGAAACAGCAAAGGTAAATCTTCAGGTATATGATATAAGGGGATTGCTGGTTAAAACGCTCGTAGATCAGCAGATTTATAACCAGGGTGCTTTCGAAGTCGATTGGAATGGCCGCGATGAAGCAGGCGAAAAAGTTTCCAGCGGAATCTATTTTGCGAAATTGCGCTCAGGAAATTACATGAAGACAATAAAAATGAACCTCCTTAAGTAATTCCTGATTAAATGGTCAGAAAGGCCAATGCAAAGAAAAATATTTCCCAGCGTTGGCCTCTTCTTATTCTGCTCTTATTTTACTTTCTTCGTGAAGAAATCCAGATTAAGCTTCATTACTTCACTAATCTTAAGAAACATTAACTGCGGAATCGGAATGTTGTAGTCTGTAAGCTTTACTTCAAAGTTGCTCTGTACCCTGTAGCCTCCGCCTTCAGAGGGTGCCAAAGTCCCTTTTATCGTTATCGGCTTCGTAACTCCGTGAATGAACATATTCCCCTCGGCCGTAACGTTCAGCTTTCCGTCGGGCAGCTTATCCGCCTTTACAAGCTTTCCCTTGAAGTTCGTCATCGGATACTTGTCAGTCTCCAGAAAATCCTCGCGCATATGCCTGTTCCTGAGGCCTATTCCAGTATCAAGCGTTCTTAAATCAACCTCAAAATAGAGCTGACTCTTATTTAATATGTCGTCACCCTCCCAGGTCATGTACCCGTCAATCTTATCCGTCGTGCCGTCAAAATTTTCAATCTTTGCATCGGAAGTGAACTTAACCATGTTCTTATGCGACTTATCCACATCATACTCTGTGGCGTAAAGCGAAGCTGCAAGAACTAAAAAGCCCAGCAGAAAGGCAATTTTATTATTCATGAAAGTCATATTAAACTCCCTGGACTTCCTGATCCAAATTTAATTAGTAATAAACCCTTTTGTTTTCCAAACATGTATATAATTAATATTACTAAACCTGCAGATGCCTGTAAAGGGTGAATTGTTGCAAGTTATTGTCCCTTTTTTTTGTTCCTAAATATTTGATAATTGAAGGGATAAAAGGTTACATAAATCATTTTGTAACCTTTCCTTCTCCCGGTTATCCAATAAGAAAGAGCAAAGGAATAAGCAATGGTAACGGAAACTAAAACATACACTCTGGCGGCAAATCATTTACTCAGCGATGAGGAAATAGTTAAGAAAGTCACCGGCGGCGACATTAACTTCTATGAAGTAATTATGCGCAGGTATAACCAGAGGCTTTTCAGAATAGGACATGCATATCTGAAGGACGACGACGAAATCGAAGACGCCATTCAGTCGGCATACCTTAAAGCCTACGAGCAGCTTAGTAACTTCCAGGGAAGATCCAGCTTTTCCACATGGCTTATCCGGATCTATATAAATGAACTTCTTCAGGGGCTCAAAAAAAAGAAAAGGTTCCAGAATTACTTCGACCCTGACTTAATTAACAATACTTACGATCCGCCGGAAGTGGGGACAACTAACATGGAGAATCCTTATAACAGTACGCTTAATAACGAGCTGAAAGATATACTTGAAAAAGCAGTAGACGAACTGCCCGAAAAATACAGGGTGGTATTTATAATGCGCGAGATTGAAGATATGAGTGTCTCGGAAACCAGCAAATCGCTTAATATAACAGAAGCAAACGTTAAGGTCAGGCTTAACAGGGCTAAAAATATTTTAAGGGAAAGCCTCAGCCAATATTATCACTATAAGGACATTTATAACTTTAATCTTATCAGATGCGACAGAATAGTTGCAAATGTGTTTAATAAAATAAGAAAGGCAGAGTATAAATCATGAATTTTAAGAAAAATAATTTCATTGTAAATAAATTTCGTATGCTGTTTGTCCTTATATTCCTGGCATTAGTGGCGCTTGCTGGATGCAGTAAAAATGATACCGGCACAAATAGCTACACGGGTGGAACCAATTCAGGAGGCGTCGATACCAGCAAGAGTGGCTCAGGCGGCGGAAATACCGGAGGTGCATATAAAGTTACAATTCAGAATATGTCATTTTCTCCTGCGGCAGTAACCGTCCCCGCGGGTTCAACGGTTACATGGACAAACATGGATCCTATGGCGCATACGGTTACAAGCGGCACCCCGGGCAGTCCCGATAACAAATTTGACAGCGGCAATATGAATACCAGCGCTGTATACAGCCATACCTTTTCAGCCAAAGGCACATACCCTTATTATTGTCGTTATCACTCGTCCACAATGCACGGAACCGTTACAGTACAATAGCATCCCACGGGAGGGCCGCTTTTCTCTGTTCCGGCCCTCCCTGAAAATGCCTGCAAACCTATTCCTGAATAGCCACTGAATAGAACGGAATCAAAAACATTTGGGCTTTAGCCCCCGATCTTCTTTTTTCACCGAATATTATTATTTTTACTTATCTGAAATTATTATAGCTCAAAAAAGGATAAATATAGATGAAAAATAATTTTATTGCTCTTGCCACGCTTGCTGGACTCATGCTTGCAGGATGCTCTTCCACGGGGAAAATTACAACTCCCGGCAGCTTGTCTGAAACCCGTGTCCTCCTTTCAAACGGATGGTATCTTTCTCCAGCGGGTAAACAGGCCGGTATTGGCGACCTCCCGCTGAACCTTGCCATTAGCCCCGATGAGAACTACGCCGTAACTACTAATAACGGACAGAGTAAACCTACTCTTAGCGTAGTAGACTTAAGGAAAGCTGAAACAGTACAGACTCTTAACGTGCCTAACCTATGGGTCGGACTGAAATTTTTTGACAACGGACGTAAACTTGCCGCTTCCGGAGGCACCAGCGGAAGAATAAATATCTATGACTTTAATCATGGCACTCTTAAGGAAAGCGACTCAATTATTATAGCAAAAAAATGGCCTAAGGATAAAACATGGATCGCAGGACTCGATATCGATGAGGCTCAGGGCCGCATTTACGCCGCGGACCGCTTTACAGAGTCACTTTACGTAATAGATATGAAAGCTAAAAGCGTCATTTCCAAAATAAGTCTTCCTGCAAAGCCTTATACATGCCTTGTATCAAAGAAAAGTAATTACGTCTATATCTCACTCTGGGGAGGGGCGGGTATAGCACTGCTGGATAAAAATACGCTTAAAGTTGAAAAAACTATCCAAGCGGGAAGCCATCCTAACGACATGATTGAATCGCAGGATGGCAAATACTTATTTACCTCAAACGCCAACGTTAATTCTGTTTCAATAATCGACGTTGAAAAGGGAAGGGAAATTGAGAAAGTAAATTCAGGCCTCACTCCCGATGCCCCTCCGGGATCAACCCCGAACGGCGTGGCCCTCAGCCCCGACGGGAAAAAACTTTTTATTGCCAATGCCGATAACAATTCCCTAGCGGTATTTGACATTTCAAATCCTGGGCAGTCCCGCTCGCTTGGCTTTATTCCAACAGGGTGGTACCCCACAGCAGTAAAGGTCCTTTCGGATAAAACAATTATTGTTGCCAACGGAAAAGGGGGACGCTCTATGGCTAACCCTCATGGGCCTAACCCTTACTTCAGGGAGGAAGGGGAGCAGTTTATAGGAACACTCCTTAAAGGAACTCTTTCTATCATAAGTGACCCAAAACCTGAAGAAATGAAATCTTACTCTCAGGCTGTTTATCAGAATTCTCCTTTTACCAACCGCCCCGATTATCTTAAAGATGTCAGTCAGGATGGCCCCATTCCACTAAAAGACGGCTTAAAGTCGGGAAAGATTAAGCACATATTCTACATAGTAAAAGAAAACAGAACCTACGATCAGGTCTTCGGCGATATGAAGGAAGGTAATGGCGATGAAAGCCTCTGCCTCTTCCCTGAAAAAGTTACCCCTAACCTTCACGCGCTTGCCCGCCAGTTCGTTCTGCTCGATAACCTTTATGCAGATGCCGAGGTGAGCGCCGACGGACATAACTGGACTATGGGCGCTTATGCAACGGACTATGTGGAAAAATCATGGCCTAACTACTACGGCGGCCGCGGAGGGCAGTACGAGTTTGAAGGCGGCTACCCTATAGCATATCCCGAAAACGGATACTTCTGGGATAACTGCATGAGGAATAACGTTACTTACAGAAGCTACGGCGAGTTCGTTCATAATGGCAAAACAGATCAGGATTCTTCCAAAGCCGCAATTAAATCGCTCGAAGGTCATGTGGCTCCTTTTTACTGGGGATGGGACCTCGGCTATTCTGACCTCGAGCGCGTAAAACAGTAGACTAAAGAGTTTGATGAATATGAGAAAAACGGCAACCTTCCGGAGTTCCAGGTCCTGAGGCTCCCGAATGACCATACCTCCGGCACATCCACCGGAAAGCTTACTCCAATTGCCTATGCGGCGCAGAACGACCTGGCTGTCGGAATGCTGGTGGAAAGAATTTCACACAGCAAATACTGGAATGAAAGCGCAATATTTATAATTGAGGACGACGCACAGAACGGACCCGACCACATTGACGCGCACAGGACTGAAGCGCTTGTTATAAGCCCCTACACAAAACATAAATTTGTGGATCATGAGATGTATTCAACAAGCTCAATGATAAGGACAATGGAGCTCATTCTTGGCCTTCCGCCAATGTCGCAGTACGACGCCTCGGCCCGCCCGATGTATAATTCATTCACATCTGAGGCTGATCTCGCGCCATACACGGCGCTTAAAGCCAATGTAGACATAAATGAAAAGAATAAAAAAGGCTCATTCGGACAGATAAAAAGCGACAAAATGGATTTCTCCAGAGAGGATGCTGCAGGCGATATTGAGCTGAATGAGATAGTCTGGAAATCTGTTAAAGGTGAAGCTTCACAAATGCCCGCTCCTGTAAGAAGCGCATTTATAAACTACAGGACAGATAAAACTGATGAAGACGATGATTAAGAAGTAATAAAAAAAGCCCCGGGATTCTGAAGATCCCGGGGCTGTAATCTAGGATTTTGAGAGAAAAACTTGTTTTATTCTAGCCGCCATTCCGGCCCAGTCTGTTAATTTCCATTATAATTGAATCTATTTCTTCATCCGAAAAACCTTTTCTTTTAGCAACTGCCTCCAGAGAGTCAGTATCGGTCTCAATGCAGCCTAAACCGCAGAGCCCCTTTCTTATTAAAAAGGGGAGTGATGAGGGCACCATTCTTAAAATTTCAACTATCAAATAATTTTTATTTACTCTTACCATAAATCTCTTTCTAAAGAACCAACTATTCTCTTTTATCCGGCTATTCAAACTTGCCCCTAAATTGTGAAAAGAACCTGTTCCTAAAAATATTTGATGCACAGTAAAATTAAAGGTTTCAGGTTCTACTCTGGATATATATTAATAATGCAAAAACGGGCAAAATAGTTTACTAAGGGAAAAATATTTGCACACCGGCCTTGAAATTTCTCAAATATCCGCAATTCTGAATTTTTCATTTCAGAGAAAGAAATATTTCTGTTATTATTGGAGTGCGTTTTTATTTATTTATGCTCTGCCTGCAATTGTACCAGTGCCCTCAGAAATTTGCGCCCTTTGCTTAAAGAAGAATTGTTGAAGCCTGAAATAATAGCCTGTTCTATATTCGTATTAGCTGATTTAGGTGACTTTTATTTTATAAATTCTTTAACTCACACATTTTTACGTGATGAAAAAATATTATTTAATTTATCTGACGCTTTTCTTCATCTATGGGCGCAGTAGCAGCTTCCTTCAGTATGAAACTATAAAAAATTATAAGGTTCAGTCCTACGGCGAAAACCATACGGTTTACTTCAAAAGAACATACACGCTTGACAAAGAGGGAAGAATTTCAGAATCGACTCATAAACTTCTCAAGCTCTCGGATGATACAAAAAATAGAACACAGTCAGTTAATATCATGCTTGGCTCAATGGACGAACTGGAGTCCTTCCAGGCCAGACTGATAGATAAGGACGGCTCTACAGTTGCAAGCTATGAAAAAGGAGACCTCCTTACCGGCAACTTAAGCTCAAACGGGGTTATTCATGAAAGAACCGCTTACTCACTCCCGCTTGGTGAGAATAATCAGGAGAGCGACTTTGTGGAATTTGTGTACTCCGTAAAGGAGGGATTCCCGTCTCTCGGACTTTCCTTCAGCCCGGCTGAAGGGGGAATGAAAGCAGATGAAGCTATTCTGGAAATTTCTCTCCCCGATTCTTACAGGCTTCATTATAAATCGGTCAATGGCAGCACAACTCCGGAGATTTCCCAGAAAGAGAATAATACTGCATATACATTCCGCTGGACAAATTATGCAAATAAACCTTACAGCAGTGCTTTTGAAAAGCTGAATAATGAGCCGGAAATAATTGCATCTTTCTCCAACCCCAATGAAAATACCCCAACTTCATGGGTGAAATTCGGCAACTGGTATCTCAACCTCATCCGGGATAAGGTTAAACCCGATGCTGAAATAGCAGCCTTGGCTGAAGAGCTTACCAGAGGCTTAACAGACCCCAAAGAAAAACTGGACGCAATATTTAACTATTGCCAGAAAAATATCAGGTATGAGCAGGTCTATATTCAGGGAGGGGAGTTTATTCCCAATGACTGCTCGGTAATCCTTAAAAGAAAGTTCGGCGACTGCAAGGATTATTCTGCAATAATCTATACGCTTGCCAGATGCGCCGGCGTTGATGCCAGTCTCGCATTGTGCTACAGGGGAAGGGGAGTGGAATTCTACGACATTCCTGCGAGCCAGTTCAATCACGCTATTGTCCATTTTTCCTATAAAGGAAAAGATTACTGGTACGACGGCACGAACAGGATAAGCGAACCCGGCGTTACAACTTTCGACCTGGCAAACCAGATGGCGCTCGTAATAGAGAAGGATAATTCAAGAATCGTAAAAATCGATGAAAATGAACATAACCTTTTCAGCATTACAGGCGAGCTTAAGGAAGCTGGCGACGGCTTTCTGGCTGATCTGAAACTTTCTTTTGCCAAACAGTATGCAATTGATTTCCTCTATCCCGATATTTTTCTCAACAGAACGGATATGAAAGATTATATTACGCGCTGGATTAAAGAAAACCTATCGCATAATATTTCTGTTTCAGAAATGAATTGGCATAAAGGTAATGATGGCGCTTTTGAAATCTTTCTTAAGGGAAAATTCCCTAATTCATTTACTAAAATAGCTGATGCATATTATACCAGCTTCGGCAAAATGTTTCCCGAGCTTTTCTGCGATGGAACATTAGCAAAAGATGATGAGCTCTTTTATTTCCCGAAATTTAACCGCGTAAATCTTGCGCTTCAGATTTCCGGTATGCAATGCACAGAAACGGCCGGTGGCAATACGGCGGCGGCTCTACTTAACTATTCCTATCAGCTTCCAATAGGTCCTTTCGTTACTGAGGCTCACAGAAAGGACTTTACTGAGAAATACAACGGCATATATTCAGACTTACATAAAAAATTCAAACTAACAAAACGGACAATAAAATGAATTTAATGAAATCTATTTCCTTTCTAGTATTGTTTATTCCGTGCCTCCTCTTTGCGCAGGAGGATTTTACAAGAGAGCTTCCCGCTAAGGCTCTTGTAGATAAGCTTACAAAAGAGAAATTTCCAAATTCCGACGCTATTATAATCCTCAAAGAACAGAGTTTCCAGGAAACAGGCGGCGAGTTCTTTTATTATGGCGTGGATATCCCTACCAGAAATACCATCTTTACGAAGGTCCTGATGGTAAAGCTTCTTAATGAGTCCGCTGTTAAAAGGTATGGCAGCTTCGAGTACGAATACCTCGAACCCTTTGGAGATGAAATTAAAAA
Organism: Acidobacteriota bacterium; assembly: GCA_050258415.1. GTDB lineage: Bacteria > Bacteroidota > Ignavibacteria > Ignavibacteriales > SURF-24 > JAAXKN01. The sequence continues at coordinate 16,834 of JBLMYS010000170.1, read as the reverse complement.
CGGCTTTGTGGCTAAGGTAAGAGTAATGAAACCCGACGGCAGGGTTTCCGTAATGCCCGATGAAGAAGTTAAAATTATTGTTACCTCCCGTGACAAAAACGGCGAACCCTTGATGCGCAAAGCCATATTCAACGTGCCCGACCTTGCCTCAGGCGACGTTCTGCAGATTGAGTACCAGGCGATGGATGTTTTTTCAACCTCCAGCGCAGGTGTTTTCTATTATAACGATGAGGATATAACACTCATCTCAAACCTTTATATAACCCTTCCGGCAAAAGAAGAATATGTCTTTAAGAACTATCCGGCCGAAAGAATAGGCCAGCCGAAAATACAGCAGATCAGCCAGAACTACGGCGACGGCGAAACTTACTTCTGGAGCCTGCGCAGTCTGAATCCTATGCCCTCAGAGGTGTTTTCACTCCCTTTCTCCGACCGCTCAATGATGACATGCTTCTATATGAATAATAAATATATCGGCGATCATAATGACTGGAACAGCGTTACTGAAAGATATTTCGACAAGATCCTCGATAAGGGATCTGTAGGCTCCGGTGAAATTGAACTGCTCGGATTTAAGAAGAATGAAGCAAATGTTGATATTAATCGAATAGACAGCCTGTATAAGGCTATGAGAAAATATTTCGCGCTGAAGAAGAAAAATTATGCTTATCCCAGAATGGACGACCTTGATCAGGTATTTGAAGAGAAAAAGGGCGACGCCACCGACATTGCTTATATCATGTATAAAATTCTGGAAAAGTGGGATCTTAAGCCAAAAGCTGTACTTGTACGAGACCGCAGGGATGGCAAATATGAAAACGACGCTCCAAGCATGATCTGGTTCGATAGAATGGCAGTCCTCGTTGAAATGAATGGAAAGGAAAAGCTCTACGACTTCGACCGCTCGCTTCCATCGGTGCCGGAGAACCCCTGGTACCTGAATAAAATTAGCATGCCAGTGGTTTCCGATCTGCCATGCGTTCATAAATTGTATTCATTTGACGACAGGCCCGAAAATAATGAAGCCGCTGAAATTCACAAACTCAAAATTACGGGTGATGCGGCTTTGACCGATTCACTTGAACTATCCTATACCGGCTCACTTGCACAGCGCATGAGATATAAAATTTATGACTACAACAAAGGGATGGCTGAAGAATATTTCAAAGGGAAAATTGCTGGCTCTCTTCCCAAGGCCGAAGCGCTTCAGCTTAATAACTATTCCGATGAGGGCAGAATACTGGCAAAAGCTTCCGGAAAGTCACAGTTTAAGAGCGAAGTTATAGATTCATTCCTTACAGTTAATACTGGAAACATTGTGCTTTCGGAATTCAGGGATAAGCTCTTTACCTCACAGAGGGTTAACGATATTTATTTCGATTCACCGTACAGCTTTAAGGTGCAGTATGAAATACCGGTCCCCGAAGGCTACAGGCTTTATTCAAAGCTTTCAGATTATAACAGCACTTCGCCCCTGGGGCTTAACTTCAGCATTAAATACAATACTTCGGGAAGCAAAGTAGTTGTAAATGCGCGTGAGGTTATCTCAACTTTAGTTTATCCGGCTAAAAATTATAATGATATAATGGCTCACCTGGATAATTCGCTTAAAGAACTTGGTAAAGACATCATATTTGTTAAGAATTCCGCTTCTGTTCTTTCCAGCAAGTAAATACATGCATGTTTGATATAAGAGGCAGAAAAGCTCTGCCTCTTTTTTTATTAAAAAGGAGGCTCCTTTATGCGTAACTATTTACCCTCTCAATTTGACTACAACAATCCTGATTCAGTATCAATTATTGATGAGCTCCCTTTGTGGTCGGCTCCTTTCGGGCTTAAGCTTCTGGAGGCAATTAAAATAAAACCCGGTTTGACTGTACTCGATATCGGTTTCGGTCTGGGATTTCCACTCATAGAAATTGCCCAGAGATTAGGCCGAAGCGCCAAAGTATACGGAATAGATCCCTGGGAGGCTGCAATTGAAAGAGCCCAAAAGAAAATCAGTATTCTGGGAATTGAAAACATTGAACTTATTACGGGCGTTGCTGAAAATATTCCCCTTCCCGGCAACTCGGTGGATTTAATAATTTCCAACAATGGTATTAACAATGTTCAGGATATTGGCAAGGTTTTCAGTGAATGCTCAAGAATTGCAAAGCCGGGCGCGCAGTTTGTTGCATCGGTCAACCTCCCTGAAACAATGATTGAATTCTACTCCATTTTTGAGGAAGTGCTAACGGACTTCAAAATGAAGGAGATAATTCCATTAATTAAAGAGCACATACACAAAAAACGACTGCCGATAAATGAATTAAAGGAATTGTTTACAAACAATAATTTCGAAGTAGTTGAGGCAGAGATTGAGTCATTCAGATACAGGTTAGTGGACGGGACAACAATGTTCAATTATCCATTTATCCGCAATAACTTTATGGACAGTTGGCTTTCAATTGTGCCCCCGGAAAGGGTAGATGTAGTCTTCAGTGAAATAGAATCCAGAATGAACCTCTTTAGTCAAATAAATGGAGAATGGGTCCTTACAATTCCTTTTGTAACTCTTAGCGCTATAAAAAAATAAAATTTCTACTCCTGCCCCTGATTCGCGGGGGCAGGAATTGTTTTATTAAACATTTCTTTCCTCCCTCCGATAATTTCAAAGGAGCTGGTGTCTTGTTTTTATGACGTAAGTCATTTATATTATATCTTAATTTTCTCTGCGTCCTTTTCTGCCCCTCAAACTTTACCGTAAAAAAGATAACCTATAACTAAAATGGAGTATTGTGTATGGTTCGTAATGTACAGTTGTATTTTTTTTCATTGCTGCTGATTTTTTCTGCCTCATATGCGCAAACACCCCAATGGACATGGTACTTTCAGAATAATTCTAACGTAAGCGCTATGGCTGAAGACGACAGCTCCATCTGGTTTGCAAGTAACTTCGGACTTATGAGCCTGAACAGAACTTCCGGCGAAAAGAAATTTTTCTACAAGCTGAACTCAGGCCTTCCTGCAAATAACATTACAGATATGACCATAGACGCGAAAAACAATAAGTGGCTTGCAATTTTCGGCAAGGGACTTGTAAAGTACGACGGACAGACCTGGGCTATCTTTAATAGCTTAAACTCTCCACTTCCCGATAACAACCTATGGGCGATTGCCTCAAAAGGGGATACAGTCTGGGTGGGCGGCGTAGGAAGCCTCACAAGCTTTGACGGCAAAAACTGGAAAGTTTATAATTCATCAAACTCTGCCATGCCCTCAGCTACAGTTGTAAATGCAATCGCAATTGACAAAAAAGGAAATAAATGGATAGCAACTGACGGCGGCGGGCTCCTCCGCTTCGATGGAAGCAATTGGGCCACATATACACAGTCCAATTCCCTACTTCCTTCAAACTATATAAAAGATCTCGCACCCGACGACAGCTCACGCATCTGGATTGCTGCATTGGGCGGACTTCTCAACTTCGATGGAACAAAATGGGTGCGCTATGACCTTTCAAACTCACAGCTCAACTCAGACGTCATTACAGCAGTAAACGTGGATAAAAAGGGAGTTGTGTGGGTCGGAACCGATGCCATGGCAACGGTAAGCTTCGATGGCACAAAATGGGTAACCTATTATTCATCTCCTTATGAGAAAGTTAATTTCTATACGGGATACTATATATATGTGGCACGCGACAACTCAAAATGGTCCAGCGGCAGGGGTGGAAAAGTCGCAAGATTCGACGACAAGCAGTGGAGCGTCTATAACGCATCTTCAGCTGAAATGCCCGAAAGCCCGGTGGCTTCTATGGCAATTGACCATAATAACAGGAAATGGCTTGCCAATCTGGGAGGACTTGTTCAACTAAGCGATACCGGTACAGTGTCGTATACAACTTCAAACTCATCCATCCCGGGCGACGATGTTCATAGCGTTGCAGTGGACCAAACGGGTAAAGTATGGATGGGTACCAATAAGGGGCTGGCCTCCTTCAATGGCAGCAGCTGGACGGTCTATAATTCCTCAAACTCTCCTCTTTATTCACCGGACCCTTTTTCAACCAACGTTTACAATGTTATTACCGGTAAGGACAGTACAGTGTGGGTAAGCCAGAATAGCACAAAGCTCTACTCCCTTAAAGGAGATAACTGGAATACTTTTAACAGCTCAAACTCCACGCTTTCAACCTGGCCCGTGCAGTCAATTGCATCCGACAGCAGCAATACGAAATGGATTTCCACGCAGTACGAGATGCTTACGTTCTCGAATGGCAATTGGAGAAAAATTCCATTTACTTCTAAAGGGCAGCTGCTTTCAATGGTGGGCAATGTCGCATTTGACCGTACAGGCGCGGCATGGACAGGCGGGGGGTCGGGACTTGTGCGATATAACGGAACAGACTGGGATATTTATCCTTTTCCGGCTTCAGTCCCGGGCACTTTCACCTCAATGGCATTCGATACATCTGGAAACGCCTGGTGCGCTTTCGGGGGCGCCTATATTGCAAAATATAATGTTAAGACCGACAAATGGACTTCTGTTTCTCCTGTCACGCTTGGCTTTAGTGAAATTGGAGTGCCTGGTGACATATATCAGGTTGTAATAGATAAGAATAACACAAAATACTTCTGTTCCACTTTTGGGGTACTTGAATTACAAGGCGACATTGCAGATGAAGTTGTAAGCAGTGTAAAAAGTGATAAGATAGAGCCCAATGAATACCGTTTATATCAGAATTACCCTAACCCGTTTAATCCATCTACAACAATCAGGTACTCCGTTGCAAAGGAAGGGTACGTGTCTCTTAAAGTTTACGATGCATTGGGAAAAGAGGTTGCAGTACTTGTAAATGATAACAAGGCCTCAGGAAGCTACAGTGTAGCATTTAACGCTCAAAGTCTTCCAAGCGGCATCTATTTCTGCAGAATCAAGGCTGGGGAGTATAAAGCCGTAAAAAAATTGTTGTTGCTCAAATAAATCAGGACTGTAATCGAATGCTGCGGAGGACTATTATCCGCGGCATTAAACAATGTTTGCTATTTATGACCTTAAATTGCTATGTTTGCCATATATAAAGATAAAGGAGCAGATATGAAATTTTCGGCCCTTCTTGTATTCATGTTTTTTGTGGCGCCATTTGTTTATGCCGGGGCGGTAACCAATTCTGCCGCAGATTCAACGGCGGACTCATATCAGCCAGGCGACCATGAGCTCCTTTTTATGCCTACGGCTTACACAATGCCCGCCGGCAATGCCTATTTTTCCGATTATGAACTCGCTCTTATTAACTACACCATAGCACCTACTTCAAGCACACACATTGGACTTTTTTCCCTTTTCCCGATTACCACATCTTTCATGGAAACATTAACTATCGGCGGAAAACAAAACTACTACAGGTCGGAAAACTTCAGCGGCGCCCTTTTTGCAAGCTATACCTTTAAGCCCGGCTTCTATACACTTGGCAATGTCTTCAGCTTCGGCCATAAGAGCCGCAGCCTGCACCTGGGCGTAACCCTTACCGGCGATGGCAATGGAGGCACAGAATGGCTGTTTCTTTTAGGAGGAAGGTATGACTTCTCAAAGAAAGTCTCCGGCATCGTCGAATATACTAACGGCAAATCGCTGATGGAAGATGCCAAATTCAACGGACTTCTCACATTCGGCTTCCGCTTCAGAACTGAAAGCATCTCCTGGGAGCTGGCAGGTATAAGACCACTTGCAGAAACAGGCGATTTGCTGCTTATACCCCTTCTTAAGGCAACAATCTGCTTTTAATTATTGTAGAGAGTGAAAATAGATTTGATTAGCACTAAACCCGGGAAACGATGTCTCACGTTTCCCGGGCTTTTATTTTTATTCTATGTTATTTTGTTTCGTTCTGGTTCTGCATGTTATCCTGATTCTGCATGTTATCCTGGCTATGCGAGCTCTGTTTCAGGGATGTAAATACCTGATCCTTTACATCACTCCACCACTGACCTTTGTTCTGTTCATACCTGGATGTCTGTACATCATTGTCGAATACCTTCTTTATCTTCTTGTCGGCACTCTTGTCGGCATCTTTGTAGTCCGACATCAAATCAGGATTTGCCCCAACGTAATACTTGTCTACATTTGTCCCTAGTATTCCGCCCATATTAATATTTACGGTGCTGCTGCTGGCGCTTCCGGTTGCTTCCTGATCCAGTTTTGCATTCGGATGCTTCTCCAGGTACTTTGCCCTTGCATCAGCCAGGTCGTTCCTGTAATTCTTCAGTATTTCAACTATGTCGGGAGCCTTGTCCGTCGACACGCCCGTCATTGTCACCAGCTCATTTGCAAGCTTCGCAGCCTGTGAGTTAAATGACAAATCCTGCGACCTGGGTGACTGCTGATCCGAAGGGGATGTCGAAGAGGTCGAAGGAGTTGTTGATGGACTGGTAGACGGAGTCGTTGATGGATATGCCGAGGGTGAAGAAGGTGAAGTCACTGAAGGCGACTGCACACTGCTTGTATCCTGCGCATAAACAGCAATGCTCATAAATAAGAACATAACAACGGGCCAAAGAATTTTGGGAACGCGATTTATTTTTTTCATTTTATTTCTCCTTTATTGTTTTTAGAATCACTTATCTTTTCTTTTTTGATAAAACTCAAAGATTAAATAAAGATTCTCCTTTCCAGTAGCTCTTTTCAGGTTAGGCATTTTAACAATTACCTGCAAGTCAATTTAACCTGCGCAGGTTTCCCGGGGCTTTAAAACAAAAAAACCTCAATTCCTGGCGGGAAATTGAGGTTTTTTTACCGGTGTTAATCTGTTACTGAGCCGGCACTTCCTTTTTTGCTATCTGCGGCTTGCTGAAAATGATGTTCTGCAGGGCAGAGGTAATGCCGTAGATATCCGACTTATCCGAATTGCAGAGGAGTATTATTACAGTATGCTTGTCCAGGTAGCGCGTCATAATGGAAAGAAATCCGTAAATGTTCCCCACATGGGATACCACACGCGAAGTACTCCCGTCAGAAAGCTGAAGCTTTTTGCTCTCCCATCCGTAGCCGTAGCCGCCAAGGTTAGGTGTGAACATCAGGTCGCGCATTTTGTAGGAAAGAAGCTTGTCGGTATATAATGCCCTGTCGTAGAGATAAAGGTCCTTTACGGTCGAGATAATATCTCCTGTTGCAAGTGCCGTTGACATGTTGCGGTAAGGGGCATTCTGGTATCCCTGGTCGGTCATCTTATAGCCGCTTGCCCTGTTTTTCTCGAGTTTCTTCTGGTTATCCACGGCAGTATTTTTCATGCCTATCTTGTCAAAGATTCTTTTCTTTACGAGTTCATCGTAGCTTTCGCCCGTAATTTTCTCAAGCATTACTCCAAGCACGTAATAGTTAAAACTTGAGTACTGGTATTTTGTCCCGGGGTCCGACAGGAGCGGGCGGTCCCAGAAGAGCTTTATAAAGTCCGTATGATTATAAGGCATGAAACTGTAGTACTCAAAAAAGTGCGGCACATAATCATAATGCCCGATGCCTGAGGTATGGGAAAGCAGGTTATGAATTGTTATTCTGCTCCCGTTTTTTGAAGGGTAGTCAGGTATATAGCTTGTAATCTTTGCATTCAGTTTAACCTTTCCTTCCTCAGCCTGCTGCATCACAAGAAGCGAGGTAAAGGTTTTTGTAATTGATGCTATTCTGAATTTTGTCTCCGGGGTGTTTGGAACGCCAAGCTCAAGGTTGGCATGGCCGAAGCCCTTTTCATAGATAATGCCCGAGTCGTCGCCAATAAGCACAGATCCCTGCAGTTTCCCGGAATTGTAGTACTCGGTTAATAACTTGTCAATTTCCTGAGTTCTGCTGCTTTGTGCAGATATAATGCCTGTAAACGCCTGAAAAAACAAAAGCGTGAAAATAATGAGAAGCTGTAAGCGTAGATATTTCAAGAGAACCATTCCCCGGATTGAATTTTTGAATCAGTATTAGAGCCAATTTATGCTGCCGAAATTATCAAAATAATCTGATTTATTCCACGCAATTCATAATAAGTTATTCCTCATTTCATGGCGTCTCCGGCTCCTCTAGGGCAGCCTCGGCCTTGCCTGTGCTTCCGGCCTCCTCGCGAACCTCCTTCATAAGAAAATAGTTTAACCCTGTTCTTATAACCGCAATGGCACCAAGTTTTCCTATCTGCTCCCAGCTCGGAGCAATAGCTGTGGACAAAATATCGGCTCCCAGCTGAAACTCGAGTGCAAGTGCCAGATAACGCCCCAGTACCAGTCTTATTTTATTAAAATCCTTCAGCTGATGCGTTGCATAGTTTTTAATTATAGCATAAGCCGCAACAAGAATTCCTGCTGCAATTATTACCGCTCCAATTGTCTCCACGGCCAGCCTTAGCCAGCTTACAGAATTTATTATGAACTCTTCGATGTAGTTGCTCTTTTCCATTAAATAGCTGCCTTATTTCTTTATCTATTAGTAAGACCTTTTATCTTTATATGATAAAGAAATCTGTTAACCGGTTCAGTACATATAATTTTCAAATAAAACTTCTTCCATGCCGCTGATCCCCTCAGGATAACAGCATTAATAATCAATAATCTTCCTCCTTGACCTCAAAAATTAAAAATGGTATGTTTACTCCCTGAGTTAACGCATTAATTTATAATGTTCTAAGGGAGTAATTTGAAAAAAACTTTTACCACCAGACTACTATTGTTATTTGTTCTGCTTTCTTCATCTTTATTTGCCCAGGCAGGCACTTACTACGATCAGATATCGACATCAAACCCTACTTTTATACAGGACCTTCAGTCGCGCATAAGGACCCCTTTTGTTTCAATCAGCTACGGTCAGTATGATGAAACAATTGTGGCAAATTTCGCCTCTCGCGATACAGTCAACGGCCAGAAGGTCATAACTTGCGTCTATAGCGGTGAAAATTATGTGTATTCAGGCATCTTTGTATGGGACCATTTCAGCCGTGAGCATACATGGTGTAAAAACTGGATGCCGATCAAACCTGTTGAAACAGATCCTGAGTATTCCGATCAGCACCACCTTTTTCCTACAAACCAGAATGATGTTAACAGCAAAAGAAGCAATCACCCCTTTGGAATAGTCAAGAATGTGATCGGCACTCAATACCTGGAAAGCAAGTACGGTACAGATGCAAAAGGAAATACAGTTTTTGAGCCGAGAAACTCCCATAAGGGCGATGCCGCAAGAGCACTCCTCTATATGTCTCTTAAATATAATGGTATCAGGGGTGGCGATTGGACCTTTAACCACCTGAACGGTGTAACACTTCCGAACGCCGGTGAAGCTCCGCAGGACCTGAATACCCTTCTGGAATGGAACCGCCAGGATCCCCCGGATAAATGGGAAGTGGACAGGAATAACTATATTGAAAGTATTCAGAAAAATAGAAATCCTTTTGTCGATCACCCGGAATACGTCAATTACATAAATTTTAATGATCTCTCAGCTCTTAACCCTTCGTTTGCTGCCGAACCGGAGAACTATCCCTCGGGTATTACAGCAAGTGTTAAGGACAGCTCCATTACGCTGAAATGGACAAAACCTTTGGCTGGAGTTCAGGCTCCCTCAGGCTACCTCGTGCAGGTTTTCGCAAAGGATAACTATTTTATACCTATGGATGGGGTGGTTTATACCGACGATAACAATGTTTCTGACGGCAGGGGAGTGTTTAATGTTCCGGCTACGGCTGGCGACTCGCTCCAGATATGCGGCCTGAAATCAGGAACTACCTATTATTTCACAGTATACTCCTATAACGGCACTGGGAACCAGATAAATTATAAGACATGTGCTGTTGTGCCCCAGGCTTCAGCTAAAACAACCGGATCTGTTCCTACAACGGTTTATTTTACTTCCGCAAAAGCTACTGTAAATGAAGGCAGCTCACTTCAGGTCAGCCTTTCAATTTCTAATCCAAGCTCAGTTAATCCTGCATCAGTGGATGTTGTGCTCGTTTCAGGAAATAGCAGTTATGTCGGCGGATTTACTTCAAAGACTGTCACATTCCCTGCTGGCAGCAGCACACCGCAGACTGTAACAATAAATATCCCCGAAGACAACGTGGTCCTTGGAACACAGGAAGTTACTTTCCAGCTGAAAAACGCTGCCGGCGGAAATTTTAGCTCTGTTTCTATTCCTTCAAGCTTTACTTTGTCCATATTCGATAACGATGCCCAAGGTGGAGGTTTTGAAGATTTTGCAAATTACCCGGAACCCTTAAACAGTACAACTTACAAATCGAGCAGCTTTAAGGGAAAGGATGGCTCAACGTGGCAGTATGTGTTATGTTCTGGCGATAAACAGATATCTGCTCCTTCACCCCTGCTTAGGAAAGATCCGACAGCCATGGTTACTTCAGGCATTATCCAGGGCGGATGCGGAACACTGAACTTTAAGTATAAGCAGGCGTGGTCCACAAATGTAAACCTTGGGGTATACGTTAACGATAAGCTTATAACTACTGTTACTTCAAGCGGTCAGACAGATGTATTAAACTCAGGTCCTGTCACAGTAAATGTCTCCGGGCCATTTAAATTAAAATTCCAGCAGATTGATGCAAATTCAGGGCAGGTGACAATTGATGACGTGCAGTGGACAGGCTATGGAACAAGCGATGTCAGTGATGCTGGGACTACAGTTCCAAAGACAATGTATCTGGAGCAGAGCTACCCGAATCCCTGCAACCCCGAGGCTGTAATAAGCTACGGATTAAAGGAAAACTCCCGCGTTTCACTGAAAGTTTATAACACAATAGGCGTTGAAGTGGCTACGCTTGTAAACGGCTATCAGAATGCAGGCACGCACTCGGTGAAATTTAACGGCTCAGGTCTCCCCAGCGGAATTTATTTCTATCGTCTTGAAGCAGGCAAATACACCTTCACTAAAAAGCTCGTTCTTTTAAAGTAATTTTTTCTATGGGGCTGCCGCCGCGATGCGGCAGCCTTATTAATATCTCACGACTGAATATCCCTAATGAATCCCCACCGCCTGTAAATTAAATTGCTCCCTGCAATTTGATTAATATCAACATTTGCTTATTTTTGTTCCGTAACTATATGAAAAATAAACGCCTACATATCGCAGTCTCGGCACTTATACTCGCTGTATTTACTTTCCACTTCCTGCACTCGGAACTGGACCTTATTACCAGTAAGTACGACGTCAACCATGCAGCGCACGACTTCTGCCACCTTGTAGATAATACCACGACTTTTAATCAGCATTCAGGAACGCAGACATTAAAGAAATTTATCTCTCATATCTCTTTTGATGTTGTCCTGAATTTTGTTCTTCTTCCTGTAAATCCCCTGGTTTCGGATAACACGGTTACTATTCCACCGGAGAAGCCTAAGGATAAACCATCTTATATCGTAAACCGCATACTCCTGATTTGAGAAGGCACCCTTCTATTCATCCATAAAATGCCTTTAACGGCAATATTCAGCTAAATACCAGTTTTCTAATATTTATTGAGCATTAAAATGAACAGATTTTTTTGTTTGTTCATAATCCTGCTTGCTTTCAGGGCAGGATATGGACAGGAATCCGCGTTTCCGGAAAAACTGTCTCTTGAAAATGCAATCTCAATTGCCCTTAACAATAATCCTGCTCTTAAAAAAGCAGCATCTGAGATTGACGCTTCAAGAGGAAAGTTCTGGGGAGGAGTATCACTCCCTTCACCCACACTCTCGCTTGAATACGAGGGCGTTCCTTCAGGCAAAAGCCCCGGCGGCTACGGGGAACGCTATTTCAAAATAGGACAGGCATTTGAATTCCCGACAACAATTGCACTTAAGTCTTCATTTCTTTCAACGGGAGTGGATATAGCGAAGTCCGATTACAACTCTGCCAGCCTCACACTCATCTCCCGTGTAAAGAAAGCCTATTACAATGTGCTTGCAAAGGAGGAAAAACTTAAGATTGCAAAAGAGAATTTTACTATAACAGAAGATTTCATCCATAAGGCCGAGGTAAGACTGAATCTTGGAGAAGCGGGTAACCTTGAATACCTGACGGCAAAGGTTCAGTACGCACAGGCCAAAAACGACGTGAATCTTGCTGAAAATGAGCTTAAAACCACGTGCAATGAGCTCTGTAATGTGCTGGGAACTGACAAGGGCATTGAAAACTGCAAGCTTACTGACAGCCTTTCATACTCAGAGTATTCATTAAGTTCGGAAGACCTCCTGAAGCTTGCAAATGAGAAGAACCCAGCGATAAAGAAAGCCTCGCTCGTTGTAAGTTCGGCTTCCACAGGACGCAGCATCGCATGGTCGGGGCTTCTGCCTGCCTTTGAGCTGGAATATTTTAACCAGGCAATTGAAGGCCGCAAGGGCTTCTACGGCTTCTCGCTCGGGGTTTCAGTCCCGCTTTGGTTCATGTTCACTCAGCGCGGTGAAATTGAAGAGGCCTCTGCAAACCTCAGGGGAGCGGAATATGAATATAAGTCCGCTCAGAATGAGCTAAACTTAAACGTAAGGAATGCTTTCCTCGAATACCAGAATGAGATGCGCCAGGTTAAACTCTACAGCGAAGAGATCCTTCCGCAGGCAATGGAAGCCTATAGGACGGCTAAGATCAGCTACGACGCCGGAGAGATCTCATACCTCGAATTCCTTGGTGCAAGACAAACTCTCATTTCCGCCAAAAGCAGCTACACAGAGGTACTTCTAAACTATAATGCTTCCTTAATCGCAATTGAAGAGGCCTCTGGCACATCACTAGAAAATTTTAAGATTAAAACAGGCTTTGGAGACAAATAATGAAAAACATTAAAATATTTTCTGCCCTTTTAGTTGTATCAGGCATGCTTGTAACAGGCTGCGGCGCAAAGAGCCAGGAAGGGGAAAAGAAAGAAGAAAAAAAATCAGAAACAAAGGAAATACTCGTAACTTTAAGCAGACAATCGGTTAAGGAAATTAACCTTGCCACCTCACAAGCCGAGGAAAGGTCAATTACAGGCACAATCACCATACCTGCAAAACTTGTTGCCGATCAGGACCTTGAGGCCCATGTGGGCTCTCCTGTGGAGGGGCGCGTGCAGAAGGTCTTAGTTAAGCTCGGGCAGTTCGTACGAAAAGGCCAGACGCTCATGAATATCGAAGGGATTGAAATAGGCGAAATTAAAGCTCAGTTCATAAAGGCAAGGGCTGAATTTAACTTTGCCGATGCAAATCTCAAACGCCAGAAGACACTCCTTGAGCAGAAAGCAGGAAGCCAGAAGTCATTCCTCGAAGCTCAGGCCGAATATGAGAAAGCACAGGCTGAACTTAATGCCGAGGACAGAAGAATCCATTCTGTAGGGCTTAGTGACGCTGATATGGACGTGTCAAAGGAAATTGACAGCCACCTCGCGGGCTCCATTCCCGTTAAGTCTCCTATCGACGGAATTATAGTTGAACGCAGCGTTGTAATTGGGCAGCACGTGGATCCTGAAACAAACGCGTTCAGAATCATAAATTCATCTTCTTTATTTGCCGATGGACAGATCTACGAAAAGGATCTTCAGATGATCTCAGGCAACGCTCCGGTTACTCTTCAGGTCTCGGCTTTCCCTGAAACGGAATTCAGTGGAAAACTGATCTATATCGGAGAAACAGTCGACAGTGAAACGCGCACAATAAAGGTCCGTGCTTCTGTTGCAAACTCCGGAAGAAAGCTGAAGCCTGAAATGTTCGCGAATATGATGGTGCCCCTTTCAGGAAGCGCAAAGGGAATAGTTGTCCCGGAGGAATCCTTAATCCGTGATCAGGGGAGTATATATGTGTTTGTAGTTAAAAACGACACCACTTTTGAAAAGCGCCTTGTTGAACCGGGAAGCACAATGAACGGCTTTGTCCAGATCCGCAACGGGCTTAATAAAGGTGAAAACGTGGTTTCCAAAGGCACATTCTTCCTGAAATCCGAAATGCTTAAGGGAATGCTTGAGGAAGGAGATTAAGAATGCTTGAAAAGATAATTCAATATTGCCTTGAGCGTAAGGCGCTGATTATTTCAATATCTGCAATAATTATTGTGGCCGGAATATATTCCTACATGAAGCTCCCGGTTGACGCTTTTCCCGATGTTACAAATATACAGGTGGAAATTGTAAGCGAGGCCCCGGGGCTTTCGGCTCTTGAAATTGAGCGCTTTGTAACTTACCCCGTGGAAATGGCAATGCGCGGCATTCCGGGCCTGGAGCAGATGAGGTCGCAGACAAAGTTCGGAATCTCAGTTGTAACAATAGTATTTAAGGATAACGTAGATATTTACTTCGCACGCCAGCTAGTCTCAGAGCGCCTCACGGAGGCAAAGGAAAATCTGCCCGAAGGCGTTGAGACCAGTATGGGCCCCGTTGCAACAGCAATGGGCGAGATCTACCAGTTTACTCTGGAAGGAAAAGAGCCTGCGGATCCTGTTGAGAAGGTACACTATCTTGCAAACCTCCGTACACTTGAAGAATGGGTAGTAAACCCCGCGCTTAAAAGCGTTCAGGGAGTAAGCGACATTAACTCCTTCGGAGGTTACTTCAAGCAGTTCCAGGTTGTTGTCTCCCCTGAAAAGCTTGTTAAATATAACCTTACTGTAAACGACGTCTACGAGGCGGTCGGGAAAAATAACCAGAACGTGGGCGGAAATATACTAGACCGCTATTCGGAAGAGTACATTGTGCGCGGCGTGGGACTCATAAAAAGTGATGAGGATATAAGAAACATAGTCCTTAAATCTTCAGGCGGCACACCGGTATTTGTGCGTGATGTTGCAGATATACGCGTTGGCGAAGCTGTGCGCCAGGGCGCGTCACTTAAAAATGGCGCGGGCGAAATCGTGGGCGGCATCGTAATGATGTTAAAAGGCGAAAACAGCCGCGAGGTGGTCCAGAGGGTTGAAGAGAAAGTTAAAGAAATAAATGAAAGCAGTATGCTCCCCGACGGCATAAAAATAAAACCTTACTACGACCGCGCCGATATCGTTCAGACGAGCGTCAACACAGTAACAAAAGCGCTTCTTGAAGGAGCAGTACTGGTGCTTGTAATACTCTATCTTCTCCTCAGGAATTTCAGGGGAGCCTCTGTTGTCCTCTTAGCGCTTCCATTATCGCTTTTTGTAACATTCATTGTAATGAAGTTAATTGGAGTTGATGCCAACCTCATGTCTTTGGGCGGGCTTTCAATCTCAATAGGCATGATCATAGACGCGACAATTATTCAGGTGGAAAACGTCCAGAGGCACTTAAGTGAATCCGGCACTCACGACCGCAAGCTTTCAACCGTTCTAAAATCGGTGCTTGAAGTAAGAAAGCCTAGTATATTCGGGGAGCTAATAATTGCCGTGACATTTCTTCCTATACTATCTCTTCAGGGATTGGAAGGCAAGATGTTCACGCCTCTTGCAATAACAGTGGCAATTGCATTATTGTCCTCACTCCTTCTTTCAATTTTTATTATCCCCACACTCTGCGCAATGTTCTTAAAGCCGGATAAGGAGAAGGCAAATCCCGTTCTTGAGGGCGCCAAGAAGATCTATTTCCCGCTTCTTAACTGGAGCCTTGCAAGGAAGAAGGTCGTAGTCTCCTCAGCCGTTGCAATGGTTGCAGTCGCCCTAATTATGCTCTCTCAGATAGGTACGGAGTTCATGCCTGTAATGGATGAAGGCGCATTCGATATGGACGTGCAGCTCCTTCCGGGAGTATCTCTTGAAAAGTCGCTCGAAATAAATCAGATGATAGGCGAAAAGCTGAAGAAGTTCCCCGAGCTCGAAACTGTAGTCTCACGCACCGGGCAGACGGGCATTGCAATGGAAGCCGTGGGAGTGAATAAAACGGGCTACGTTGGCGTCTTAAGGCCAAGAAGCGAGTGGAAGACGGCCAAGACACGCGAGGAACTGACAGAGAAGATGAGACAGTCCATCGCATCAATCCCCGGCATCGGATTCGGATTCAGCCAGCCCATTCAGTGCCGCATAGATGAGCTTGTTGCAGGCACAAAGGCTCAGCTTATAATAAAGCTCTTTGGAGACGACATGCAGGTCCTGAAGGAAAAGGCGGATGATATAGCAAAGAACCTTTCAAAAATTGAAGGTACAACAGACCTCGTTGTCGAGCAGGTTGCAGGCCAGCCTTACCTTGCAGTGAACGTCGACCGCGCGAAAATTGCACGCTACGGACTTAATGTAAGTGACGTCTTAAAAGCAGTTGAAATTACAGTGGGTGGTAAAGCCGCAACACAGCTCTATGAGGAAAACCGCTCATTCGATATTACAGTGCGCTACCCCGAAGAGTACCGCAACTCGGTGGATGCAATCGGAAGCCTTTTGATTCCAACGGGACAGGGATACAATGTTCCTCTTAAAGAGCTTGCAGAAGTTTCCATAGTTGACGGACCCGTGCAGGTAAGCCGCGAAGATGGACTGCGCCGCATTGGTATCGAAATGAATATTCAGGGACGCGATATTGGAGGCTTTGTTGCCGAAGCTAAAAAAGTTGTAAAGGAAAATGTAAAACTCCCCTCAGGGTACTTCCTTACATGGGGCGGGCAGTTTGAAAATCAGCAAAGGGCAATGAGCCGCCTTATGATAATTGCGCCTCTTGCAATTGCACTCATTCTTGTACTGCTCTTTATTACATTTAAGTCGTTGCGCCTTGCGCTTCTTGTAATTTCAAACCTCCCGTTTGCTTTAATCGGGGGCGTAATTGCGTTATACATTTCGGGACTCTATCTCTCGGTTCCGGCTTCCATTGGCTTTGTGGTTTTGTTTGGAGTTGCGGTCTTAAACGGCGTTGTGCTCGTTTCGTACATCTCGCAGTTAAGGCACGAAGGTATGGAGCTTAAAGAGGCGATAGCCA
>JBLMYS010000169.1:0-17170 GCA_050258415.1 Acidobacteriota bacterium | reverse complement strand
ATGAAGAACATCCTTCTTATTCTCGTTGTAATTGCATTTGCAGGCCTTACGTACCTGAATAAATCCGGCACCACACTTACTTCAGAGGTGAAGCCGGACTTAAAGGAAAGCATTTACCACAACGGGATCCTGAAAAATACACATTATCCTTCAGTTGCCAATTATAAGATCAGGACTGAACTTACTCCCGAAACAAAGGCCCTGGACGTTTACGAGGAACTTACCTGGATCAATAAAACTGCAGATCCAACATCTGAAATTTATCTCCACCTTTACCCTAATGCCTTTAGAAACAGCGGGACAGAGTATTTTAAGGGCCGGGAGTCTGAATTCTCCAGTGACTGCCGTTCAGGCATTTTCCTTAAAGATGCCAGCATGAATGAAAGGCCAGCACAACTCCAATATGTCCACACTGAATCAGATAATCCTTTTGACAGCACGGTGGCAAAAGTCGTCCTGGATAAGAGTGTTAACCCGGGTGATTCGGTAAAGCTTAAGTTTACTTACCGCGTGCCTGTACCAAAATCCATTCAGCGCTTCGGATATGCCGCAGGACGCGATTTTTATTTTATCTCTCAGTGGTTCATTAAAGCAGGCGTTTTTATGGATGGCAAATGGATCTGCAGCGAGTATCATCCCTTTACTAACTTCTTCTCCGACTTTGGAAGTTATGAGGTTACCATTACGGTTCCTGAAAAGTTTACTGTTGCAGCTTCCGGAGTGGAGGCAGAAAGGAAAAACACAGCAGGAGGTAAAGTCACATATTCCTTCAGACAATTGGGTATACACGACTTTGCCTGGATGGCTTCGGAAAACATAATAAGCAAAAATTCGGCATACATACGAGGCGACAATAGCAGGATCACAATAAAAACTTTCGTTCAGCCTGAAAATGAAAAATACACAGACCGTTACATTCAGGCGGTCAAAAACTCCCTTACATTTTTTGAAAAGTTTATCGGTCAATATCCATATCAGACAATAACAGTAGTTGATCTTCCTAAGACAAGCCGCTCCCGGGGAATGGAATACCCCGCGCTTATTACGGTTAGAAGCGACCTGTTTTCACCAATTGAAACCCTGTCGCCTGAATACGTGACCATCCATGAATTTGCACATCAGTATTTCTACGGCATGGTGGCAAACAACGAGGTCAGTGAAGCCTGGCTGGATGAGGGGCTTTCTTCATACATGACAAATAAAATAATCGAACGTTATTACAGACAAGCTCTCATTAGCTTCAAGCTTTTCGGATACTATCCGGTCTTCGGCCTGGAATTTCTTTCCTATAGCGAGCTTCCACTGGTTTATACTCTGGGGAACTATCCTGTGCCCGAAGGGATGCAGGCTCTTGCAGGTTATTACGGGAGCCCTTCTACTTCAGCCATAGCAGATACTTCATATAAGCTGCCTGACATTCAAAGCTATGTGGTTTCAGGCTATTACAAGCCCGAGCTTATGCTTATATCCCTGGAAAGATATTTAGGGCGCGATAAGGTGCTTTCAATACTGAAGGACTTTTTCAACACGTACAGATTTACTCACCCTACGGGAAAAGATTTTATCAGTACTGTCATGAAGCGCTCGCCCGAAGACATGGGCTGGTTCTTTAATAACCTCTACACTTCTTCGGCAACATTTGATTACAGAATTAAATATGTTAAGAGTGCCGGAAGGACAGGCGAGTATGAAGTTATGGCCGAGAGGCTTGGCGACGGGATCTTCAAGGAAGAAGTGGCTTTGTATACGGACAGGGATACTATTATTCAGAAATGGAACGGTGAGGAAAGATGGAAGAAGATGATATTCAGAACCCCGAATAAAGTCATGGGAGCAGAAATAGATCCATACAGGAAAAATATTCTGGATCTTAATTATGCAAATAATTCTTACCTTCTGCATGAACAGTACGGCGGAAGCACGAACCTCACTGTACGATGGCTTTTCTGGATCCAGAACCTATTGTTAATAATCAGCTCAATTGCATGACCTTAAAATTAAAAGACATATTCCGCCCGGCCTTAAGGCTGCTGGGCCATAATCATAAATTTATCTGGCTCTACTGGGGCACTAACCTCGCCTTTGCTGTAGTCCTGTCGCTGCCAATTTATTACCTCTTAAGTGACAACCTCATAAATTCATCTTTAAGCGAGAGCCTCAGCTCCGGCTTTGACTATATATGGTACCTGCAGTTCAGGAATCTCTATAAGACTAACATTGGCGAAATACCGTACATGATATACGGTGTTGCAGGCATCTACATCCTGATTCAGACCTTTTTCTTGGGCGGACTGATTTCTGTTTACAATAACACAAAAAAGAACCACTATGTCGATTTCTTCTTCGGGGGTGTAAAGTACTGGTACCGCTTTACAAAGGTGCTTCTGCTCTCATTCATATTTTATGCACTGGCCTTTGAGCTCAACGACCTATCGGGACAACTTCTTACATACCTGTTTTCAAATCAGGAAAAGATAATATTCGAATTCATTCTGAGGGCTTCGCGCTATGTGTTCTTAATTTTTCTTCTCGGAATGGTAACTGTTGTTGGCGATTACCTGAAGGTTGCGCTTGGCACAAAGGACAGCAGCAGAATATTTCCTGAGATATATCCTCTTTTAAGATTCCTGAAGGAGAACTTCAGCCGCGTTTTTACGGTATTTTTTCTTATCGCCTTAATTGGCGCTTTGGGTGCAATTGTTTACAATTTCCTGAATGATCTGCTTCCCAGAAGCCACTACGTTTACTTACTTCTTACCTTTATTCTTCAACAATTCTTAATTATATTTAGGTTATTAATAAAAATGCTTTTTACAGCAACAGAAGTCATTTTATACAAAGATATCAATGCACAGGTCATTCCTGCGCAGGTTGAAGAAGTCATTTAGGAGAAGTAATGTCGATACTACCAATAACAATTTACGGCGACAGAATATTAAGAGAGAAAACAAAACCGGTTACGGATGTTGATATACAGACAATAAAGGAAATTAAGGCTATGTTTGCCACCATGCGCAATGCCAATGGCATCGGCCTTGCGGCAAACCAGGTGGGACTTAACAAGTCTATTTTTGTTATTGACGTTTCCCCGGTCGAAGGCTACGAGAAGATAAAGCCTATCGTAATGATAAATCCTAAGATCATTCTTACCTCCGATGATAAGATAGGTATGGAAGAGGGATGCCTTAGCGTACCGAATTTAAGAGCCGACGTCATACGCCCGAAGGAAATTAAGGTATCATACCTGGACACGGATATGAATGAACTAACGCTTGAGGCCGATCAGCTTTTTGCACGCGTTATTCAGCACGAGTTTGATCACCTGCAGGGAGTATTCTTTACAGACAAGATTTCCGAAGAGGAGAAAAAGAAGGTTAAGAAAGAGCTCAATAAAATTAAAAGCCGCAAAATTGACGTTGATTACCCAATAGCTGACAAGGACTGAAATCCGTAATGAATATAATATTTATGGGCACCCCCGATTTTGCCATACCTTCTTTGAAGGCGCTCATTGAAAGCCGCCACAGCGTTGTGGCAGTTGTAACTACTCCGGACAAGGAAAGAGGGCGCGGACAGAAAGTAACGTTTACACCGGTCAAGGAATTTGCCCTTCAGAATAACATTGAAGTGCTTCAGCCTGTTTCGCTTAAAGATGAAAGTTTTATCCAGCGCCTTAAAGAGCTTGAGGCCGACCTGTATGTTATTGTAGCTTTCAGGATACTTCCCAAAGAAGTTTACACAATTCCCAAAAAAGGAGCCTTTAACCTGCACGGCTCTTTATTGCCCAAGTACCGCGGGGCGGCACCCATACAGTGGGCAGTAATAAACGGCGAAAAAGAAACTGGACTTACGACTTTCTTCCTGCAGGAGAAGGTTGATACAGGGAATATCATCTTAAGAGAGAAAGTGGACATTCTGGACACAGACGACTTCGGAAGCCTGCACGACAAGATGAGTCCCCTTGGAGCAGAACTCGTTTTGAAAACTGTGGACATGATTGAAAAGGGGAATGTTCCGGTTGAAACGCAGGACAATTCAACTGCAACTCCGGCGCCAAAAATTACAAAAGAAACAGCCACAATCGACTGGACGAGACCTGCCTATAAAGTACATAACTTAATACGCGGCCTTTCGCCATATCCCGGAGCGTTTTTCACGCATAATGGGAAAGTAATCAAGATTTATAAGTCATCTCTTAATTTCGACAGGAAGCTCTCCGTGGGTGAAATATACCAGACAAAAACCGAAGCCGTTATCGGTTGCGGTATGGATGCCATAAATCTGCTGGAAGTCCAGATTGAAGGCCGCAAGCGCATGGGGATAGAGGAGTTTTTAAGAGGCTATAGATTTTAATGTTTTAGAGATGTCAGGGTTTCTTCCTGGCATCCTCTTTCTCCCGAATCTTCAGTCATATTATATTTTCCTGCTTTTCATTTAACCTTGAACTTTGAACCTTGAACCATTTCCCCTTCTTTCCTTTATGGATTTTTCTCGTTATAATAGAAAATATGTCATTTAAGGCGGCATAATAGCATACCTGCTTTAATCATATTAATAACGCAAGAGAAAGAGGGCACGAAATGGAATATAAAAATAATATACTGGAACTGGTGGGGAATACTCCTTTAATTAAGCTCCAGAGGGTGAACAGGGGACTTAAGCCTCAGATCTTTGCCAAGCTGGAATCCTTTAACCCGGGCGGAAGCGTTAAGGACCGCATCGGAATAGCTATGGTGGAGGATGCTGAAAAAAGAGGCGCCCTGATGCCGGGCGGAACTATCATCGAAGCTACAAGCGGGAATACGGGCATAGGCCTGGCGCTTGCCGCCGCGGTAAAAGGCTATAAGTCGGTCTTTGTATGTACAGATAAAGTGAGCGTTGAAAAAATCAATTACCTTAAGGCCCTGGGCGCCGAAGTCATTGTGGTATCAAATGCGGTTAAACCAGATAGTCCCGAGTACTACGTGAACGTTGCAAAAAGAATTGCAAGCGAGACCTCAAACTCGGTTTTCATGTACCAGTACTCAAACCCGTCAAACCCGGCTATTCATTATCAGACTACAGGACCTGAACTCTGGCACCAGACGGACGGAAAGATCACGCACTTTGTTACCAATATAGGTACTGGCGGCACAATAAGCGGAACGGGCAGGTTCCTTAAAGAGAAGAACTCAAATATAAAAGTAATTGCTGCCGACCCTGTGGGCTCAATCTTTAAGGAATATAAAGAACACGGCATCAGGACTGAAGGAACCCCTTACCTCGTTGAAGGCATAGGGCAGGACTGCATCCCGGAGAACGTGCACTTTCAGTACATTGATCAGATCATAACAGTAACGGACAAGCAGTCATTTGCCGCTGCGCGTAAGCTCACGCGTGAAGAAGGAATTTTCTGCGGAGGCAGCACGGGCACAAACCTTCACGTCGCGCTTTTAATAGCACAGGAATTGACTGAAAACGACGTTGTGGTCTTTGTCGTAAGCGACACGGGTGAACGATATCTGTCCAAGTTCCACAATGAAGAGTGGTTAAGAGAAAAAAGGCTTCTCTTAAATGCAGCTAAAACGCTTGGCGATATATCAAGGGCAAAAAGATCGGGAAATATCAAAAAACTAATTTCTGTTGATGCACACGATAAAATTAAATCTGCAATAAAACTGATGAATGAAAAGGGGATCTCACAGATTCCTGTAATGGATGAGGGGCAGGCAGTAGGAAGCCTCAGAGAGCCGAAGTTTATGGCTGCAGTTCTTGAAAACCCGGCCATGATGGATGAGGAGGTTTCAAAGCTTATGGTTGAGACGTTTCCTGTGCTCGACGTTAACGCCGACCTTTCAGAGGTTAAAAAGCACCTTACGCGCACAACTGCCGTCCTGGTTGCCGAATACGGGCGCCTTGTGGACCTAGTAACAAGATACGACCTCATTGAATATTCAGATTTCTATCAGTAATTTTTAATACCTAAAATAAAAAGGAACTATTATGGGATTTTCAACTGATGCTATTCATGCCGGGCAGAGGCCCGATCCTACAACTGGCGCTGTAATTACTCCGATCTATCAGACATCGACCTACGCACAGGAGGAACTGGGTAAACACAAAGGCTATGAATATGGAAGAACTCAGAACCTGACGCGTGAGGCACTGGAAACTAACATCGCTACGCTTGAAAAAGGGAAGTACGGAATTGCCTTTGCCTCGGGCCTTGCTGCAGAACATGCCCTCATGAGCCTCGTTAAGGCAGGGGACCATGTAATAGGCTCCCATAACGTCTACGGCGGAACTTACCGCCTCTTTGAACTTGTGATGAAGGACTATGGAATTGAATACTCCTGGGTCGATACAAGCGACGTCAGGAACATTGAAAAGGCAATAAAGAAAAATACAAAGCTCGTCTTTCTTGAGACTCCTACAAATCCTATGCTTGTTCTTACAGATCTCGCGGAGGCTGCAAAGGTCTGCAAAAAGCATAATCTCATCAGCGTTGTGGATAACACATTTATGAGCCCCTACTTCCAGAACCCCCTCACATTTGGAATAGACATTGTAATCCACAGCTCCACAAAATACATTAACGGCCACAGCGACGTTATTGGTGGAATTCTTATTACAAGCAATGAGGATATTTATAAACGCTTAAGATACATTCAGAATGCCGCAGGCGGCGTGCCATCGCCTTTTGACTGCTGGCTTATACTGCGTTCGACAAAAACCCTTGCCGTCAGAATGGAGCGCCATAACGTGAACGCCATGACACTGGCTGAATATTTTAATAAGTCGGGCCTGGTGAAGAAAGTTATCTATCCGGGGCTTCAGAATCATCCACAGCATGAGCTTGCAAAAAAGCAGATGAGAGGTTTCGGGGGAATGATGTCTCTTGAAGTGGGAGATGAAAAGAAGGCACGCCACCTTCTTAAAAGTGTAAAGGTTTTTACTCTGGGTGAAAGCCTGGGAGGCGTTGAAAGCCTGATCTCGCATCCGTCATCCATGACGCACGCCTCGGTGCCGAAGGCCGAAAAAGAAAAGTTCGGGCTTACAGAAAGCCTTGTACGTTTATCTGTTGGACTTGAGGACGTGGAGGACCTGATTGAAGACATAGAAAGAGGGTTGAAAGTCTGAAATTAAAACCATATTATAAGCGTGTGTAAAAAATTGATAAACAGAAAGGAAATCTAGGAACCAAAATAAATAATAGCATAAGGGTTTTAGGTCTTCTTTTTCCGGGCTTTGTCTGAGAAGATGAAACTTAAAACCCACTTTTCAACCTGAGGAGGTTTTATGGCTTCTGAGTCCAACGTCAAAAACAATAACAAGGTTGTTGACGAAACAAAGTATTCCATGGATACACACCTGATCTATGGAAAGAATATCACCACAAAATGGGATTATTCGCACCACGTGGTTTCACCAATTTCTTCTTCAACTACATTCCGCCTCGATTCTGTGGAAAGAGGGGCACAAGGCTTTATCAGCTTTGCAAATACCCCGAGTATGAGGGAGGATGAAACACCCATTTATATATACGACAGGCTTGGCGAGCCGAATAAGGACATTTTAGAGGAAAACCTGGCCTACGTGGAAAAAGGGGAAACGGCCGTAACATTCGCTACCGGTATGGGCGCAATCTCAGGCATACTGGGTGTGCTCACCAGATCAGGAGATGAAATTATTGCCCACAAGACACTCTACGGCTGCACTATTTCTCTACTGGATAACTGGTACCCCAGATACAACATAAAAGTGACCTATACTGACCTTACAAATCCACAGAACCTCGAAAAGATAATAAGCAGCGCTACAAAGGTGATTTACTTTGAAAGTCCTGCAAACCCGAACCTTGTAATTATTGATATTGAAAAGATCGCTGAAATTGTTAAAGAAGTAAATAAGGACCGCTCTGAGGCTAATCAGATAAAGATTGTTGTCGACAACACCTTCTCAACTCCTTACTGCCAGCGCCCATTGGATTTTGGAGCCGACTTTGTTGTGCATTCACTTACAAAAGGAATTGGAGGCTTCGGTACAGATATGGGAGGCGTTGTAATAGGTAAGAAGGCCTACCGCGATATGCTATTACTTTACAGGAAGGATTTTGGCGGAGTTTTGAATACCAAGAGCGCATGGGCAATTCTGACCTACGGGCTTCCATCACTTGCAGTAAGGCAGCGCCAGCAGATCCGCTCTGCACAGAGGATAGCCGAGTATTTAAGCCGCCATCCGAAAGTTGAATTTGTAAATTACCCCGGGCTTCCTGAATTCAGGTTCTATGAACTTGCCCAAAAGCAGATGGTTGACTTTAACGGCAACTTTGCTCCCGGAAGCCTCATTTATTTTGTCCTTAAAGGCGCAACTCCGGAAGAAAGCCGCGAAAACGGAAGGCGCTATATGAACTATGTTGCCGACCATGCATACACAATGACTCTGGCCGTAAGTCTGGGGCACACAAGAACCTTAATTGAACACCCGGCCTCAATGACGCATTCGGTTGTTCCTGCCGACAAGCTTTTTGAAAAGGGGATAGATCCCGGCGGCATAAGGCTCGCCATTGGCCTCGAAAATACAGACGACCTGCTTACTGACCTGGAAGAATGCCTGAAGGTGGTGTAGTTTTTTGAGTAAATACTAATTTTTCTCCCATGAATAGCCACGGCCTTTCAGGCCGTGGGCAGGGAGATTCCTTCTCTCAATTGGGGCTTCAGCCTCCGATCATGCGGGAAGAATCTGGGACTAAAGCCCCGGGGGTGTGGGGGGTCTTAAAACCACGAGCTAAAGCTCATGGCTATTCAATAAAAATAACCCTATCCCGTCAAAACACGTCCATAGTGCCCTCCCTTTTTGCTTTTAATTTCAGCTTTTATTTGATAGTTTTATAGGTCCGTTTTATAAAATTGTCAGTAATTACATAAAGGCAGTCATCTTTTATGGTCATATTGCAAAGCTTGATTTTTAGAAAATACCCTGAAATTGTTTTCGGTTTTAGTACAAAAATAGATTCTGATTCTCCGGCACCTTACTTCTTTAACCTCTCGCTTTCAGTGGGAGACGACCCCAAAAGGGTTAAACAGAACAGGCGGGGGTTCTTCCAAAGTCTCGGCCTTTCTGAAAAGTCGGTAGCACTGCAGAAGCAGACCCATAGCGACATCTGTACCTATACGGAAAAAGCGGGCCTGTGCGGCGAAAGCGACGCTATGATAACAGATAAGAAAAACCTGGGGCTCGGCGTCTCGGTTGCCGACTGCACACCGGTATTCCTCTACGACCCCGTCAATAAGGTCATCTCAGCCGTCCATTCGGGCTGGAGGGGAACGCAGAAGAAAATTCTTGCCAATACAGTTGAGAAGATGGTAAGGGACTATAAGTCGGACCCTGAGGACCTGGTTGCATACATTGGGCCTTCCATAAGCCAGAATAATTACGAGGTGGGAGGGGAATTCCTGGACTTTTTCGACGAAAAGTACCTTAAACCCTCAGGAGACAAGTATCTGCTGGATGTAAAAGGGGCAAACCTCGATATACTGTTAGAGGCCGGGGTACCAGAATCAAATATTCAGGTCTCCACACTCTGTACTTTTCAGATGGAAAACCTGCTTCACTCCTACAGGCGCGACGGCCTCCAGTCGGGAAGGCTTTTAGGAATAATTGCAATGAAGGACATAAATGAACGCTGAAAAAGTTAAGATTATTTTAGGCTACACAATGGTCTGCCTTATCTGGGGCTCCACCTGGATGGCTATCAGGATCGGGCTTGATTCCGTATCTCCTATTTTATCTGCGGGCTTCAGGTTTTCACTCGCCTCTGCGGCCTTGTACCTCTATATGAAATACAAAGGGGTTAAAATACAGACCGACAGGCGTTCCATTGCGCTTTATATAATCCTGGGGGTATTCTCATTTGTAATTCCATTCGGGCTTTCCTATTGGGGGCAAAACTACATACCAAGCTGGCTTGCCGCAATTTTGTTTGCCGTTATGCCATTTTTTGTCCTTATTTTCTCCCGCATGGCCATCCCTCAGGATAAGATTCAAAGCGATAAGATAGCCGCCATGATTATGGGCTTTTTAGGCATTATTATCATTTTTTCAAAGAACCTCTCCTGGGATTCAGGTTTCAGCTTCTGGGGAATGGTTGCCATTTTGCTGGGAGCCGTCCTGCAGGCAGCAATTGCCGTAATGGTCAAAAAATACGGAGAGCATCTGCATCCCTTGTCGATGAATTTTATACCGATCCTGATATGCGGGGTTTCACTTACAGCCGCAGGGCTCATTTTTGAGGACGTTTCAGCCATAAAGCTCGATTCGAAAGCGCTCATTTCAATTGCATATCTGGCCATTTTCGGCACAATTCTTACTTTTACAACCTATTACTGGCTGCTTAAGAGAATTAATATTATTTTGCTCTCGCTTACTTCTTTTGTTACCCCTATTGTTGCCATGGTACTGGGGGCGGTCTTTATGGGGGAAATACTTACATCAAGGGATTTATTGGGAAGTTCATTAGTGCTTATAGCCATTTTATTTGCTAATTTTAAGGGCCTTAAAAATTACTTTATGGTGCAAAGGGCAGGCGTAAATGATTAACGTTATAAGAATTAAAAAAGCCACTTTTTACGGCTATCACGGATTCTTCTCAGAGGAACAGAACCTGGGAGGCAAGTTCGAGGCCGACGTGGATATCTATACCAACTTCCTGGATGCCTCGGGGCACGATAACTTAAAGGAAACTGTAGATTACGACAAGGTATATAAGTACATCTGCACACTGGCTCTTGAAAAAAAATATAAACTCATTGAAACTCTAGCCATGCATATTGCCGACGGGCTTTTGAGGGATTTCCCGAGAATTGAGAAAGTTGCCGTCAGGGTAAGGAAACTTAACGTCCCTGTAGGCGGCTACGTGGATTATGTTGAGGCTGAGGTAGTAAAGGGCAGAGAAGAAATCTAATTTGAACATTATTTACTCCGGGAACGTTAAAGGGTTATGGCTGAAAATATATTTCTGGGACTTGGATCAAACAAAGGCAATAGAATAGACTATCTGAAGGAGGCTGTTAGCAGGATACGTGCCGACAGAAAGACCCGCGTAGAGAAGGTCTCCTCGGTCTATGAGACAGAGCCTTACGGCTTAAAAGAGCAGAATCCCTTTCTTAATGCCGTTATACAGATCAGTTCAGAACGCTCTTTAATGGATTTGCATCCGTGGATAAAGAGTCTTGAAAAGGAAATCGGGCGCATTGAAGGGCCTAAATGGGGCCCGAGGGAAATTGATATAGACCTTCTTTTCTACAACGATACCATTTTCTCCAGTGAAAGGCTTACTGTCCCCCATAAAGAAGTCCTCTTAAGGGATTTTGTGCTCGTTCCGCTTCAGGAAATTGCCCCGGAATTTGAACACCCGGTCTTAAAGAAAAAGGTTTCTCAAATAAGCACCAGTGAGCTGGAAAAGCTGATACTTAAGAAATTGTCAACTGAGCTATAAATATTTTTAATTAAAAACATTTGGGAGCTGGCATTTGCTTAATACTGATATAAAGTTTATCGCTATTGAAGGAGTTATTGGAGCCGGTAAGACCTCTTTGGCCCGCAAGCTGTCTGAAAAAGTAAGGGCTAATCTTGTGCTCGAACAGTTTGAACAGAATCCTTTCCTCGAGAAATTCTACTCGGACAGGAAACGCTTTTCGTTCCAGACACAGATGTTTTTCCTTATTAACAGATTTAAGCAGCTTCAGCAGCTTAACCAGGAAAACCTTTTCAGCCAGTTCCTGGTCTCAGATTATATCTTTGATAAAGACAGGATATTTGCTTATTTAAATCTGGAAGGGGATGAGCTGAAACTCTATGAGACTCTTTTCCCGCTTCTGCACAGGGACTTAAGAAAACCTGATCTGGTGGTTTTCCTTCAGTCGAGCCTTGACAGGCTGATGTTTAACATTAAGAAAAGAAACAGAAGAATAGAACGTAACATTACACGCAGCTACATTGAAGAGCTGAGTGAGGCTTACAATAACTTCTTCTTTAAATATAACAGTACCCCTCTTCTGATTGTGAATACTACGGAAATTGATTTTGTGCATAATGAAAAGGATTTTGAGGAACTCTATACTCAGATATTCAGGAAAGACAGGGGTATAAATGAATACTTTAAACCCGAATCAAAAGGTTAGAAATGCTCGTTAGATTAATTTTTTATATGATAATTTTTTATTTTGTTTCCAAGCTTATCCGCAGGATTATAAATGCTTTTCTGTTGCAGAACAGCAGGCGCAGCAGCAGTGAGAATATTCACGGCTCAAGTGTAAACCCGAACGGTCAGGCTCAGCCGAGGAACCATTATAATATCAGCCAGAAGGATATCGTGGAGGCGGAGTTCGAAGAAATAAAACCGGAAGAAGAAAAAAAGCCTGAAGATAAGCAGGATAAAGATAAATAAGAGATCCCGATATAAAGTGTTTAAGAGATTACTATACAGTTTAATAAAAAAAGCGTTTGCCCTGAAGGAAAATAAGTCCTTTGATATTGGCAAGCCGAAAAACATACTTGTCGTCAGGCAGCATAACCAGCTTGGCGACCTTTTGGCGTGTGTGCCTTTTTTCAGGGCCTTAAAGGAAACCTACCCAAAGGCCCGCGTTACAGTTATCGTAAGTCCACAGAACGCTGCCGCAATTACGAAAAACAAGTTTATTGACGAGTACTTTGTTTTTGACAAGAAAAAGATCTATTCACCCGGGTATTTCAATAAGTTCAGGGATCTTTTAAGAAGGCCCTACGACCTTGCCATTGTGCCTGTTACAGTATCCATATCCTTTACAAGCAACATAATGGCGCGCCTTGCAAATGCCAGGGTGAGAATAGGAGTTAAAGAGCTTAACGGAATGAAAAATGAGTACGACTTCTTCTTCGACAGGCGGGTTAAAATGGACTGGAACCGTCATCCCGATCAGAACGTATCGGAGTTCTGCCTGGAAGTAGTGCGCCCTTTTGGAATCAAAACAAACGATTTCACCTCAGAAATTACTTTTGACAACTCTGACAGTAAAGCCGCAAGTGACTTTATTCATTCCAACGGCCTTAAGGGGAAGGATCTTCTAATAGGGCTTCACGTCGGAGCAGGCAAGCCTCCGAACCGCTGGCCCCTTATGAAGTATGCCGAACTGCTTGAAAGGCTCAACAGCACTTACAATGCGGGATTTTTCCTGACCGGCAGCTCTGCTGATATGGAGGAAATTACTTTTCTTACAAAGTATATTACCGTAAAACCTTCTTTATTCCTGAACCGCAGTATTCCTGAGGTTGCGGCGCTTGTAAGTAAGGCCGACCTTTTTATTACAAACGATACGGGCATTATGCACGTGGCGGGAACTACAAAAACACCGCAGGTTTCCATTTTCGGGCCTACCAATCCTTATAACTGGGCGCCCAATGGAGTAAATAAGGTTTTTATCAGAAAGTCTGATATAATAGACGATATTTCGGTTGATGAAGTCTACGCCCTTTGTGAAAAGGCGCTTTCGGGAAAAAAACAGATCTCTGAACTCAAAGGCTGAGAGCCTTGTTAAGTTTATTATAACGAAAGATATAACAATGCAGACCAACAGCCATCTTGCAGCAATTGACGTCGGGACTAACTCTTTCCACCTGATTGTGGTAAGGGTAAATGAGAACGGAAGCTTCGAAATAGTTGACCGCGAGAAGGAGGTCATCCGCCTCGGGCTTGGATCGAGTCCTGATAAAAAGCACATACAGCCCGATGCCCAGGAAAGGGCCATTGAAACCCTTAAACGCTTTAAGACAATCGCCTCTTCATATGACGCTGTAGTACGAGCCGTTGCAACAAGCGCCGTGCGTGAAAGCCTAAACCGCAACGAATTCATTCAAAAAGTTTATGAAGAAACAGGAATCGAGATACAGATAATAAGCGGAATTGAAGAAGCCCGTCTTATATATCTGGGGGTGCTGCAGGCTGTTCCGGTCTTCAACAATAAGGTCCTCTGCATTGATATCGGGGGCGGAAGCACTGAAATGATAATCGGTCAGCAGGGAAAGATGCTTTTTGCAAAAAGTCTCAAGCTGGGGGCCGTGCGCTTAAGCCAGATGTTCTTCCCTGATTTTGAGGTTACAAAGCAGGCGGTTGAAAAATGTACAAGCTGGGTCATGGGTGAAATCTACTCTACCGTAAAAGAGATAAAGAATCTCGGCTTTGACAATGCCGTCGGCGCCTCAGGCACAATCATGGCGGCTGCACTAATGATACAGGCTAAAAAAAGCGGCTCAATGCCCGATAATATGCTCCTTAATAACTACGCCTTCCATCAGAATGACCTTCAGAAAGTTACAGACTCCGTGCTTAAGAAGGCAACCGTAAAGGAAAGGAAGAAGATTAAAGGCCTGGATGAAAAAAGAGCCGATATAATTCCGGCGGGGCTCATAATCCTGAACACCATCGTTAAAGCCCTGGACTTGAAGGAAATGACCGTCTCGGGTTATGCATTAAGGGAAGGAACCATACTGGACTTTATGCACAAGATGAGGCCCCATGAAAAGAAAGCGGGAATTGAGGACATAAGAATGCAGAGCGTGCAGAAGCTTGCCGAGATGTGCAACTACGACAAGGTTCATTCACAGCACGTATGCCATCTGGCGCTTCAGATCTATGATCAGATGGAAGAGGTCCACATTCTAAGCCCCGAAAACAGGGAATACCTCGAGGCTGCCTCCATACTGCACGACGTGGGATACCATATTTCCCACTCACAGCACCATAAACACAGTTACTATATCATCCGGAACGCCGAGATTCTGGGCTTCAGTGAAAACGAAATTGAGATCATTGCGCAGACTGCCCGATATCACAGAAAAAGCTATCCAAAGCCGAGCCATAGTGATTTCAGCAAAATGTCTGAAAAAGACAAAATGGTTATAAAAATACTGGCTTCCATTCTGAGGGTAGCAGATTCGCTCGACCGCACTCACGCTTCCCTGATAGAAAGGATTAAAGTGGATGTTAATCCCAAAACTATTCACCTTACCTTATTCCACAACAGCGAATATCCTGAAATTGAGCTATGGAACCTGGAAAGAAGGAAAACCCTCATGGAAGAGGTTTTCAGCCGCGAAGTTACCGTTTCGACAGAAAAAGACGGGCTTCAGGAAGCCGCAAACAGCTGAATTATTCCTCCCCGTAAACCCTGTTTTTATGGGGTCTTACAAATTTCCCCCTTAAAATCAATAATTTTTGCTTTTGATTTTACTCGTCATTATATTTGATAACTAAAATATTAAACCAGAACCAGATTATGCAAAAAGTATACATAAAAGATCTATCACAATATGTAGATCAAACGGTAACCTTAAAGGGCTGGCTCTACAATAAGAGATCCAGCGGAAAGGTAAAATTCGTAATTCTAAGGGACGGCACAGGCCTCCTTCAGTGCGTCGTATTCAAGGGAAATGTTTCCCCTGAGGTTTTTGAAACGGCTGACAGGCTTGGGCAGGAATCTTCCCTCGAAATTACAGGAAAAATTAAAGCAGAACCCCGCGCCGTTGGCGGCTATGAAATGGATGTAGTGGATCTTAAGGCCATTTCCGAGTCGGCAGACTACCCGATTACACCAAAGGAACACGGAGTTGAATTCCTCATGGATAAGCGTCACCTGTGGCTCAGGTCACAGCGCCAGGTAGCTATTCTCAAGATCCGCCACAGAATAGTAAAAGCTATACGCGACTTCTTTGATGACCGCGGCTTTACACTTATGGACGCTCCGATTATTACTCCGAGTGCCTGTGAGGGAACTTCTACTTTATTTGCTACAGATTATTTTGATTTAGGCAAAGCTTACCTCACACAGTCAGGACAGCTTTATGCCGAGGCAGGGGCCATGGCCTTAGGAAAAGTTTATTCCTTCGGCCCAACATTCCGCGCCGAGAAGTCAAAGACAAGGCGTCACCTTACTGAATTCTGGATGGTTGAGCCTGAAGTTGCCTTTAACGACCTGAACGACAATATGGATCTTGCTGAAGAATTCCTGGAATATATCGTCCAGTCGGTCTTAAAAGACAGGGCA
Source organism: Acidobacteriota bacterium (assembly GCA_050258415.1). GTDB lineage: Bacteria > Bacteroidota > Ignavibacteria > Ignavibacteriales > SURF-24 > JAAXKN01. Next base: position 1,112 of record JBLMYS010000169.1, on the reverse strand, counting down.
GAGGAGCTTAAGGTCTTAGAGCGCGACACGACAAAGCTTGAAACGGTAAAAAGGCCTTTCCCGAGGATTTCCTATGACGAGGCAGTTGAAATCCTTCATAAAAATGGAATTGAATTTGAATACGGAAACGACCTTGGCGGAACAGACGAAACAGTCGTCTCCAGCCAGTTCGACCGTCCTGTAATGGTACACCGTTACCCTGCAGAAGTAAAGGCATTCTACATGAAACGCGACCCTGAGAACCCGAACCTGGCTCTGGCCGTTGACGTGCTTGCTCCTGAGGGCTACGGCGAAATCATCGGTGGAAGCCAGAGGGAAGAAAGCCTGGATCTGCTGCTCGAAAGGATCAAAAAGCATGATCTTCCGCAGGAAGCTTTTGAATGGTACCTGGACTTAAGGCGCTTCGGCTCAGTGCCCCATTCCGGTTTCGGGCTTGGAATTGAAAGGACTGTTGCCTGGATATGCGGCCTGGAACACGTAAGAGAAACTATTCCTTTTGCAAGAATGATCTACAGGAACACTCCATAGATTAAATCCGAAACTTAAATTCACAACCTGGCCCTGAATGAGCCTTATTTTAGGCTCTTTTCAGGGTTAAGTGGATTTAATTGTAAGTTCCTTTAGGATTTTGAAATCAGTTTTTAGGATTTATACATTTATGCCTTTAGAATTAATATTATTTGTATTTTTTGCACTTATAGCCGCAGTTTCATCTGTTGTTATGGTCACAAGGCCTAATCCTGTAATGAGCGCAATATTTCTGGTCATTAACTTTTTTGCGCTTGCAGGTTTGTACCTTATACTCCACGCACAGTTTATTGCTGTGGTGCAGGTGATAGTTTACGCCGGTGCAATTATGGTGCTGTTCTTATTTGTTCTGATGCTTCTGAACACAAAAAGTGAGCACAAGCTCTTAAGCGGGCAGAATAAAATCAAGGTTTTTGCCATTGTGCTTGCTGCTTTTGTCTTTTGCCAGATTGCATACCTGGTATTTTTCTCTTCCCCTTCAAAAAGCCTTTCCCCCGATGTTGCCCAAAGTATTAAGGCCGGCACTGTTGAAGAGATAGGTAAACAGCTCTATACAAATTATCTGCTCCCGTTTGAAGCCGCCG
>JBLMYS010000168.1:0-35350 GCA_050258415.1 Acidobacteriota bacterium | reverse complement strand
TTAACGTCTAAATGAGTATGGCAGTCGTTGTGCAATTTATTTATAATAGTATCAGATTTCATTTTGTTTTACTTTTATTGGGCAATTTTAATTTGCAATTGTAATCTTTTTTGCCAGGTCATACCCTATGGCAATCTCCTGACGGCTTTTCTGCAGCACAACAGTTCCTCCGGGCAGGCGTTCCAGGCAGTAAACCTTAGAGCCTTCGGTTATTCCAAGCCTTATGAGCTGTACTTTAAGCAGTCCCTGGGGGAGTGAGAGCACCGTGATGTAAGTGCCTTTTTTTGCCTTGTCTAATGTATTATTCATCTTCATTACCGCAATTATCTTTAGAGCATTTGCCAAAAATGTTAAATGTGTAGTTAGTCATCTGAAAACCCTCTTGTCGGCAGACTTCTTCAATTATCCCGTCTAGTCCGGGTGCGTTGAATTCGATAATTCTTCCGCAGGTGGTGCATACAAGGTGCTCATGGTTAGTTTTTCCGAATGAGCTTTCATAGCGGTTCATATTATCGCCAAAATTTCTCTTGGATATTATCTGGCACTGCTCAAGGAGCTCCACTGTATTGTAAACAGTGGCTCTGGAGACGCTGGAGTTCATTTTTTTCATGGCGATGTAGAGGTCGTCGGCCCCGAAATGCCCCTGATAGTCCAGTGCGGCATTTAATACCTCAAATCTTTCAGGTGTAATGCGGTTTTTCCCGTTTTTCAGGAATTCCCGGAATTTTTCTTCGGCTTCTGCTTTCAATTTCGTATTTTAACCTGTTATTTAGATTTAGTCTGTGTAAAAATAGAATTTTTGTCCTTTATAGTCAATACTAATAGAATAAATTTATCTGTTTTTCTTTCCATATAGAACAATTCTTAATAATTCCCCCTGGTCTGCAAAAAAATTTTGAGTTTATCCGGGATTTTCATGATCTTATTGTAACTTACACTATTTTCAACAATCTAATAGGAAGAGAAGGATATGTCGAAAACATTTGAAATTATTGAAATTGTAGGAGTTTCCTTTGAAAGCTCTTCAGAGGCTGTAAAAAATGCCGTCATGGAAGCAAACAAGAACCATCCGGTAGCATGGTTCCACGTAGTGGAGGAAAGGGGACGCGTTACACAGGAGGGGAAAGTGGAGTTCCAGGTCGCCGTTAAAATCGGCAGGAAAATTTCAGAATAAAGAGAGTTTATCTTGAAAAGAAGTTCAAAGTTTAATTATGGCAAGAAAGGTACATTTTACCTGGAGCTGTTACAAGGAACTTCTTTTTTATTATAAAACGTTAAAACTAAAAGAAGGAGATGCTATGCTTAAAGAAGGCGATGAAGCACCAGAATTTTCATTGAAGGATAGTAACGGAAAGACCGTTACACTAAAAGATTTTCACGGGAAAAAAGTGGTCCTATACTTTTATCCCAAAGACGATACTCCCGGCTGCACAAAGGAAGCCTGCAGCTTCAGGGATAATCTGCCCGAGTTCGGAAAACTAAATGCCGTTGTACTCGGCATCAGCGCCGATTCTGAAGCCTCACATAAGAAGTTCGCTTCCAAATATGAGCTTCCTTTTACACTCCTGAGCGACCCCGATAAAAAGGTGATTCAGGAATATGACGTCTGGAAAGAAAAGAATCTCTACGGCAAAAAATCGATGGGAATTGAGCGCACAACATTTGTTATTGATGAAAATGGCAGAATAATGAAGGTTTTCCCAAAGGTCAAAGTCGATGGGCATGTCGAAGAGGTAATGAACATCATCGGGAGCAGAAAAGAAACGGTAAGCTGAGTTTTCCGGGGATGGGGCTTAAGGCTCCATCCCATGGAGAATTCTTCTAGAATCGCTTTTCAGTGTAATAAAAAAGAAAGGTTATCAGAAATGCTATATGTTACCCGCAGGGAAGTCTTCAGCGCGTCGCACCGCTTACATAACCCAAAGCTTGATGAGAATGAAAACAGAAGTATATATGGTAAATGTAACAACGAATATGGGCACGGACATAATTATGTCCTGGAGGTTGTAATTTACGGCGATATAGACCCCAAAACAGGCTACCTAATTGATATTAAATGCCTCAAGGAAATTATTTTAAGAAACGTTATTGATAAAGTAGACCATAAGCACTTAAATTACGAGGTGGATTTCCTAAAAGGAATTATACCCACGACAGAAAACTTAGCCATAGCCATATGGAAAGAATTAAAAGATAAAATTCCTACAGGCAGGCTTTTTTCAGTAAAATTATACGAAACGGAAAACAATTATGTTGAATACAAAGGAGAATAAGCGCATTAATCTGGACGTAGTGGAAGCCCAGGTAAAGATGCTGCTTGAGGAACTGGGTGAAGACCCGCACCGCGAAGGTCTCTTAAGAACCCCGCACAGGGTGGCCAAGGCTTATGAATTCTTAACTCAGGGATATAAAAAAGACATTAAAACGGTCCTCAACGGGGCAATTTTCGAGGAGCGCTATGATGAAATGGTGGTTGTAAAGGATATAGATTTCTTCAGTCTATGTGAGCATCATCTGCTGCCTTTCTTCGGCAAGGTGCACGTTGCGTATATTCCGAACGGGAAAATTGTCGGTCTTAGTAAAATTCCCCGCATAGTTGAAGTCTTCTCTCGCCGTCTTCAGGTCCAGGAGCGTATGACTCAGGAGATTGCAGATACTATAAAAGAATACCTGGAACCCAAGGGGGTAGCTGTCGTATCTGAGGCCCGTCATATGTGTATGATGATGCGCGGCGTGGAGAAACAGAATTCTGCCGCAACGGCAAGTGCAATGCACGGGCTTTTTAAGGAGGATGCCCGAACAAGAGCTGAATTCCTGAATTTAATTTCACTTTCTAGGTACTGATGGAAAAAAAGGACCTGGTCGTTTGGATAACCGGTGCAGGTTCAGGTATAGGCAGGGCTGCTGCCATGGAATTTGCCCGCGAAGGCTTTAAGACCATCGCTTCATCGAGAAGGGAAGATCTGCTGAAAAGTCTGAAGGCGGAATTAAGCGCCGAAAACCCTCCTCTTTATACACTTCCATGTGACATCACTTTGCCTTCCCTTGTAGAAGAAACCTTAGGCAGAATTAACTCACTCTTAGGGGATGTTGACTGCCTCATTAACAATGCCGGGGTAACCTCATTTAAGCCCGCTGAAGAAAACTCTCTGGATGAAATTAAGGAAATAATTGAGACTAACCTCGTGGGCTCAATTTATACAATTAAGTCCGTTCTGCCCGGAATGATCAAACGAAAAGGGGGGACTATAATAAATGTTATTTCAACTGCCGCGCTTGAGGTCCTGCCAAACAGCAGCGTCTACTCAGCTTCCAAGGCAGGGCTGAAAGCCTATTCAGACGTCCTTAGGGAAGAGGTCAGGAAATACAACATCAGGATAATTGATATTTTTCCCGGGCCTACCCGCACTCCAATGTGGCCTGAGGAAATGCTTAAAGAACATGGAAGTAAAATGATGGAGCCCCGGGAAATTGCCCGCGTGATGGTATCGGCCTACAAGGAGAATAATACCCTCGTGACAGAGAAAATTGTTATGAAACCAATTGGAGGAAGTATCTGATGAATAAAGAAAGGGAAGTATCAGTTGTAACCGGAGCAGGCAGGGGAATAGGCAAAGCAATTGCACTCCGCCTTGCTCATGAGGGGCATAACGTTGCAATATTCAGCCGGACTGAAAAAGAATTGCGCCAAGTGCAGGAAATGATTGAAGTTACGGGTGTGAGCTGTAGCTATTATAAGGGTGATGTTGCTGATGAAAAATTCGTTAACTCCTCAATTCAGAATATCTTAGAGCAATATACTAAAGTAGATCATTTAATAAACAACGCAGGCATAGGAATTTTTAAGCATTTAGTGGATTCGTCGCTCGAAGAATTCAGGCGTCAGATCGACACCAACCTGGTGGGAGTTTACCTGTTTTCAAAGGCTGTGCTCCCTTCAATGATCAAAAGACAATCGGGGTCTCTTATCAACATTTCCTCCCTTGCCGGCAAAAATTCCATGGCCGGCGGCACCATGTACTCATCTACAAAGCATGCGCTTCTTGGGCTTACACGCTCACTTATGCTGGAGGTTAGGCAGTTCAATATCAGGGTTGCCGCAATCTGCCCTGGCTCAGTCGAGTCGGAATTTGCACGTGATTCAACCTCCGATCCCCGCAGCACTTCAGGCATCCTGATGCCGGAGGACGTTGCCGAGGCGGTCGTGAGTATTCTCAAAATGCCCGTCCGGGCTCTTATAAGCGAACTCGACCTGAGGCCGACAAATCCCCAAAAATAATTATAAGTATTAAAAAGATGCTCTACTCTCCGGCTCTTGTCTTTTAGCCCCGGGCGGCTGAGCCGCATTATTGTGCACATATTGATAAATTTTGTTTATATTTGTCAGACTATCCTGTAACTATTTATTGGAATGCCTGTATGCGAATTTTTGTTATTTTGGCTTTATTGGTCGTTATAGGAACAACTTCTTCTGCCCGGACAGAACAGGGGGCTTATGTTGCGGCTGTCGTTAAAAGCGGTTCTATCCTGGGGCAGAACAGCATTATTGCAGGGGGAAGAGCCGGCTGGCAATTCAGCGGCAACTTTTTCCTTGGGGGGGCTTTCTACAGCCTTGCAAATAAAATTGAAACTAAAGAGCTGGACCCTTTAAACGGCCGGAAACTCCTGGCGGCTTTTAACTGCGGCGGGCTTGAAATTGAATATTTATATCCATCTGAAAGCTTTTTACACGGGTCTTTTCTTTTCTTTATGGGCGGTGGTGGCCTTAAACCTAAAGCACAGGATACCTCAATCCCACATACCAGCTACTACGGACAAAGCTTACTCATCTGGGAACCTCAGCTCACACTGGAGGCTGACCTTACGCGTCTTCTGCACCTTGGACTTGGTTTGAGCTACAGGTTTGTTACAGGTATGGATGGCTATATCGGACTAAAGAATAAAGATCTTAGCAGTCTTAATTCACTTATTACTTTAAGATTTGGCGTCGATTAAACTACCTTAAATAATTTACCGGATAATAAACTAAATCTGTTACGGTGTTAAATAATGTTCTATAACCTGAAGAAAAATATACCGGAATATACTATTCTGCTTCTTCTGCTCTTTATCTGGCAGATTAGCTCAGAGGTAAACCCTGTAGGGGCTGTAACACTGGCTAATTCTGATTCATCGCTGGCAAATTCTGATTCATCGCTCTCTAATCCAGAGTCAGCTTCAAAACGCCTTTCGCTCAACGAATTTACCTATGCTGGTGACAGACGCTACACGCTCGATGGCTCACTGCCACTTTCAGAGACAAAAATAAAACCGCTAACTGCCTCAATAGTCGGTGGTATATATCTTGGGGCCATAGTAGGGCTTCATATTAACCAGAGAAATGCATGGTGGAGCGATAACAGGGGAGCATTCCATTTCCAGGAGGATTGGTTCTCAGCTCTTCAGGTGGATAAGGCCGGGCATTCTTTCGGAAGCTATATCATTTCCTATGTTTTAAGCGAGGGGCTTTTAGCCTCCGGAGTCAGTTACGACGCCTCGGCTATCTGGGGGAGCGCGCTCGCGCTTGCATACCAGACGTATGTTGAAACTGAGGACGGATTTGCAAAAAACTGGGGCTTTAGCCCTTCGGACTGGTATTTTGACGCCATAGGTGCCAGCTTTTTCCTGGCGCAGCATTACAACCCGTTTTTGCAGAATATTACACCCAAGTGGCAGTTCGTGCCTTCGGAGTGGACAGGGAAACCTCTTATTTTGCGCCCAAGGACATTTATAGATGACTATAACAGTTCCACTTTCTGGTGGTCGGTGGACGTCTATAACATTTTAGGTGAGAATGAAAAGAGGTACTGGCCTAAATGGCTGAACGTTGCCATCGGCTACGGCGGCGACGCCATTGATGCTAACCCCGATCCGAACGGTCCTCCCGACCAGCTTTCTGTAAGACGCTACATACTGGGCCTTGACCTTAACCTTATCAGACTCCTGCCCGAGGGGGGATGGTTCTGGAACTGGGCCAGGCAGAGCCTGAACTATATTAAGCTTCCACTGCCGGCAGTGGAATTTACTGAGAAAGGAACCAGATTTTATGTGTTCTATCCCTTCCGCATTAATCTTGGAAGCCTGAAATTTTAAGGCGTTCAATTCTCAAAATTAGGGCGCCATATAAGCCTTTTGCGCCCTAATTCAAAACTTAAAACTCATAATTCATAATTCCTTACGGAACCATAGCCCCTCTTCCTGCTGTAAATAGCGTGTACCATTCTTCTCTTGAAAGCTCAATTTGATCCGCCTCTGCACAGGCTCTTATCCTTTCAGGCTTTGTTGTACCGACTATCGGCTGTATATTTGCCGGATGCCTGAGTATCCAGGCAATGACTATAGCCTCGGGGCTTACATTTTTCTCTTCGGCCATCTGTCTTATTACACGGAATGTATTATAAACTGCCTCATTATCCTCTGCTGAAGGTTTTCCCGTAAGAAGCCCCTGTGCAAGCGGGCTCCATGCCTGTATGGCGATATTATTCAGCCTGCAGTAGTCCAAGGTACCTTCCCCGCGCACCTGGTGGACAGGCTTTCTCTGATTTGTTATAATACCTGCATCAATCAGGTCGGAATGCAGAATGCTGAGCTCCATCTGGTTGACCACTAATGGCTGCTTTAGAAACTTTTTCAACAGCTCTATCTGCATACCGGTGTGATTGCTGACTCCGAAATAGCGGACTTTCCCTTCTGAATGAAGCCTGTCGAAGGCTTTTGCCACTTCTTCCGGCTCAAGGAGGGGATCGGGACGGTGCAGAAGAAGTATGTCCAGATAGTCAGTCTTTAATCGACCAAGACTCATATCAACTGAATTTATTATGTGGTCATAGCTGAAGTCGTATCTCTGTGGAAAACCCTCTTTAGGATCGTTAAGGAACCGGATACCGCATTTGGACTGCAGAATGATTTTCTCCCTCAAACCCGGCACTTCCTTCCAGATGGAGGAGAATACCTCTTCAGATTTACCCATGGTATAAATATCAGCATGGTCAAAAAAGTTAATCCCTTCTTCCAGTGCCGCACGTATTGTGATAACTGCTTGTTTTTTTGTCTCTTCATCCAGAGGCTCTTTATCCCAGCTTTTACCCAGGGTCATGCATCCAAGCGCAATTCTTGTAGGCTCAAGGTCCGTTCCCGGCAGCTTAAGTTTTTTCATTTAGTAATCCTTGTAAAGTGATTATAAGAAATAATTAAAATCAGAATGCATAAGTTGAAATCTTTTGCTATTTTTATGCAGCTGTTTTTAATGTTTCCCGGCAGCTCACGTTCTTGCTGCTGCCTGAAACTTTATCTGAATAATTCATTCTGTAATGGAAACTCTAATATAATAAAAATATGAAATTAAGAGTTTTATCTTTTTTACTTCTCTTTCCTGTTTTGGCATTCCCTCAGGAATATTCATTCAAGTATTACTTTGACCACACTAAGGGCAAACCTGCAACTTTTTCCACCTTTGAGGATAAGAATGGATTCTTATGGTTCTGCATGAATATTGGAGTCCACAGGTTTGACGGCATAAACATGAAGGGCTTCAAAGAAGATGACGATTTTTTGAATAAAAATGTCTGTTCCGGAATCCAGGACTCAAAAGGGAATTATTGGTTTGGAACAGTGCGGGGCATTAGCAAATATGACGGCCTCAGGCTGGAAAACTCTGAATGGATGGGTAAGATAAACTGCCTTTATGAAGATAAAAAAGGAACTATCTGGGCCGCCGGCGATAAGTGCCTGGCAATGTTCGACAAGGGGAAATGGACCAAAATAAAATCTCTGCCGGACGGGTCTGAAGTCGTATTGGTCAGAAGTATTGCTTCTGACCCGGAAGGAAATATCTGGATTTTGTGCCGCAACGGACTAATCAAGTATGACGGGAGTTCTTATAACTGGGTTTACGAAGATAAAATGTCTAACGCTATCTCCATTGACAAGGCTGGCAGGCTCTGGTTTGCAACCAGGGAAAATCTTATCCTCTACAATGGCCATGAATTTAGGAAACTCATTGATCTTGCTAAGTACAATATTAAAACCGTCAATTCTATCTGTAACGACAGCCGGGGAAATACCTGGATCGGCACGGATGCAGGCCTTTTCAGATATAAAAACAATAAAGTTAATTTTATTCCAGTCACAAACGATACTTATTACAAGACCATATTCTCTGTTAATGAAAGCAGCGATGGAGTTCTCTGGATCGGCATGCTCACCGGAGTTTGTAAAATGGTACCGAAAAACTATGAAATTTTTGATGCCGGTCAGGGACTTAATATCAGCCTGATAAGCGGAATCAGTGAGGATAAATCGGGTAACTACTGGCTTTACAGTTATAAAGGGGGCGCCTGCAGGCTTACGGGCAATGTTTTTACCAAAAAATTCCCCACTGGAAACCTTAATCCCGCCAATATCATTGCTGTTTGTGCCGAACGGGATGGTTCGCTTTTGTTTGGCTCCCGGGAAAACAGCAACCTCTACAGGCTTAAAAGCGGAAGACTTTCCATTCTGCCTACAATTCCTAAATTAAAAAGAATTGACTTGATAAAAGAGGGCCCGAGTAATGATATCTGGTTTCAAAGCGCAGGGGCTGTTTACTGTTATGATGGGAAAAAAGCAGTTCCTATTGCCAAACCTAATTACAATCCACAATTTCTCCACAGTTCAGATGGCAGAATCTGGTTGATAACAAGGAAGGGAGCAACAACATCAGATAATAGCGTTTTTATCCCCTCGCGTTTTGAGGGATCAAAGGAAGCCTTTGCCTATATTTCAGTTGCCATGGATAAAAAGGGGTATTACTGGCTCGCTATCTCAAATAATGGAATTATCAGATATAATCCCTGGAATAAAACCTACGAATCTATAACATCCAGGCAGGGACTTATCGATGACTTTACTACATCACTGACCTTTGATAAAAATAATAACCTTTGGATCGGTACAAAAACTGGCTTAAGCGAACTTAATGTTAACGAATATGACAACTCGGGAAAAATAATTTTTAAGAATTTTGGCGCAGAAGACGGATTTCCCAAATGCAATGATGAAGCCATATACTGCGACAGGGAAGGTAACGTTTGGGTAGGTGTACTCGATAAACTGGCCAAAATAAGTGCAGAGAAAACTTCCGAACCTTTTTTGATTCATCATCCGGGAGTTTATATCACAAATGTCAGCTTTCTTTTTGATACTACAAACGTCTTCTCATTTTCAAAGGGACTGGATACCAAGACCGGGATGCCCCTGGAACTAAGGCTTCCTTACAACAAAAATCACCTGCAGTTTACTTTTTCCGGAATTGACTTCAGGAATCCTGAAGGCGTTCAGTACCAGTACAGGCTCAACGGCCAGGATTTTAACTGGTCACCCTTAAGCCGAAATAATGAAGTCGTCTTCCGCAATCTGGAGCCCGGTGAGTATACACTTATAGTAATTGCCCGAAATAAAGACGGGCTGTGGAGTAAAAAGGCTGCCTCATTTACTTTCAGAATTCTGCCCCCTTTCTGGAAAACATGGTGGTTTTATCTCTTAGCAAGCCTTGTGGGAATAGGTTTCATTTTTACCTACATCAGAATCAGAACCCGCAACCTCGAGAAACTGGTTGCCTTAAGGACTACGGAACTTAATGAGGAAAAACAGAAAGTCGAAAATATCAATAGCGAACTGGAAAAAAGCCGTTACCAGCTGACAAAAATAAATGAGCTTCAGGCTAAATGGCTCGACGACCTGGCTGAGTCGGAAAGATACCTCAAAGAGGTAAACAGCAGCAAGGATAAGTTTTTCTCAATTATCTCACACGACCTGAAGAGCCCGTTTAACGCGCTTCTTACTTATTCTGAATCGGTGGTGGAAAACATAGACAATATCTCGCAGGAAGAGCTGAGGGAATTTACAATTAAAGTCTCCAAATATTCCAGAAATGTCTATAGCCTCGTTGAAAATCTGCTCGACTGGTCGAGGATCCAGACAGGAAGAATGGAGTACTCCCCGAAGGAGATGGGACTTTGTTCAGCAGTTAGGGAAGCCCTAATGGTCCAGGAAGCCAGCGCCTCAAAGAAAAAAATTACTCTTGTTAACCAAATGACCTCTGAGGTCATGGTTTTTGCGGATAAAAACATGGTCTCAGCAATCTTAAATAACCTCATCTCAAACGGAATTAAATTTACGTGGCCAGGCGGGAAAATTGAGATAAGTGCGCAGCGTGAGGGAGGATTTGCCACTATGACAATTTCCGATAACGGAATCGGTATGGAAGAAGCTGAAATCGCAAAACTCTTTAAGATCGATTCCCACTTCTTTAAGAACGGTACGACCGGGGAAAAAGGGACCGGGCTTGGACTGATACTTTCCAGGGAGTTAATTGAGAAGAACGGGGGATTTATATCCGTTGAAAGTAAACCCGGAAAAGGAAGTTCTTTTAATTTTACTCTTCCGCTGGCATGAAAATCAATTAAAAATTAAAAATTAAAAAATCAGGAATAAAACTCCGTAAAGATCACTATTACGGAGTTTTTTCTTTTTAAATCATGTAGTTGGTTTGGCTGCTTTTCTTGTAGTGGTCCTTTTTCTTCCTTTCGGAGCTGCAATGTGTTCAGACGGTGCTTTCCTGGCTTTTCTTAATTCTTCACCGGCCTGTTTGTATTTGTTTATGCTTGCTTTAATTGCAGCCTGGAATCTGTTTACTGTACCTGTTGTAGCCGTCAGGGCAGTGTTATAGATTCTGCCGCTTGTGTCTTTTACCACGTCAACTGAACTGTCAAATGATTCAGCAATATCATGTCTTAAATCTTTGCCTGTCTTGGGAGTAAAAAGGAAGGCAAGAATGCTGCCTGCAGCACTGCCGATGAAGATTCCGGTAATTAGCTTTTGATTGCTTTTGCGTCTGCTGTTAAACATATATTCCCTCGTTGTTAATTGTTACTTTTCTTTCACCACATCTCATCATTCTGATATAACCATTGCATCTCAATATATTATATAGCTAAAATCAAAGGAAATCAAGGTCCCTCGGGATTATTAATACCTGACTTCTGAAATATTTCTGGCGCCGTAATTTAACTTCAGCATTTCAGGTACCGGTCCGAGGGGAAAAAGGGGCATGGAAAAAAGGGAAAGACAAATTCTCTTATTCCGCCTTTCCCCTTTTCTTTCTTAGCAAAAACATTGCCTCAAATGTTCGAGCCGGTGTTTTCTTCGGCCAGTGATTCTTCGACCATCTCCTTGCTGGTTTTTACTTTATCGGTGGCATTTCTGTATGAGGTGATCCCGGCATTAAAAGCTGACTGGATCTTGTTAATTGCACCTGATGTAACATTTCTTGCGCCCGAGTAGATGTTAGAGGTGGAAGTCTTTACTTTTTCCATGGAATTATCCATCGTGTTCTTAATATCCCCTCTAAGCTCTCTGCCGCTTTTGGGAGTAAATAAAAATGTCAGAATGCTGCCGGTTGCTCCGCCAATTAAGACTCCTGTAATCATTGTTTTAGTCATGTTCCGCCTTCTAAACATAGTTGTCCTCCTTAAATATTATTCGTATCCAGAATCTGCTGAACGCTGTTTGTAATATTATATACGATAAATCCATATAAGTCAATATTATAAATAAACTACGATAAAGAATACAAGTAACATAATAGAAAAATTTATACACAACGGAACTCTTTTAATATTGGTGCGTCCTAACTATTGAGCGCTCAAAAAAGGAAAGATTTTTAATAATTTCTTTTTAAGAGGTGGATAAATGAAACGGATAGCAGTTATTCTGTCTGGGGTGCTTTGTGTGCTCTTACTCGGCTTTTCAAATGCCAGCGCTAACAATAATGCAGGATCCCAGGATGAGGAATCCCTCCTGAAATCAATGAAATCAAAGAACTTCGACGAGAGAGTTAATTCCGCCTTTGCTTTGGGCGAGATAAGATCTTCAAAAGCTTTAATTCCTTTGCTCAATATGCTCCATAATGAACCTGTCGAGGGTGCCAGAATCATGGCCGCGCTCTCCCTTTATAAAATCGGCAACGCACAGGGCCTTTACGCAATTGAACGTGCCGCCATATTTGATAATAGTGAAAGAGTCAGAAAAATGTGCGCAAATTTCTACAACGATTATGTATTAAATGAGAAAGTTGATAAACCGGATATTGAAGAGAATCTTCTGGATGCCATAGTGTCGGATGACTTCAACAGCCGTGTAAGTGCAGCCTATATACTTGGCGAAATGAAATCATCCAAAGCAATGATCCCTTTAATGAAGATGCTGCGTGAAGAAAAAGAGGATGGCGGAAAACTGATGGCCGCATTATCACTTTATAAACTGGGCAATGCGCAGAGTGTCTTTGCCCTAAGGAGAGCATATGAATTTGATGAGAGTACAAGAGTCAAAAGGATGTGCGCAATTTTTTACAATACATATCAGAAACTGGAAAAAAGCAAGTAACACGAATTCTTCCCATGAAAATAAACTAACTTGAAAGGGCTATTGTATTAAAACATTAGCCCTTTTTTTCGTATCTTGAGGCATTGGACTTTTTTTATTTGCATCATTTTCTTATATAATTATTAATGACAACAAATGAGTTGCAAAAAGGTCAGAATTGAAACAATATTTTTTTTATTTTCCGGAGAAGTATAAATGAATGAGGATAAATTGAACGGAGAAGGGAATTCGGATAAAATCGACGCTTTTACCGAAAAATTAGAACAGCTGCACGACCGTCTATGGGAACTCTACGATGAGGCAGATGAACTGATGAAGGATCAGAATGCTGTAAATGAGATTAATTATATCTCCCGCGAATCGGCCCTTGCCGCCATGGCTTCCGTCAGGTATGGCCTGGATATAATGATATCTATCTGTGAAAGCAGTCTTGAATACCTGGGCGTTGAGTTTGAAGATGACGAGGATAATGAATAATCCCATAATGTGAAAATACCCAAAATTATACTGCGGAATCTTTGCGGAAAATGAAATAATATCTTATCATAAAGGGGTAAAATTTATAGAATTTTAAACCGGGAGGATAGATAAAATGGCTTTTAAGGCAAATATTCCGCAGTATAAGGCTAACCTGCAGGCCGAAACCAACAGTTCAGCCCTATACAGGGTACTGGCTGAAACAGAAGCAAAAGAAGAATTAAAAAAAGTATACTTAAGGCTCGCTGAAACAGAGGAAAAACACGCCATCTTCTGGCGTGATCAGATCCTGAAGGCAGGGGGGAAGGACCCGCTTGTAAAACCCGACTGGCGTACCAAAATTCTCATTTTTCTGGCTAAAAAGTTCGGAGCGCAATTCGTTCTTCCTACACTGGTGGAGATGGAAGAAAGCGGGAGTGATAGTTACAGTAAGCAGCCTGAGACGAAAAAGACCACCATGGCTGCAGAGGAAAAATCGCATGGCCGGCTTTTTAAGGCTATGATGAATACCGGGGGGCTTGAAGGCACGCAGATTGCCCGCTTCGAAGGCAGACACAAGGGGGTTGGCGGCAACGCTCTCAGGGCTGCCGTTTTGGGTGCCAACGATGGCCTGGTATCAAACCTGAGCCTTGTAATGGGTGTGGCCGGCGCAGCCGAGGGTGCCGCCCTTTCAAATGGTACAATCCTGATTACAGGGTTTGCAGGACTTTTGGCCGGGGCAATTTCAATGGCACTTGGTGAATGGCTTTCTGTTCAAAGCTCGCGTGAACTCTACCAGAGGCAGATGAGTATTGAAGAAAGTGAACTCATGGCTAACCCACAGGAGGAAATGGAGGAACTTGCCTTAATTTACCAATCGAAAGGCCTTTCAGAAGAAAATGCAAAGCTAATGGCAAGCCAGCTTGTCAGCAACCCAAATACAGCTTTAGATACTCTTGCCAGGGAAGAGCTTGGTATTGATCCAGAAGAACTGGGCGGCTCGGCCTGGGAAGCCGCCGGAATGTCATTCGTCCTTTTTGCCTTTGGAGCAATAATTCCGGTAATTCCTTTTATAGTTGCCTCCGGCGCCACAAGCATTGTTCTTAGTCTTATCCTGAGTGCACTGGGGCTTTTTGGAATTGGAAGCGCCATTACTGTTATGACGGGCAAAAGCATCTGGTCTTCAGGCACAAGGCAGCTTGTCTTCGGTCTTCTGGCTGCCGGAATAACCTTCGGCATTGGATGGTTTATGGGAGTTTCCCTGGCCGGATAAAAACTCTGTGTATACGGAACTGGAGAAATAAAAAAAGGCGTACGAATAAACGTACGCCTATTTTTATCAAATTATTTTCTTTTAATTTCTTTCAACCGCAGGAAGTGAAAACGTAAATGTAGTTCCTTTGTTTAGCTTGCTATCAACCGAAATTGATCCTCCGTTTTTCTCGATAAATTCCTTGCAGAGAATTAAGCCCAATCCGGTACCTTTTTCATGTGCTGTTCCTTCGGTGGAAAGATTTGAGTCGATCTTAAAGAGTTTATCCAGTGAGGCCGGATGGATTCCTACGCCGGTATCGGCCACTGAGACCTTCACGTGCCCGTCTTCCTTCATTGCTGAGATTGTTATCTTCCCGTCGGGATTTGTAAACTTAATTGCGTTTGAGATTAGATTCTGCAGCACGCAATGAAGCATTTTCTCGTCTGCAAAAACTGCAATATCCTTATTTATCCGTTGCTCAAGCTTTATCCCTTTTGTAATAGCATTGTTCTTAAGCAGGGAGAACACGGGCTTTACCTGCCCGGGGAGGCTCAGGGCCTCGGGGTTAAATTCCATCCTTCCTGTCTGTATTCTCGACCAGTCGAGCAGGTTCTCAATCAGATTATAAATGTTCTTAACAGAAGCATTTATATGCACGATGAAGTTTTTTACCTCATCTGTTGAGAACTGTGCAAAATCCTGCATCAGAAGGTTTGTAAAGCCCATAAGCCCGTTGAAGGGACTCTTTAAGTCGTGAGCAATAATTGAGAAGAACCTGTCTTTTTCCGAAAGCGATTCCTGAAGCTCCTTTTCCGATTTTTCAAGCTGCCCGTTTAATGCCGTCAGCTCTTCAGTCCTCTGTTCAAGCAGATATCTGTGAGTCTGAAGGTCTGTTGTGTACTCAAGGAGTTCCTGCTCAACCGTTTTTTTATAAATGGCTGAAGCTATCTGTTCTGAAACGAACGTAAGAATCTCCTTTTCTTTTTCCCCGTAGGCATCAGGATTTTCATAATCCTGAACTACCATAACGCCCGTTATTTTATCCAATACCTTCAATGGTACCCCGAGCCATACCTTAGAGGGAGTTCCCAGAATTTCAACCTCACCTAAGGCTCTTAAGGCAAGATCCTGCTCTTCATTGATCAGGGCTCCCTGGCCTGTCCTGAGGACATACTCGGTGAGGCCTTTGCCTACTTTCTTTGATTCCTGCGGGGGATCGAACTCATCTACAAAGTAGGGGAAACTAAGCATCTCATTTATCTGGTCGTAAACTGCAATATAGAAATTGTCGGCCGGCATGAGATCTTTGATAATTTCGTGCAGCTTACTGTAGAGCATATTAAGGTCGCTTGTTGTATTTACGGCCTCAGATATCTTATAGAGTGCATTATTAACTTTTTCGCTGCCTTTCCTGTCGCTTATGTCTCTTTGAATACCAAGGTAGCCTATAATATTGCCGCTTTCATCCAGAATGGAGCTTGCAGAGGCTTCAATTGAAACCAGCCTGCCGTCTTTGGTCTTATTCACCATTTCGCCTTGTATAGGCTGCCTTTGTTTAAGGAGGTTCCAAAGATATGTGTACTGCTCCGGAGTGTGAAATCCGCTTTTCAATATTCTTGGGGTAACTTTCCCGACGACCTCTTCGTAGCTGTATCCATATAGCTTTGTAAATTCAGGGTTTACGTATGTTATGAGTCCCTCAGGGTCTGTAATTAGTATCGCCTCATTTGACCATTCAACGGCCTGTTTGAATTTTGTAAGTATTGCCTCATTTTCTTTTCTTTCAGTTACATCGATAAGGACAATCAGTGTGGCAGGCTCTTTTTCGTAAATTATATCCACGCCTCTTATGATGGTGGCTTTCCTTGAGCCGGACTTGGTTACAATTTCAGTTTCATAGTCAGGAAGAACTCTCCCCTTGGACCTGTTGCTCAGTACTTCTGTAATAAACGCCTTTTTCTCTGGTGCCACAAAATCAATCACAGACCTGTTCCTGAGCTCTTCCGGGCTGTAGCCCGAAAAGTCTATTGCAGTATTATTTGCAAATACAATGTTTCCTTTTTTGTGAACAATAACAATATCCGGCAGGTTTGAAATTACGGTTTCTGAAGCTTCCTGGCTTTCCTGAAGCACCTGTTCAGTACGCTTGCGCTCAATTGCAATAGCTATCTGCGTGGAGACGAATGCCAGAAGTTCCTCGTCCTCTTTTGTATACTGAAGGTTTTCATTATCGTAAATCTGGACAGCAAGGACCCCGATCTTCTTTTCATCGTAAGTCTTCAGTGGTACGCCCAGCCATTCAACGGACATGGCCCCCAGCTGCTCAACCTCATTTTTATCCAGAAGCTCATAAAATTTTTCTTTTGTTACCAGTAACGGCTTTCCGTATCTGACGGCATATTCTGTAAGCCCGCGCCCAAATTTCTGTGGCCCATACTGGCTTGGCATATCCGGGGAATCGTATTCATCCACATAGTAGGGGAAACTAAGCGTTTCGGACAGGTCGTCATAAAGAGCTATATAAAAGTTCTTGGCAGGAATAAATTCTTTTAATATGGTGTGTACTTTTGCATAGAGCTCATTCAGATCCTTTGAGATGTTGGCGGCTTCAGAAATTTCATAAATTGCAGACTGCTTTTTCTGCTCCTGTTTGTGCTTGTTGATATCCTTAAGCACTGAAATAATGCATACGCCCTCTCCCTGGCTGTTTTTTACGAGTGAAGTGCTAACTTCACCCATAAATCTCAGGCCGTCCTTTCTGATAAAAGTAAACTCTATCTTTTTAATCTGATCTCCGGAGAAGATTTTTTCACGAAGGTATGCTGCTTTCTGATGCTCTTCGGGTGCAATTAATATCGAAGCAGGTTTTCCTATTAGCTCCGAAGCACTCTCATAGCCGTGAATTTCAAGAGTGCGGGTGGAAGCTTCTTTAATAGTACCATCCAGATCAATTATAACAATAGAATCCAATGAGGTCTCTATGAGTGCCCTGTAGATATCTCTGCTGTTGTCTGGCTGGGCAGTATCAGTGGATTTGTTCCTGCTATCTTTTTTTTGCATTCTGCTTCTGTATATGTTTCCCTGAAGTAAATCTCCTGAAGGACTAAGAGGGCTTAAACCTTCGGGATCCGAAAATACTTTTCCTTTTAACTATTTTCGAACAAATTACACTTAAATTAAGGGGAAAAATTTATATATACAATAGGAGATACGCAAAAGAAAAAACTTTATTTTTAGAAATTATTTCAAAAAAATGCTGAATCCCATCTGAAGCCCAACGGCACCTATCAGTACTGCAAGTATAAGCCTTAAGGTCCTGCTCTTCAGGCTATGGCTTAAATAAGTGCCCAGGTAGACTCCGGGCAACGAAGAAACAATTGCCGTAAGCGTTAAAAGTAGCGGTACCTGTCCGGTTAATAATTTCCCCAGGCTGGCAGCAAATGCGGACAAAAGCACGATTCCGAGCGTTGAACCGATGGTAATTCTGGTTGGTATTTTTAAGAGAACCATCATTAAAGGGGATAAAAGGAAAGCCCCCGGCGCGCCTACCATCCCGCCAAAGAAGCCTACTGCAAGGGCTATTGCTACGGCACCTGTCCTGCTGAATTCAAGGCTGCCATTATAAAGTTCGTCCTTCGGTTTCTGGATAAGCATCAGTAAAGCTCCTGCAAAAGTCATAACTGCAAAAACCGTAATTATTACTCCGGGCGAGATCATGCCTGAGAGTGCAGCCCCTGAAAAGGAAGCTATTGTAATCGGAATTCCCATTGTCCAGACAAGAGAAGTATTTACTGCGCCTTTTCTTTTATGCAGCAGCATGCCGGGTAAGGATGCAGCAAACACCTGGAGCGAGGTCATTCCCGAAATCATCTTTACATCCATCCTGCTTAGCCCAAGTAAGGGAGGGAGATACAGGTAGGCCGGGATTAGGAGGACGGATCCTCCCAGGCCCAGCATTCCTGAAACTAAGGAAGTTGAAAAAGCTATTAAGGCAATTACTAGGAACTCCATTACTTCTGTGTCCCGGAAAATTTTAATTCATTTACTCTGGGACTGCGGCTGTTAATCCAGCCTGAGGTGCCTCCTTCAAGATTATAGATGTTTGAAAAACCATTTCTTGAAAGATAATGCGAGACTTCAAAAGAACGATTACCCGACTGGCATATTACAACAACCTTCTTATCGTGCGGAATTTCATTGAGCCTGCCGGTAATTTGCCCCACTGGAATATTTACAACCCCTGGAACCATTCCGAAAGCCATTAGTTCAAAAGGCTCTCTTACATCCAGGAGAAGGATATCCTTTTCATTTTTGATCATATCGGCCAGCTCTTCAGAAGAAACATTCTCAAAAGGTTCACTGGAATTTGAAACTCTTTTTGTCCCGCACTGAAGTGTCATTTTCCCGGCAGAAGACGCTTCGGCAAAAGGAGGGAAGAAATCCCTTACAAATTCCACATATTCATCTTTTGTCCTTGCCTGCAAAAACGGGTTATTTTCCTTTTCTTCCATTAAAAGCGAATAATCGTTATCCTCATAATCATGTCCCGGAAAGATTCTTGTGCCTTCGGGAAGAGTCATAATTTTTCCGAAAAGGCTTTCATACTGATCCGAAGGATTTCCACCCGGAAGGTCGCTTCTTCCTGCCTGCCCTATTAAAAGCAGGTCTCCAGTAAAGAGCATGTCCTGAAGCATGAGGCTTATATGGTTATCTGTATGCCCCGGGGTAAAGAGTACCCGGAATTCAAGTGATCCTACTTTAATTAAATCCCCGTCCTTAACATAGCGGTCAACTTCAACTGCCGCATTGGCCCTTAAGATGTCACCTATTCCAAACTTGTCGCCTTCATCAACAACTTTCCATTTATCTTTTGTATTTTCGTGCATTATTACTTCCGCCCCTGTAAGATTCTTTATTTCCTCCGCGGCAGTAATATGGTCGGCGTGGGTGTGCGTATCAAATACATATTCCACACGCAAGCCAAGCTCATCGGCCATATAAAGGATCCTGTCCAGATCCTCAATATTCGGATCTATTACAGCAGCATCCTTTGATTCTTCGTCTGCAATTAAATAGCTAAGTGTACCTGTATCATCCTTTGAACGAATCTGCCTGAATATCATAATCTCTCCTTGAATTTCTCTTTAGTGTCAATTTGTTGCTCTTTATTAGTGTGATACATGAAAAAGCTAAAGGTTTCACACGCTAGCCCGTAAAAAGGCATCACCACAAAAAGCAGAGGAAATTCTCTGCTACTAAAATTCCCGGGAATTGTGTATTTTTATTTTGGTTAGGCAAGCGCTATTATTTTTTTGCAGTTTTGTTTATTTAGATTTGCATGATTTAAGAAGTTTTAACTGATGTCACATAACAACAGTCATTCACATAACCATTCCCATCAGCACGAAAGGGCAGGCGGATACAACAGGATTTTTGCCCTCGGTATCGGATTAAACCTGATATACGTACTGGTTGAAGCGGTATTCGGATTTTCCATTAATTCCCTGGCTTTAATTGCCGATGCGGGGCACAACTTAAGCGACGTGCTTGGACTTGTACTTGCCTGGGGGGCTTCACTTCTTGTACAAAAACCCCCGACGGAGTACAGAACCTACGGCTTCAGGAAAACTTCCATTTTTGCGGCTTTGCTTAATGCCGTAATTCTCCTTATTACGGTTGGAATGATCACCTTTGAAGCAATACAGAGGCTCAGAAATCCCGAAGGGACTCAGGGCTCCGTAATGATAATGGTGGCTTTTATCGGCTTTTTAATTAATAGTGCAACGGCACTTTTATTCATAAAGGAAAGAAAGACCGACCTTAATATAAAAGGCGCATTTCTTCACATGACTGCCGATGCCGCCGTATCCTTGGGCGTTGTGGCTGCAGGAACAATTATCCTTTACACCGGCTGGAACCGCATGGATCCTCTTCTTAGCATCATTATTTCACTTGTAATTGTAATAGGCACATGGGATCTTCTGAGGGATTCATTTAACCTTGCCATGGATGCCGTTCCGGCACATATACCGGTCCAGAAAGTAGTTGAATACCTGGAACACTTGCCTGGCGTAAAAGAGGTGCACGACTTGCATATCTGGCCCCTTAGCACCACTGAAACGGCTCTTACTGTGCATATAGTTAAACCCGATGCCCAGGTGAGCGACGAGCTGACAAGCCGGATCTGCCGCGATCTGCATGAGAAGTTCGGTATCGACCACCCAACAATTCAGATTGAAAAATCTTCAACTTCAGAGACCTGCAGGACGAGCAATGTATAAGTAATCCTAAAGAGAGTTTCAGCCTTTCGTGAATTCTTCCTTCAATCCTTGACAATAGAACTCTTAAATAATATATTCCGGAACTTTAAGACAAAGAAGACATTTTTTACTGAAATGAGGCATTTCTGCCGGACATTATTATATAGAAGACTCTTATGAATATTCAGTTCAACGCCCTTAATTTTGGCTTGTCGGAAAAGATAATTTTAGCTATTGTTCTGGGCGCAATTGCAGCAGTTTTATCCTACAGGCTTAAGTTCCTGACTAAAAGCGGCTCACGGGCTGCTTTTCTGCTGGCAGTCCCTGTTTTTGGACTTGGCGGCTCGAAGTGGGGAGTGCCGATACATGGGGTACCGAAATTGGAACCTTGGCCAGGTCAAAGACGTATAACATCCTGAACCTGCGGAGGTGCCAACAGGGGACCTCGGGCGGTGTATCAGCTGCAGGCACTATCGCTAGGGTTGCCGGGGCACTGAGAGTTGCAATATCCTCTGCAGTATGGGTAAATAACGGATTATTTCTGTACTTTTGTATTATTGTTTTTCCGGCACTTTGGGAGGCTTGTCAGAGAGCATCCCGGGAGCTGCTCTTCAGGCAGAATTTTACTGCACAGAATGCGGTAAACTTACTGAAAAGAAGTTCCACTGCATGAGGCCGGCCGTCCATAAAAAAGGCTTTTTATGGAGCGGAAACGATGTAGTTAACCTTGCTGCCGGCATAACCGGCGCAATTTTCGCAATTATTTTCCGGAATATATTACACTAAAAATGAAAAATATATTACTGACACTTTTATTTCTGGGAACTCTTTCGGCCCTGGGTCGTGCACAAATTGTTAACCAAAAGCCTCTGCCTGAGCATAGCACACCCATTAGTAATTTACCCGAGGCATATGCACGGGCAATGGATGCATTTCAAAAGGGGGACTATGTAAAAAGCTACAGGCTCTTTGAAGGCTTCTATGCCGAAAGAGGAGTAGACGAGGAACTCTCTTCATCGGCAAAATACTATTCGGCTGAAAGCCTCCTAAGACTAAACCAGGTTGATGCCGCAATTGCTGAATTCAGCTACTTTACAGGCAAGTACACCGAATCAAACTTCCGTGCTGATGCCTTGTATAAGCTTGGAACACTTCACTACAGAAAGAAAGAATATTCTGATGCGCGTGAGACTTTTAAGACGCTCATCGAAGACTACCCTTACAATGAATACGTTGGCTCTGCGATGTACCTCACGGGTGACTCCTATAGCCAGGAAGCACGCTATGATGAGGCTATTAAGTTTTTGGATGACGCTATCGTGGCCAGAAACAACAGCAAGTATAAACCTAACAGCATTTACCTTCTGGGCAATATTTATGAGAAGAAGGGTGACTTCCGCCAGGCGGTTGCCAACTATGATACTCTCCTTGCTTACTATAAGACAAGCGCGCTTGCTCCCCATGCACAGATAAGAATCGGACTCTGTTACTTCGAACTCAAGGAGTACGATAACGCGATACTGGAACTGAATGACCCTCTTATTAAGGAACTTGCAGACACCCTTCAGACTGAGGCCAAATATATACTTGCAAATTCTTATTATAGGCTTAGGGAATATAAAGAAGCAGGGGAAACATATAATGAAATCCTCCAGGAGAAACCAAATGCTCAGGTTGAAAGGAACGTCAGATACGGACTTGCATGGGTCAACTTCCAGCAGGCAAGGTATGACGATGCATATAATTTGTTTTCATCCTTAACCGGAAAAGGTGAAAGTGACTCAGTTTCCGTAAAATCGCTTTTCTGGAGCGCTGAGAGCAGGCGTTACTCAGGTAAGGATGATGCGGCACTAAAAATTTATGACGATTTCCTGAAAAAATATCCCACGAGTTCACTTTCCTCACAGGTCAGATATCTGATCGGTGTGGTAAAATACAAAACCAACAAGGAATCGGTTTCGGAAGAATACCTGAGGGATGCCGCAGGCTCGCAGGATGAAACGGTGCGTGGACGCGCCCTGGCTGTCCTTGGTGAGATAAGACTGAAGGCAAAGGATTATCCGGCAGCTAAAAAATACTTTAGCGATGCACTTAGCCTTCAAAAGTTAGCTCCGGAACTTAAAAACAGCAGCTTGCTTGGTCTTGGTATAGCTGACTACTACCTGAACCGTATCGATGAGTCATTGAGCTCACTTAATAAACTTGCTTCTGAAGCCCCCACTTTTGAAACGGGAAAAACCCACTTCTACCTGGCTGAGGCCTACTTTGCAAAGAAGGATTTTAAGAAAGCCCTCAGGGAGTATAATGCCACGGGCGAAAAGGAAAAAGAGCTTACTGCCCAGGTGCTCTACGGGAAGGCTTATACATATTTTAATCTGAAGGAATTTCCGAATTCATCTTATAACTTTTCCGAATTCACTAAAAGATATAAGAACAGCCCTAATTTTATTGATGCCAAGCTCCGGCTGGCTGACAGCTATTACGGGGAGAAAAAATTTGCCGAGGCAAGCCGCATATATAAGGAAGTATTCCTTGCCGACAACAGTATGAGCAGCGATTACGCTTATTACCAGTATGCGCAGGCCCTCTACAAGGCCGGCAATTCGAATGAGGCTATAAGGGAATTCTCAAATCTTCAGGAAAAATTTCCCGATTCAAAGTACGTGGCTGAATCGCAGTATATCATAGGCTGGATTTTCTTCCAGAAGGGAAACTACCGCCAGGCTGTTGCCAGCTATCATACGCTCTTAAGCCGCTATCCGTCATCTTCTGTAGTGCCAATTACGTATAACTCGATCGGTAACGCTTACTTCAACATGGGCAACTACGATTCAAGCATTGTTTATTATAATAAGGTAATAACGGGCTACCCGGCAAGCAACTATGCTTTTGACGCCGTAATGGGGATCAAGGACGCCTATATGGCCGATGACAGGCCAGAGCAGGCAGTCGGTTTTATCGACAACTATGCTGCAGAAAATCCGCAGGCTGCAAATATTGACCAGATAATGTTCAGAAAAGGGGACCTGTACTTCAACCTCAGAAACTATGAAATGGCCAAAAAGAGCTACAAGGAGTTTGTAAGCCGTTATCCTCAGAGCCCGCTTGTGCCCGATGCCTATTACGCCATAGGTAAAAGCGCCGAAATATTGAAGCAGAATGAAGAGGCTCTTTATAACTTTAACATAGTTTTTAAGAATTACCTCACGACAGACCCAGGAATAGCCTCGGTGCTCGAAATGGGGAAAATTCATTCTGATCTCAAGAATTACGATGCTGCAATCGGCATTTACAGTACGGCAATAGACAAGTTTCCCCCTGAATCCTCCAGGATACCTGAGATAATGTACAACAGGGCAATGGCATATATAGCAAAGGGTGACCTTCCGAAGGCTTATGACGATTTTAATTATCTCATACAGTACTATTCGGGCAGCATATTTGCCGCTGATGCAAAGTTTGAAATTGCCCTTATTGAACTTGCCAGGAAGAACTTTGAAACAACAGATATGCTCTTAAAGGAACTCTCCGGTGAAAGGACAGACGAACTGGGCGCCAAGGCACAGTACTACTACGGAGTTTCACTCCTTGAGCAGAATAAAATAGATGACGCTATTTCGGCTCTTGTCAGGGTTAAATTTGCATTTGCCGGATTCGACGAATGGCTTACAAGCTCTTACCTTAAGCTGGGTGAATGCTATGAGAAGAAAAATGATAATACCAAGGCCAGGGAAATGTACAAGATGGTTGTAAGCCGCCATAAAGGTGATAAATTCGGAGCCGAAGCACAAAACAAATTACGGATGCTGGACTAATATGATAAAAAAAATAATTTTACTCGCGTGGGCTATCCCTTGTATACTTTTAGCCCAGGAAAATCAGGAGAAAAAGCAACAGAGCGTTGAACTGCCCGAATTCGTTATTACGGGAGTTGAAAGAGTAAGTCTTCCGACGGTAAGTAAACCTAAGGCCGAGCTTGTTCCTGTAATGTCAGAAGAGTTCTTTAAGCCGGTCTATTCACCCGAGGACCTCCCGATTGCGGAGATATCCAACCCCGTGAAAAAAGAGGTGACCTTTAACTCCACCGGCTCCAAATATAAAGGGAACCTGAGCCTGGGCGCCGGATACTACAGACTCCCCGGCGCTGAGCTTACCTACGGCTCCGGCTTCGACGGAGGGGCGTTCTTTGGACGCGTGTGGACATTTAACGACAGGGCCTACCTGCCTAACTCAAATAAGAGCGCGCTGGGACTCGACCTCTCGACTTCCTTCTTCTCAAGCGACAGTTCGGGCTTCCTGCCGGGAACAGTCTACAAAATGGGCGGAGGCTATGATATGAACTCTTATAAGTTCTTCGCTTCAGATAATCCAGATGAAACGAGGAATATGCATAAGGGAAACCTGAGAATATCAATGTCCAACCTTAAGAGCGACTATTTTAAGATCTCGCTGGATGCAACTGATAACATGTTCTACTTAAGCGATAAGGATTTCGGCGAAAACCTGCTCTGGTTAAAAGGCGGTATCGAAACGGGCTACAACGGCTTTAAGATCGCCGGCGACGCAAACATCAAATACCAGAATATGAACGAAAAGATAAACGGCAAAAGTGCAGTCGGATTTATGGATGCCAGGGCCTCCTTGAAACTGAAACCTACTGGCGACTGGCAGTTCGGCTTCGGGCTTTATTATGCTACTACAGATTCCAGCTGGATGCTCCTGCCGCAGGGTTTCTTTTTCCTCAAAATAAACAGCCAGCTCTCGATGCTGGGTGAACTGATGCCTCAGGCAGACTTCCTCTCGGCAAGTGACCTTACAGGGATAAATAAATATTATAACCTTAATGTCGGACACATTTTCCAGAAAAGCCCCGTTAATCTCAACGTTGCCCTTAAATATGAGTTCGATACTTATTTCGAAATTGAAGGCGGGGTTAAATACTCAAGATTCGATAACTACGCCTACTTCAGGACAAACAAGCTGGATATGAGAATTCCGGACGAACCTGGTTTGGCTTATCCTGCCAAAGGGAAGTATGACGTTTCAACAACAAAGGCTAACCGCTTTACCGGCTATGCAAACCTCCTCTTCCATGCGGGCCCTTACGGCTCATTCTATGGGAAGTTTGAGATGGAGGATTTCCAGAATACACACGGCATGAAAATTCCGTTTACTCCGGCAATCCGCTCAAGCCTTTCATACGGCTACGATTTCCAACAGGTTGAGGTTAAGGCTTCCTTAGAGCTGAACTCTTCATCTTATGCCGATATTGAAAACAAGACGGAGATTCCATCCTTTGCCGATATGTCGCTCCGCCTGGGCTATAAGCTTCAGGATAACTTCAGTTTGTTTGGTCAGGTATCTAATCTCTTTAATAAGAATAATTACTACTGGTACGGCTACAAGGAGAAACCTTTTGATATAGTTTTCGGAATTGACTATAGATGGTAAATGAGATAAAATAAGTTTTAGTGCTTGTGCTTTTGATTTTGTGTGTGAATTTACTTTAATTCGCAGAGTGTATTTAAGCCAGTTTTTTGACAAAAACCATTTAAGATGAAGAAAGAAGAATTAGTAAATATAATCTCCGCGCGGCTTTCCTCACAGGGAAAGGAAACGGCTGTTGCTTTCGATGTTTTCTTGCAGAAAGTGGCAGAATCCCTTGAGGTAAATGAATCAGTAAAGATCCCTGAGGTGGGAATTTTCCAGCTGAAGAGAAAGGGGAGCTTGGATGAATCGGGCAGCCAGGGGAAGGGCACGTTTTACCTACTATTCGTGCCGCTTAAATACAACAGAAAAGATAAAAACGAGGTCCTGGCTTTCCAGGTTAACCCCCGAAACATAAAGAAAACTGAAATTGACGACGACGTCTTCAGCCTTAGTGTGGATCAGCCTGTAATACCTGTAACTGAACAGGCAAAAAAGGAATTTCTCGTCCATTCATCTTACCTCATGATGCAGAAGAACTTTGAGGATAAGGTGGACAGTCTGCTCATAAATTCCGTTAATCTTAGCGACTTTGAAATAGACCATAATTTTTCCTCCATCCCTGAGGAAAATAAGTTTGACCTTTCTCCGGAGAATGGAAAAGAGCCTGAAATTGAAGATAATGAAAGCATCCCATGGGATTTCGGGGAAGAGGAAAGCCCCATTTTAGGTGAAAATACGCTGGAAACTCCTGATGAAAAGAAGGAGGAGGATTTTGATGCGATTGTAGCCAGTATTACAGATGACTTCGCAGGCGAGACTTCTACGCTTGATGTCTCAACGGATGAGGCTTTTACAGGAACAGATGAAATTCCTGAAGAAAGCGATATTCAGAGCGAAACTGAAGATGTGCTGAATGAAATCATGCCTGAGGACGGGCTTAAAGTGCCGGATGACCTTTTTAAGGATCTTTTAGGTGAGGATGAAATTCCGGGGGATGAAGCTCCGGGAAAAACCTCTGAATCTCAGGGTAACTCTGAGCTTGGTGAGGACTGGTTCAGCCTTAAGGAAATAGATGACGATGAGGAAGTATCAGCTGAAAGCGAGAAGGCTTTTGCAGATGATGATGATGATTTTGCAGTTAATGATGCTTTTTCTGACGATAAAAATTTTACAGAGGAAAAGGCTTTTGCAGATGAGGTGGCTTTCGCTGATGAAGAACCCCCGCTAATTGACGACCAGGTTGATAACATAGACGAAAAACTTGAACTTCTGACAGAATTGGATGCCGGGCTTGAAATTGACCCCTTCGAGGATTTTTCTTTGACTGAAGAAAAGCCCCTGGAAGAAGAACTCCCTGAAGAAGAACTTCCTGAAGAAGAACTTCCTGAAGAAGAAAACCCGGCTGAAGGGGAGCCTGAAAAGGAAAATGACCTGGATGCGCTTAAGCTTGAGGAAGGTGGCTTTACGGGCATATCTTTAACTGACGATAAAATGCTTGAGGATGAGGAAGACACCCATAATAAGGTGAAATATCCCGGTACCTTCTGGATGATACTTGGCGCTCTTGTAGTGGTTACCTTAGGAGGCGTCTATTACTTCTTCTTTATGGGCAAGCCAAATCCGCTTCTGCCCGAGGTTGTACAGAAAAAAACGGCTTCGGAAAAGGTTTTAGCCATAAAGCCCCAGATTATAGAAAGAGATTACAGCGTTCCGGTTACAGTTTATAAAAGAAGCACTGAAAACCCTCAGGAGCTTCAGAAAGATGAATCCGAGCCTGCCAATGCTGCTCCTAAGCCTGAAGCTCCAAAGACTGAGACTCCGAAAAGTGTTCAGGAGGAAAGGCCTGAAATCAAACCTCAAGAGATAACAAAGGCTCCGGTAACAAAGCTTCTTGAAACAAATTCGCAGGTTAATAAACCGGTTCAGAAGAATAATGCTCCGGTCCAGAAGAATAATGCTCCGGTTCAGAAGAATAATGCTCCGGTTCAGAAGAATAATACTGTTGCAAATAATAACCAGGTCCCGAAGCAGAGCCAGACTTCAAATGCCCCACTGGTTCAGCCAAGAAGCGATACAAAGGATAAGCTGATTAAACAGGACATCTTTACAGACGGCAAAGGGCGCTATACAATTCAGGAATCCTCCTGGCAGTCGGCCTCTGAAGCCGTAAAAAGGGTAAACTACTTCAGAAGCCGGGGACTCGATGCTTATTACACAAAGTATGCTCCAAAAGGGGCAAAAGTATGGTACAGGGTCAGAATAGGGGACTTCCCGTCACTGGAAGAAACTGAAAACACGCTTAAAAGGATAAGATAATAATTAAGCGTTAATACTAAAGAAAATTAAATTGTTAAGCGATGACTATTCCTAAAATAAAAAATACTTCTTATCTGTTGTCAGTAGGTGTGCACGGGCTCCTGCTTGCCGTGTTTCTTTTGATCAGGGCAGGATTTTCCTATACACCCACAGAATACGTAGAGATCGGTTTCGGTACCCCTGGAGGCTCAGGCGGTGGTGGAAACGGCGAGACTGAGGTGGTTTCCGAGGACCCGCAGGCAGGCGACCTCCCGCAGCAGGCTCAGCAGGATGTGGTGCAGGAAACTAAAAAGGAAGATATCCCGAAAGTCGATAAGACACAGAATACTTCTGAAGACCGCTTGCCGGCAAAAAATACTGAAAAGCCGAAAAATGAAAATCTTACGGCAAAAAACGGATCTACTAATAAAGATGTCGTAAAACCCGGCAACGGATCACCGGCAGCAGGAATCGGGACCAACCCTCTTGGCTCAGGTATTGGAAACGGCATCGGGCGTGGCTCTGGAAATGGAAACGGATCAGGCGACGCAAATGGCGACGGGTACGATATCTTCTGGGGAGGAAAAGGGAACAGGAAAATCTACAGCTATTCGCTTCCAAAGTATCCTGAAGGCGTCTCAAAGGAAATTGACCTTAAACTGAAATTTACCATACTTCCCGACGGCACCGTTGGGACCATAATTCCTTTAATGAAGGCCGATACAAGACTTGAAAGCT
This sequence comes from Acidobacteriota bacterium, assembly GCA_050258415.1. Lineage (GTDB taxonomy): Bacteria > Bacteroidota > Ignavibacteria > Ignavibacteriales > SURF-24 > JAAXKN01. The sequence continues at coordinate 6,454 of JBLMYS010000168.1, read as the reverse complement.
CGGCTATAAATTCACTCAGGCAATGGAGATTTGAACCGCTGCCCCCGGGACAGAAGCAGCTTGAACAGACTGCGGTTATTGTTTTTCCGTATCGTCTTCAGTAACTTCCTTTTCCTTATTCTCGCCGTAGTAGAGTTTGTAGAAAAAGAATTCTGCTATCGATAACAGGAATAAGGAAAAGGTATCCCTGTCAAAATATAGGCCGAAACCTTTCGGCTCCATGAGGGCCCTGGCAATCATCCCTGTAACTGCCCAGCCGACACTGAAAAGTATTACTATCAAAGCTACATTTGAGAGTGCTGTGGAGAGGCCTTCATCCTGCCACTTTTTTGTAAAAATTACAGTAACAAAAACCAGGTGAACGAAAAATATAAATGCTGTTATCATTTTTAATCAAATCTGTTTTTTTTGTGATTAGAAATTATTATCCTCGCTGTCTTTCCTTCTGTTTATAATCTGCATGCCGATCAGTCCGCCAATGATTCCGAAAATTGAATTTATAATCAGGCTGCTCATGAAAACAGAAAGCGTATATAGCATTGAGAATCCGTACTTATTGACCTCATCTACCACCTTGTACATTATATCCATAACCTCGCGCGCAAGCTCAGCAGGGTAGATGCTCTGGAGCATATTCTCAAGCTCAGGCAGTGATCCTGCAATTGAGATCTCGTGCGTAAGAAAAACTATCAGCATATCGAATGCGGTGCCGAAAAAAGCGGCAAATATTCCAGTCGAGAGCCCTAAGAGCACGGCCAGGGACGCTTTTATGTCAGAGTCACTTCTATTGGCCTTCTGATGAAGCACGAGTGCAAAGAAAGCGGCCACGGGCACAATGAGGCAGCATGAAAGGCTTTTAACAAGGGGAACAATATTCAGAACGCCTGCCGCAAACCCGCATACCAGAGCCGGTAAATACTTTTTCAATTAAGATTCCTGTCTTGAGATTTTAATTCTGCAATAAATTTTTCAAAAGCTCCTAAAATATAAAAAAATCCGACTGAACCTAAAAGAAGCCCGGTAAGAAAAGCGATGATTTTGGAATAATTATAAATGTTAACAGAATAAAGGATTACGTCAAGAAGCATCGGAATGCCTGCATAAATGAGGTACTTTTTTTGTAATCTTTTTTTGAATGAAACAAACAAAGTTATAAAAGAGGCTAAGAATAGCCCTGCGTAAATGCCAAAACATCTTGAACATACAAAAAGAGGGCGCCCCATGATAAAAATTGTTTTTTCTGCTATCTGATGGCATACGTGACTATAGAAGAGTTCACTCAATATGTAAAATCCGGCAGGAAATTCAACAAAGGGGACTAGAACATTAAGGAAAATCCCCGTAAACCAGATAAATATGAGGAAAAACATGGAATATTTAACTATTTTATTCATTCAGATTATTTTGCTAAAGATTATTATAAGGTCAAAAATATGTCGAAAAAATGAATTTTGACACATTTTTGTGGGGGAAAATGAGATAAACAAATAATATCCCCCGGAAAAATCTTGATTAACAGAAAAAATAGCCTTATATTAAGGTTTCAAAATTCATGGAGTTGTAATGTCAAGAGTATGCGAAATTTGCGGTAAAGGTCCCATTACAGGTCATAACGTAAGTCATGCTAACAACAGAACCAAGACCAGATGGCTTCCTAACCTGCAGAATGTAAATGCTATTGTAGACGGCAGAAAAACAAAATTAAAAGTTTGCACAACTTGCCTTAAAAGCAATAAAGTTGTAAAAGCTGTTGCATAAAGAGGCTGTTCTATCAGCCTTTTTTTATTTTAAATACGGCAATCTGCTTCTGCGTAAGCACGTATAAATTACCCTTAAATATCAGTCCGGCAACAATTTCACTGCCGGCATCAAAACCTGTGAGGTGCACTTCTTTGAACTGCACCTCTTTTTCGTTCAGATCGGCTGTAAACACCCTTTCGGCGGAAGTTAAAACAAGATTGTTGAATGTGATATTAATGCTTCTGAAAGATACTTCCGTCGGAACCCTGGAAAGCCCCGTGCCGAACTGGTCGAAAATTACCATGCCGGAGTCATCCAGTGCAAAGATCCTGTTATCCTGCGAAATTGCAAACTTTTTGGGGTCGTTAAGGGCGTATTCGCCCGAGCGGTAATTCCCGAACTGAAGAGCGTACTCGCCTGAAATGTTGAACTTCAGTATCCTTTTATTTTCAGAATCCAGTATGTACATATCCCCCTGGGTTGAAACGGCCGAGCATGTGGGGTATCCGAAAGTAATATTGCCGTCTGAATCTGTATTTGTATTGTTTCTGTTCCTGCTCTCATCGCCGCGTGCCTTGACTGTAGCTGCAAAGTTAAGATCCTTGTCAAAAACCTGCACCCTGTTGTTATTCCTGTCGGAGACGTAGACGTTGAGTGTGGTGGAGAAAACATCCACCGGGTCATCAAAAGCCGACTCATCCCAGCCGTAGCCTCCTATAAATCTTACCTCGTTTCCCGAGAGGTCGAGTTTGTGGACTTCATTTGTTGCGGCATCGGTCACATAAAAATATCCTATGGGACTGACAGAAAAAGACGAGGCCCCCTGAAAATGCCCCAGTTCTCCTGAGAATTCATAATCCTGGGAGTAAGCGGAAGTAAAAGTAATTCCGCAAATAAACATTATTGTTAAAAATATTCTCATCATGATCTACAAAGTACAAAGTCCTTCTGAGAAAGGCAACGGGATATAAACTGCCGTCCCGGAGTCATAAATGAATAATTTGTCTATAGTCCTTTGAATTTTCCGGGGGATTCATTAACTTACCTCAGTAATAATAACAACTTATGGGGTTTTATGCGTTGTTTTATTCTTATGCTGGTGTTCTCACTCATTACCCTTTGCGGTGAAATCTCTAATGCCCAGACTCAAAGCCACAATTACCGTGGCAACCTTGTAAAAGTCAACATGACGGCGAAATCCGTTTCACTTTCCGACACCCTCGGGAGCTGGTATGACATCTATCTCGTTGGAAGCACAGGCAAGTACACGGATGAAAAAGCTTATTATTACGATCACCTTACCCTAAAAGGAAACTCTTACCTTCTTAAAGATATCCGCGGCAACGGATCGGGCCCCGGCAATTATTTATCATGGGGGAATAGGATTCTTGAAGGTGAATCGCAAAAGACAAAAAGAGCCTTTAGCAGCTCAGGTGACGTATGGTGCGGAATGGTGAACTATCTGTATACAAAAACAGAAGTCATCCCTGTATGCTCCGGCGCCTGGCTCATAAATGGAGTGGATGGCAGTGCTTTCATAAATGATAATGACAGCTTAAAAGTACTTTACGCCCACAATGGCTATGATGAGAACACCCAGGCTCTGGAAGAAAGACTGGTGGCTATTATAGGAAAGGTATCAGACCGCTACCTGGCAGTGTTAAAAGGAGGACCATATGCAGGATATGAATACCGCCTGGTTGACCTTTCGCACTCTCCTGATATTGCAGAAGGGAGCAGCACCCCTATAAACTTTTACGGCTTTCCGGATGGCGGTACCCCGTATTGGGGCAGTGAACGCCAGCTTTTTAGAAGAGCAGCAAAGATATCTGATGCCCTCTACCTTTTCCAGTACGAGTTTTACCCGGGACTCCACTTCTTTAAGTTTAATGATACAAGCTTTACTTATATTAAAACTCTTTCTGATGGCCCGGAACCCGTGTATACTTCTCATGATGCCCATTGGATTTTCAGGAATAACAAATTGTACATCGATGGATTTCGGACTTATGTGTTTAATCCCTCAGACACAACTTTTATTAACAAAAAAGAACTGCCGGGACTCCTTAAGGTCACGGGTGAAACTGCAATTGACTGGGACTTTAATTATGTGGCCCAAATTGACGGCGACACGCTCAGGATATATGACATAAACAAGGAATGCTATATCAATGCAATAAACATTAAAGGGGTAAACAAACCCTTCAGGCCTGTTATAGACTATCCTTACGTTTACCTGCATCAGACTATTGTGGAAGAAAACAGCTCAATTCTTTCTGTTGAAGAAAATAATTCAATTGTAAAAAGCTACTCGCTTTCAGCTTACCCAAACCCGTTTAACCCTGTAACAATGCTTGAGTTTAATATACCCTCAGCAGGGAAAATTGAGCTTAAAATTTATGATGCTCTGGGTAAGGAAGTAACAACCCTTGTAAATGAAGAAAGGAATGAGGGAAGATATAAAGTTCAGTTTAATGCTTCACAACTTCCAAGCGGAATTTACTTATGCCGAATGAGCGCAGGAAATTATAATGTAACAAAGAAGGTAGTATTACTAAAATAAAAAGCTAATATAAATCCTATCCTGTTTAAGCGGCAGCAATTTCTGAAGTGCATTATTCTAAGAATTTGCTGCCGGTAAACTAATTTAGTTCAGCTCAAATTACTCAAATTTTTCTGGAGCAAACATGAAAAGGTATTTTTTGTTTTTCTTGATCCTAATGCTCGCGCTGGCTTATAAAATATCCACGGCGCAGACAACCAGCTATGCCGGTAACCTCGTAAAAATTTCCATGCTCGCTAAAACCGCTTCTCTCTCAGATACCCTGGGACGCTGGGTGGATTATAGCTATTATTCACCTCAGGCTATACATGTAAACCGTACTTATTACAACGGGCATATAACTCTTGCTGAACGCAGCTATCTGATTAAGCAAAATACGGGCTACAGAGGCTACTTTATTGAAGAGTACTGGGGACAGAACTACATTGAAACCGAAGGGCAGAATCTCTCGAGACCTTTTAGCATTACAGGAACAGGGTGGGACGTTATTCCTCCTTATTTTATTGAAACAACTGAAGTTACACCTCTTTCATGCGGCAGCTGGCTTATTAATGGATCGCTAGGCAATGCTTTTATAGATAATAATGACAGTCTTCACATTTTTAAGGGAATTGTGGGGCGGGAGTACAGCCAGGCTATGGAGGAAAACCTGGTCTCCATTTTAGGACCAGTTGGCAGCCGCTACCTGGCGGCTTTTATGACAGAGGAAAAAGATCCATGGAAATATGAATACCGCCTGGTGGACCTCTCAAACTCACCTTTCATCGGTGAATATAGCCGGCCTATCAACTTTGAAGGTGATCCTAACCTTTACAAAAGAGCAGTGATTTTTGAAAAATTAAGGAAAATACGTGATGACCTTTATATAGTTCAGAGCGAGGAAGACAGGGTCCGGTTTTACAAATTCGCCGATACAAGTTTTAACTTTATAAAGTATCAGCCTGGTGGACCGGGCGATGAAATCTTCTCTGGGAAAAATGCGAAATGGGATTTCAGGAATAACAGGTTGTACAAGTTTTCGGGCAGAGAGCTGATTTCCTATGATTTTAACCTTTCAGATACCACACTCATTAACAGGAGAGTACTCATTGCCTTAGACTCTTATGGGGACAGCATCGGAGTAGACTGGAATTTCAGGTACGCAGCCCTGCTAACCAGGGATTCACTGAAAATATATGACATTGACAAGGAACACTTCATAAATTCAATATGTATTGCAGGCATTAACAGGCCGGTCAGACCCGTAGTGGATTCACCTTATGTCTACCTCCACCAGACCACATTTGAAGAAAACAGCTCAATTGTAAATGTTGAGAAAGAAAACAGTTCAGTTGTAAAGAGCTACTCGCTTTCAGCATATCCCAATCCTTTTAACCCTGTAACAACTCTGGAATTTAATATGCCATTTGCAGGTCATGTGGAGCTTAAGATCTATGATGCTCTGGGTAAGGAAGTAGCAATCCTTGTAAATGAGGTTAAGAAAGAGGGGAGCTATAAGGTACAGTTTAATGCTTCACAACTTCCAAGCGGAATATACTTATGCCGCATGAATGCCGGAAAATACTCTGAAACGAAGAAAATTGTGTTATTAAAGTAAAAAATTGTAGTAAGTTTTTTAAGAAGGCTTTAAAATAAAATCTGGAGAAGCTTTTTTAAGGCTTCTCCAGCATAAATTATCTAATATTTGAATTACTTTTTCAACCGGCTAAGCACTAAGCTGTCCGGTAAAAAACTAATCAATATGTTTTTCTGCCTTTTCTTCTACCATTCATTTCCTCCATACTAGTGAAAGAAAACTAATATTAAGGAATTACGTGTTGAAAGTGATATCAATTTCAACAGCAAGGCTCCGGATGCCTTACACCTATAAGATATGAAGTGTTTCATGAACTGTCAAGCACCAAAGCAGTAAGTAGAATCTATCAGAATGCCCTGAAGCAGTTTTTGAGAGCAGGATCACAGAAAAGGGGAATTCTTCCCAAAAAAGACGCATATTTTTATCTCAAAAAATGAAAAAATCCCGCATAAATTTCTTTTGATTTACTAAGAACTTTTATTATATTTGTAGACACAATTGCCCTGTGGTGTAATTGGCAACACGTCTGACTCTGGATCAGAAAAGTCCAGGTTCGAGCCCTGGCGGGGCAGCAA
>JBLMYS010000167.1:0-5746 GCA_050258415.1 Acidobacteriota bacterium | reverse complement strand
TTAAGGCACTGAGGCCCATTAGTAAATCCGCCCCAGACTTTATAATTGAGACTCTAAGGAAGTATCCTCACGAAGTAATTCTATTCACACTAGCTCCACTTTCAAACATTGCCGACGTGATAAAAAAAGACCCTGAAGCTTTAAGGCTTGCAAAGCACATTTATTCAATGCTGGGATCTTACTATATGGGCTACGACGGCGGCCCAAAGACTGACGCGGAGTGGAACGTTTATGCCGACATTGAAGCAGCTAAAATGTATATGAAAAACGCTCCTGAAAAAGACGGATCGAATCTCACGCTTGCGGGGCTTGATATTACTACAACTGTAAGGCTGCCGAAGGAATATATGACAAGGCTTCTTATGCGGCAGTCGCCTCTTACAAACGCCCTTACTGGTCTTTATTCTCTCTGGGGAGACGGCAACCCGACGCTTTTTGACGCCGTAGCGGTAGCCATGGCTATCTGGCCAGATCTTTTCACAACGCGTGCGGCATCCATATCCATTACGGATAAGGGATATACCGTTGTTAATGATGGGAGTTCCCCTAACGCATCAATCGGTATATCCATAAATAAAGATGAATTCATCAAGCGCATGATAGAAAGGCTTTTAAGGCAGGACCTGGGTTCAGGCCGAGATGGAAGGAATATGTGAGGAATATGGAACCACTACGTGGTTCTATATTTGTAGGGGAAAATTCTTCCATCTTTGGAATCAGATAACAGAAATTAGTATTTTTGTCCCCGGAAATAAATAATATAGTTGAATGAAACCTCTTTTGGAGCATGAGCCTTTTATAAATATTCATACTCACGGGGATAACTGCGGCTCAGACGAAGTGTCTCTTATAAACATCTTTGCCGAGGAGTTTGAGCCTAACACTCTGAATGAGAGCTGCTTTTATACCGTTGGCCTGCACCCATGGAATCTGGGAAAGACAGACCATGAAAAGGCAATTGAAAACGTAAGGAAAGCTTCAGGCTATCCGATGGTTAAGGCAATCGGGGAGACGGGTCTGGACAGGGCAATTGACGTTTCGTGGGAAGTCCAGACGGAAATTTTCATCAGGCACCTTGAGATTGCAGAGGCTGTAAAAAAGCCAATGATGATACACTGTGTAAGAGCTTTTTCTGATATAATTGCAATTAAAAAGAAGTATAAATTTACAGCTCCCTGGATTATACACGGTTACAACAGTAATCTTCAGACCGCAGGTCAGCTCCTTAAATACGGCTGTTATCTGTCTTTTGGAAAGTTTCTTTTCAACTCAAAGTCCAAAGTGCCGGATGTGTTTGCTGAGGTTCCGATGGAGCGCTTCTTTCTGGAATGCGACGACTCGAATCTCAGCATAGAAACTATTTATGAAAAGGCGTCGGCACTTAAGAACATAAGTCTGGACATATTAAAGCGCCAGATGAAAGAAAATTTTTTAACATTGTTTTAGATGGAGAATATGGAAAATACCGCGTGGATGTCGAGGACTGAACAGCTTGTTGGAAAAGAAAAACTTGGAAATCTTATAAATTCGCACGTGCTCGTAATGGGTTTAGGGGGCGTGGGTTCATATGCCGCCGAACTCCTTTGCCGCGCGGGCGTAGGAGAGCTTACGATTGTGGATGGCGACAAGGTTGAATTAAGCAACCGCAACCGCCAGCTGCCGGCACTTAACAGCACTTTGGGCAAACGAAAGGCCGAGGTGGTTTCTTTGAGGCTCATGGATATTAATCCCGATTTGAAGCTGAACGTGATATCGAGTTATATTGAAGACAAGGATATGGAGGCGCTTCTTAAAAGTAATAATTTTGATTATGTGGTTGACGCAATTGACACGCTTTCGCCAAAGGTTAATTTGATTTATCAGTGCATGATAAATAACATTCCCGTTGTAAGCTCAATGGGAGCGGGCGCTAAGTTCGACCCGTCGCTTGTAAGTGTTGCCGACGTATCGAAGTCCTATAACTGCACCTTGGCCCGGAAGCTGAGGAAAAGGCTTTACAAGCTTGGGGTTTACAAGGGCTTCAAGGTGGTATTTTCTTCTGAGGAGATCGTGAAAGAGTCGGTTATAATAGATGAGCAGAAAAATAAGAAATCGACTGTAGGGACGATTTCCTATATGCCGCCAATTTTCGGGTGTTACTGTGCGTCTGTGGTTTTGAGGGATCTTCTGGGTGAGGATGATAAATCAACTGGTCTGAATTCGCCGGAGACTGCATTCTCCGAAAATTAAGAGGATCGGGGGCTATAAAGCTCGTGGCTATTCAGTGGCTAGTCATAAAAGAGCTCAGACAAATAATAATATATTGTCCCGGAGTTCCTGCCAGACTTCAGTTTGGGCAAAGGTGTTGAAGGCTTCTTCGCCGCTGGGGAAAGTGGCCTTAAGCTGGCCGAATGTAACGGCTTCATCTGAATTCATACATGACTTTGCGGCCACATCTTTTATCCAGGCGGCTGTCTTTGAGTCAAGATTCCATTCTGCTGCAACTGAATTGCCGTGCACGGTTACTATTGCCTCCCCTTTCCCAAGTTTCTTTATTAAGGGGCTTGAGCCAATCCATATGGCGCGTCTTTTCCCGTCGGGCATGTACCTGTCTGAAATATCATGAATAAAATTACTGACGAGCGTTTTATCTATTGTACTTTTGGGCACACGGAACTCAAACCATTTTGTAACATCCCAATCGAGTCCAACGCCGTGCATAAAGTTATAAAGCGCTTTACTTAATCCATGGGAGAATTTCCTGTGGTCAATTCCCGAGAGGTCCTTAAAGTCGAGGTCGTTATTTGCAAAGGGGTTACTGGTGGATGAAGTTACCCTGAGATTAAACTTTTCGGGGCTTATTGCAATTGGGCTGTGCGCTGTTAAGGAGAACTGGTGCCAGAAGCCTGACTGGAACAGGTTATGTTTTATGAACTGGCGCACCAGTTCGAGGCTATTGATTATCTCCTGTTCGGTTTCCGTTGGAAATCCGTACATAAGGTAAGCGTGCACCATAATGCCCGAGTCCCTGAAGCCCCGGCATACCCGGGCTACCTGGCTTAAAGTGACGCCTTTATTAATGAGTCTGAGAAGCCTGTCGTCGGCAACTTCAAGTCCGCCGCTAACGGCAATGCAGCCCGATTGGGCCATAAGGCGTGTCAGGTCTTCGGTGAATGCCTTCTCAAAGCGGATATTCCCCCACCAGCTTACGGCGAGATTACGCCTAAGGATTTCGAGCGAAATTTCTTTAATGAGAGCCGGGGGCGCGGCTTCATCCGTAAAATGGAATGCTGTTTTCCCGGTCTGCCTGATCATATCTTCCATCCAGTCGACTATAGTTACGGCTCTGGCCGGCGAGTATCTTTTTATATAGTCAAGAGATATGTCGCAGAACGTGCATTTATGCCAGTAGCACCCGTGGGCTGCAGTGAGTTTGTTCCAGTACCCGTCGGACCAAATTCTGTGCATGGGGTTAAGCATTTCGGTTACCGGGACGTACTTTGAGGCGTCAACTCCCTCCAGTGACGGGGGGAACATATCCTCATGGCTGAGGTTTTTCTCCTGAGCCTCATCTTTGAAGGTGAGCTTTCCGTTTTCTTTTATGAGTGTGCGTACAAAATTGGATTCTTCACCCTTAAGGCTCTTTATTATATTTAATAGTGGGAGTTCGCCGTCGTCATAAGTGATGTAATCCGTAAAATCAAATATCCTCTCATCCCTTAATGTTCTGAGTTCGGTATTTATGTATCCCCCGCCAAAGATTATTTTTATTCCGGGGTAAACGGATTTAATAAATTTAGCAGAAATCAGGGCTCCAAGTAAATTGCCGGGAAAAGGAATTGTAAAGCCCACCACTTCAGGGTGGTAGTCTTCAATTTCCATCTTAAGCTCTTCAACAATCATCTCTTCAATTAAATTCAAGGGGCGCTTTAATTCATTTAAGAGAGGATCAAAGTGCGCAGGGCTTTGAGAGATCTTTTCAGCGTAGCGGCTAAGGCCGAAGTGCGGCGTTATAGTCCTGCTTATTATGTCTGTGATATCGTCAATTAAAAGTGAGGAATAGTATTTTGCCTTATCCTGAAGGCTGAAATAACCGAAAGCGCTTTTCTCATCTGTTTGCCTTGAGAATGCTTCTCCCTGGGGCAGGAACCCGTCCTGAGCGATTCTGTATGCGAGGTTGGGATTTTTCCCCTGGAGGAAATTTATAACAGGACCGATTGTAGTGATATATTTATCGCGAAGAGCCAGTGCCCTTTTAACCACTTCATCTTCACTTTCTGAAATGCAGGAGAATATCCTTTCTAGTCCCGGTCCTGAAAATATTTTCAGGGATGAAGCAAGGGAAAGGTCAAACGTCCTGGCCTCAGTTCCCCGTGATCTTAGAAAGCCCGAAAGCTGCGGGGCAGATGGATAAGGCGTATTGATCTGTGAAAACGGTGGAATTACGAGTAAAACTTTCATTAAACGTCTCAAGGAAACTTTATGGAAAACTTCAGGAAAAACTATGAATAATAATGTTTCCAGTCAAGGAATAAGCATTTTCTGTAAGGAAAGTACTTACAGTAAATTCAGAAAATACCCTATATTTTATTTGTTTTGGGGGATTTAATTTTCATTAGGTGAAGGGAAAATGGATCTGGTTTTGTGCGGGTGTTCTAATATAAAATTTATTTCAAATTGATATTAGAGAAACATATGAATGAGATAGAAAAGAAAAAGTATGGAATGTATGAAGACGTACTGAATCTGTTGACAAGGAATATAGATCTTTCTTTGGGGCTAGGGCCGGCAGCTTTACTGATGACGAGGCTGCGCAGGGTTATGGATGAGATTGAGCAGACAGACAAGGATGCATCGGCAGAGGTTCTGGATTTAAGGGTTGAGAGCACTGCAGGAAGAGATGGTCTGATAGCTGATCTGGCATCTGTTTCCCTGGCACTTTTTAATTTCTCCAGGCAGTCGGGCAATGTGGAATTAAGGGACAGGACGCGGTATAACGCAAGTTATCTCATGCGTTTATCCGATTCCGAGCTGTTACACAAAGCAGAAGCTCTTCGCATTCAGGCTCTGAAGTATATAGCTGAAATAAGGCGAATGGGTCTTACGCCAAACACGATTCACAATCTGGGCCTAAAGATAGAGTATTTCAGGAGGTCGCTGGAAAGAAAGGTTTTCAGTTCAGGTGCTGTTTTGGAGAGCCGTCAGATGTCTGAGCTTTTTTCAATAGCAGACGCAATTCTTGAAAGTACGGATAAGCTGATAGATCCGCTCTCAGGTGATTTTGAAGAGTTTTACGAGAAATATATTTGTTTAAGGGATTTTGAAAACCAGGATGGCCGTAAGGCTTTCCAGGGTTTAGAGGAGGATGAGAGGGCGAATAATTAATTGAATAAGGGCAATTCAATTAAGTAAGGAAAGGGCAAAGCAATCTTTGCCCTTTTCCCGTTTTCAGGCGTTTGAGCGTGTTATTTTGCCTTATCCATTTCCCAGCTTTCGAGGTCTTTTATCTGGCTTTCACTTTCTTTAATGATATTTTTGGCCATTTTAATCAGATCCTTGTCCTTCCCCTTATCAAGATATTCATTAGCCATATCAATTGCATGCTGGTGATGCATGACCATCATACTGACGTAATCCTTATCCTGGTCGCCAGTCATCTGCATTTTATGCATTCTGTTCATCATTGTATGCTGTTTAGATCCGGTCATATCCTGCATGTCTTTTTTCTTTTGCATCGAGGTATCATTCATCTGTCCGGTTCTCATGC
>JBLMYS010000166.1:0-30220 GCA_050258415.1 Acidobacteriota bacterium | reverse complement strand
TTGAAGACGCCGGAGCCAAGGCTCTGACAGTCCACTGCCGCACCAGGCAGCAGGGGCATTCGGGAGACGCGGCCTGGGAGTGGATAGACAGGATAAAAGAGGTTATTGATATTCCCGTAGTCTTAAACGGCGGGGTCTTTACGGCTCAGGATGTGGAATATGTTTTTAAGAATACAAAAGCCGACGGCGTTATGATTGCGCGCGGCGCAATTGCTAACCCATGGATCTTCAAGGAAAGCAAGGAACTCTTAAATCAGGGATATATTTCGCTGGTCCTTACGCCTGAGGTCAGAATTGCCACTGCATTAAGTCACCTTAAAGAGTCGATTGAAGTAAAAGGGGAAAGGCGTGCAATTTTAGAATTCAGGAAATATTATTCATCATATCTCAAAGGTCTTCACGGCGTTTCAGCCGTAAGGCAGGAGCTGATGAAAATACTGGATTATGAAGGCGTTGAGCTGAGGCTAATGCAATACATGGATTACCTTAATTCCGCCCCCGCAATGCAGAATGAAGAATTTATTGAAGATACTAAAATAGAAGGCGGGGAGTGCAGCTAAATTCCGCTCCCTGGCTTTGGATACGCATCAATTGACCAAAGGTGCCAGGAACCACTTCCTGAGTGCGTCGCCAGGAACCATTTCCTGGCGACATCCGTGCACAATCCCAGGAAAAATCCGCTCGCCTCAGGCGAGCGAGTGATGTCAGGAAATGGTTCCTGACATCACTGAAAATGAATAAACCTTGAACGTCGAATTTTTTAGAGGACTCTTTACATTGACCGACAAACCCTTATCCTACAAAACTGCAAGATTTATTTCTACTCTCTGCGTGCCTCCGAGTTTTACAATAATTATTTTTTCATGGCTGGCTATTGCGCTTGAACATGAATTGTGGCAGAAACTCCTTGTTATAGGCGTGGCACTTACATTCGGTTTTGCCTTCCAGATCATGATGTTCTTCTACTTCCGAAACCGGGGCATGATTGCCGATATGGACGCTTCCGTTAAGGAAGAAAGAACCCGCCCGTTCTTTGTGGCAATCGGTATCTACACGCTTGGCCTTATCGTACTTTTCATGGCAAAGGCGGATCCTGTTATTATTTCATTTTGGTTCTGCTATATTTCCAATACATTACTTGTTATAGGCATTAATAAATTCTGGAAAATAAGCGCCCACGCTCTTGGGGCCGCGGGCCCATTCGGGATTGTAATGTATATGGCAGGAACTGCTGGACTTCTGTTTTTAATTGTTATATTAATTATAGGCTGGGCAAGAATTAAACTGAAAATGCATACTCTCGCACAGGTTGTTGCGGGCGCCATTGTGGGCTTCACTCTTACATATTTACAGATATACATAATTGTTAATTTCTTAAAACAGCACGGCAGCTTTTAGTTCTTTTATTTCTTTAATCATTCCGGTGGTTTTATGTCTCTAAAGGAAAAAGTAGCTCAGACATTTGACAGCTTCGCCGACATACTTGAATTCAAGGGCGATAACCCCTTTAAGATCAACGCCTTCAGAAACGGCGCTGCTATCGTACGCGATTTAGACGGCGACCTTCAGGAGATGATCCTGGACGGCAGCATTAAACACGTCAAAGGGATCGGTAAAGGCCTTCTCGCCGTAATTTACGACATTCATGAAAAAGGCTTCTCCACCGAATATGAGAACCTTATTGGTGAAATCCCTCCCGGGATACTCGACTTCATGAATATTCACGGATTAGGGGTTAAGAAGGTTAAAGTCATCTACGACAGCCTTGGCATCAGCTCACTCGAAGAGCTGGAAGAAGCCTGCAAAAGCAACCGCCTGGCCTCACTTAAGGGTTTCGGTGAAAAGACGCAACAGGCTATAACGGAAGAAATTAAAAGAATCAGGTCCACAAAAAATCTAACCCTCCTTGATGACGCAAAGAAGAAAACAGACCTTATCCTAACCGCCCTCGGTGAGTTTAAGACAATTAAAAAAGTGGAACCTTCCGGCGAATACAGGCGCTCGATGGAGGTTATTTCTAAGCTGGAATTTGTCATTCTCATTACGGATCTTGAAGACTTCAGGCAGGAGCTTAAGAATCACTACTTCTTTGATGATACGGATGTTGCTGAGGACTGCCTGATTGGTATAAATAACCTGAATAAAAGCCTTACTCATAAGTGTTTCCTGATAAAAGATGAATATTACGTTCCGGTATATTTTATTGTAACTGAAAGCCTGAGGGATTATGAGAATTTCCTCTTCCTTACCACAGGAAGCAATGAATTCCTAAAGTTGGCCGATGCCGAAGGAAGGGTGTTTAATCACGAACATGAGGGCGGAATTTTCAGCGACCTTAATATGCCGCCCGTTATCCCCGAGATGCGTGAGAAGGAATACTTTGCAGCTCCGGAAAATTTAAGGAAAAATTCAGAGCTGGGGATACTGGACTTCAGGGGGCTTCTTCACTTTCACACCACATACTCTGACGGGAAGAACACTTTAACCGAAATGGCGGAAGCGGCAAAGGATAACGTATTTACCTATCTTGCCGTCTGCGACCACAGCAAGGCGGCTTTTTATGCAAACGGGCTTACCGAGGCAAGGGTCCTTGAACAGGATAAGGAAATTAAAAGTGTAAGCCGGAAGCTCGACATTCCCATTTTCCACGGCGTTGAAAGCGATATATTAAAAGACGGTGAGCTGGACTACGAGGAGGATTTTATGAAGAACTTCCAGTTCGTTGTAGCTTCTGTCCACAGCCGCTTTAAGTTAAGCGAAGAGGAGATGACTGCGCGCATAATTAAGGCGGTTGAAAACCCTTATACCGACCTTCTGGGCCATCCGACGGGAAGGCTGCTTCTGCAGAGATCACCATACAACCTGGACCTTAAGAAAGTAATTGATGCCTGCGCAGCCAACAATGTGGCTATTGAGATAAACGCCAGCCCCAACAGGCTGGATCTCGACTGGCGAATGATTTATTACGCGCGTGAGAAGGGGTGCCTCTTCTCAATTAATCCCGACGCTCATTCTATACTTGGAATTGAGGAGATCAATTACGGCATAAGTGTGGCAAGAAAGGGAGGGCTTCAGCCCGAAGAGGTGATTAACTGCATGAGTCTGGAGGACTTTAAGAAGTTTCTTATTAGGAAGGTAAAGCGGGATATTTCTTATTGATTCTAAAGAGAAATAGCTTTATGTTTTAAAAAACAAAAGAGCAGTTAAAAATTTTAATATATTATTTCCTGCCATTTCAACAGATAAAAAGAGGAAAAAATTGGTGACAACAGACTTAACGCAGCTGATCAGAAGCATTCCCGATTTCCCGAAAAAGGGGATCGTGTTCCGTGACATTACAACCCTGTGGAAGGACAAAGATGGGCTTAAAAGCGCCTTTAACGAGCTCTACAGCTTTATTGAAGGCGTACACATCGATAAGGTTGTGGGCGTTGAATCGAGGGGCTTTGTATTCGGGGCCATGCTGGCCGACAGGCTGAACGCCGGTTTTGTGCCGGTCAGGAAGCCGGGTAAACTGCCCGCGACCACGCTAAAGGAAAACTACGTTCTTGAGTATGGCGTGGATGCGGTTGAGATGCATGAGGACGCTATTGAAAAAGGGGACAAGGTTTTAATTCACGATGACCTTCTTGCAACAGGAGGCACCATGGAGGCAGCCTGCAAGCTAGTGGAAAAAGCCGGAGGAGAGATAGTCCAGATATCATTCCTGATAGAGCTGGCATTCTTAAAAGGGCGCGACAAGCTCTCCAAATACGACATCCGCTCGCTCATTACATACGACAGTGAATAATGAAATACCCGCCCTTTGGCGGGTTTTTTTATAAATTTCAAAAAAATAAAAAAAATTTTCCGAAAACGCCATCCGTCACCATATATATAAATGTAAAGATAATTTTTTATTGTACCCCGAATGCGGCAAACCGCGGAGGGTTAAAACATTAAAATAGTCAATAAAATTTGAAGACCAATGATGGATCCGCATAAAATAGCTGTAGTGTCCTTTTTAATGATTGGTGTAATTACATTCATAACCGGAGTGCTCACTCCCGCCGACGAAGAGGCTTACGAGGAGTACAACAAGGTGAAGACAGGTATCCCGCCCAGAGTTCAGAAAATAAAGCTTATTGGGGTTGGAAGCATGTGGGTTATAGCTGGCATTCTGATGCTGTTTAGAATTATTTAATACCACTAGTAATAACGGAGTTATGTTATGAAGTCAGGAATTTTTATAGGAATTCTCTTTATACTCTCGGGTATATTTGGGCTCTTCGACATACTGGCTGCGCGCAGGGAAGCAATGGCAATTGAAAAGGTGGATGGGAAAGGAAAGGGTTCCTCTATCAGGCAAAGGCAGAAAAGATCCGCCATATTCGGGGCTTTATTTATATTCCTGGGGCTGTGCTTAATTGTCAGGGCATACTGGTTTTGAGGGGATTGTCCTAAAATATCAGGAGAAGCCTGCCGAAAGGCTTAAGACAATGGCCAGTAAGCTGGAAATGAAATCTGATGACCTGAAAAATGAGGAGGATAAAGATACCATCACAACCAGGTATTTGAGGGTGGAATGCGGCAAAGTGTATTACTACTCTCTTAAAGATTCCGCCGATTTAATGCTTTTAGACTCAAATAGAAATATCTTCGCTATTTATTTCCACCAATTAGCCTTAACTGGGTGATTACATCCTGTCCCATATAATATAAGGGCCAGATGCTGGCGGCCTTTTCCTGTAATTCTTTTTCTTTAGCTGTGACTGTGAAAATCCCTTCTCTGGTTAATGCATTGAAAGTTACGTTGCCTTCCCGGGGGGACAGGTATTCATTTATTTGCACCATTGAGCTTAAAAATTCCGGGGCCGATTTCACAAATGATATCGCTTTCTCGCGGACATTATCATGCGCAAAACCGCCAATTACCCCACCTCCTGTGCTGAAATAAATACTTGCATTTCCGTCAATATATGTGACTAAAGTCGCCGTCCCGCCTTTTACGCCTATTTCCATAATCATACCATAAACCTGATATTGCTCATAAGAGCTGTCGAGCTGAAGCAGCCGGGGAGTCATTTGGAAAGCCTGACTCCTTAGATCCGAATAAGTATTTCCGTTCGTCTTTATTTTCTTTTTGCTTTGATTTCTCTTTATCAATATAAAAAGAGTAATGGCAAACATTACTAAAATTATGACCCTCACAAAATCCGGCACAAATACCTCCATAAATTTTTATTTTATTCAGATAGCTGCTCTTCTTTCATGGAATACTTATCTGCCGCAAATTTGATATTTGACCTTTCCCTTATAAAAAGATTAACAGGATTTGAAAAATACTGAGCCACCAGGTTTCCTAAAACAGCCGATAAAACTATTACAGAAAGGTAAAGTGCCCAGATCCATTCTCCTGAAAGCTTCAGCGAGTCAAATATGTAAATGAAAGTAATTACAACAAATATGTGCGTAAGATAAATCTCATAACTGTTCCGGCCTAAAACCAGAAGCGGTTCTGTAAATTTTGACGGAGTCTTTTGATTTTTTGAAAAACTCTTATTCATGCAAATCAGTATCAATGCAGCGCCTAATGCTAAAAGGCTCACGTTTAACCCGATTGAAGTTATCCCGATTGAATAAACCCACTTCCTGAAAAAGAAGACCAGCCCGAACAACAACCAGCCGGCAATTTTCATTATAAGTAATGCATTTTTCTTTAGTTCAATCCTTCTTGAAACTAATGCCGCAATACATCCAAGTGAAATTGCGTCCAGATATGCAAAATGATTCTTGTCGGCCAGTTCATTTCCCGGATACCACGTTGTACGCGCAAAAGGGGAGATTATGAGGAATATTGAGACAAGAGCAACAAAATGCCACTCCTTGCGGCAGAAGAAACAAACAATCGGGAAAAAGAAATAAAAGAACTCTTCAATTGATAACGACCAGAGTATATCCCATGGACCGGGCAGATAGCCTACCTGGATCTCAAGCCAGTTTATATGGAATGTCAGTGCCGCAAAAATAGCTCTGCCCAGAGATGCTTTTGCCGGATTAATTACAAATTCCGCAATCCCGCTGAAATGAAGCAGGGAAAGGACAAAAAGCAATGACAGAAGCATCGGCATTACGCGTGCAATTCTCATGGTATAAAAGCCGCGCAGACTGACTTTCGGCAATGAATCCCATTTATTCAGTGCCGACTTGGTAATCAAAAATCCTGAAATAACAAAAAAAGTACATACGCCATAATACCCGCTCCAGAAAAAGATGCTGTATATTGGTTTTGGCATTATACTGCCTAAAAAGGTGCCGCTGAAAGGAATTCTTATGTTGAGGTGAAGCAAAATTACTGATAAGACTGCAAGTCCCCTGAGAATATCTATTCCACTGTCATGTGTATTGTACGACTTAATTTTTTCCATAAGACTCCGGTTGTTAGTTGATTGAAGAATTTTCGAAGATACCAAATATTTTTATTTATTACTACTGTTAATGGATGATTATAGCAGGACAAAAGTAATGAGTGAAATAACACTGGCATCCCATAAAAAAATTGAAATAATTTTCCGAAAACGCCTTCCGTCACCATATATATATGTATGGGGATATTTTATTCCTGTCCGTTATCGGATAAAATTTAATTTTACAGGACGAAATTATTAGGATAGTAGTATGGAAAACCAGTTGCCCTTCACAAAAAGGCCCGATTATAAGGAGGTGGAAATTAAATCTGATGAAAATCACCCCGGACATCTTTCTTCTGAAGAAATGGTAAAGAAAGCAGAAGAAATTGCCATTCAGGCTCATTTTCACCAGCCCTACGGAGCTCACAAAGAAAATGGCGACTATTATAAATATCACCTGGATGTTGTAAGAAGAATTGCCTCAAGACTTGCTAAAAAGCATTCAGAACTGCAAACCTCTAAATTTGAAATTGCGGCTCTGCTTCACGATTATCTGGAAGATACACAACCTACAATAAAAGACATTGAGAAGCTGGTGCACCTATTCGGGGAAGAGATACTGCAATCAATTGAAAGGCTGACATACAGGCATGAAAAAGGTTATGACGAGTACTTTAAGGCTATTGCTGAAGACGAGGTGGCGAAAATTGTAAAGGCCGCGGACAGGATTGCCAACATCTCCGCATTAAAGGATATTAAGGACCTGGATAGGAGGAAAGAGCTTTTCCAAAAATATGTCATTCAGTTTGAATTCTTCGAAAAATATGAGATATTCCCGGATGAGATCGAAAAAGCATTTGAATTCCTGATCTTATAAGCAAAAGGAGATTACAAATTTATGTTATATTTTGGTTTTTTCTATTTAGTCGCCAGCTTATTTTTTTTCTTCGATATTAGAGCCGTGCGTAAGAATGCGGGTTCTCTCGAAGAGTATTACAGGATTAACAAGGGTTCTGACACAAAAGGCAGGATAAAAAGGTCAAAAGTCATGGCCGCTGTTTTTCTTGTCATAGGATTATGTTTTATAGTCAGGGCATACTGGCATTAATAATTTATGACAGCTTCCGAAATTCAGTCGTTTATTATTCTGCTCCAGGGACCCGAATAGCTCTGGTTTTGGGCCACTACCCTGTAATATCTTATTAGACCATCCGGGGCGGGATATAGACCTACAGAATTATTTGGACCTGTGTAATATAACTCAGGGGATGAAAAGCCATAAGATACGTCTCTTTGTACAATGTATACAGATGCATTTGCCACAGTTGTCCAGGAGAGCCACCTTTCTCCTGTTTCAATGCCTGTCGATATGTTAAGCTCAGGAGCTTCTGTGATCTCTCTTGAATCCAATTCCGATTCGGTAATCTGCTCTTTCTTATTCGTACAGCCCTGAAGGCAGATAAACAGGAATAAAAGTAGTAAAGTCAATGTCCTCATAACGGCTCCATTATGTTGCTTCCTTTGATGAAACATATTCTGTGCCGGACGGATATTACAGAATCAGCGCATTTTAAGCGGCAGATGAATTGAAGTGCATTAATGTTAGTACAGCCAGTTCTGAAATAGTGGACAAAATGATTAAAAAAACACTGGAATCCCATAAAAAAAATAAAATATTTTTCCGAAAACGCTCTCCGTCATATGTATATTATGAAACAAAAATTTTCTATGGATCAAGAGTAATTCACTAACTTTTCCGGACTGAATAAATGAAATTTCTAAGAATACTTTCCGCCATTATCGTTTTATCTTCTTTTTGCTATGGACAGCAGTGGAAAAGCTTCTTCCCAGAGGCGGCAGTCCTGTGCCAGGCTGCTGAGGGACAGGATCTCTGGGTTGGGACAGGTAATTATTTGTCGAAGTTAAATACACAGACTGGACAAATATCTGAATTTTACAGGAATTACAAAACCAGAAGTTACCGTATTCACTCAATTGCAGTTGATAAGCAGGGGAATAAATGGATTGGAACCGAAGGCGGCCTGGCCAGGTTCGACGGAAAAAACTGGACTGCCTATACTACCTCCAATTCCGGAATACCAGGCTTGGGCATCTATTCAATTGCTGTCGACCAGGAGGATAACAAATGGCTCGCGACTGATTATGGACTGGCAAAGTTTGACGGGAAAAACTGGACTGTCTATAACACAAGCAACTCCGGTCTGCCTGATAATTATGTTTTAGCAGTCGCCATTGACCCTCAGGGGAATAAATGGATTTTGACTAATTATGGTGGAGGATTAGCTAAATTCGATGGAGAGAACTGGACCGTTTTCAATAGCAGTAACTCCGGTCTGCCGGATTCTTACCTGGAAACAATTGTTATCGATGAACAGGGAATTAAATGGATCGGGACAGATAAGGAATTAGTAAAATTCGACGGACAAAAATGGACCGCTTATACTGCCTCTAATTCCGCATTGCCGGGAGCGTGCGTTTTTTCCATTTCTATCGATCAACAGGGCAATAAATGGCTTGGGACTAATTCAGGGTTGGTCAAATTCGATGGAGAGAACTTTACCGCTTATAATAAAAGCAATTCCGGGCTTCCGGATAATAAAATATTCTCGGTTGTAATTGACCAGTCGGGAAATAAATGGAACGGTATGGCCTCGGGAAGAGTAGCTAAATTTGACGGACAGAGCTGGAATGTTTACAAAACCAGCAATTCGGGACTGCTGAGTTCGCATATTTCATCAATTGTTATTGACCTTCAGGGAACGAGATGGATTGGAACTGATGCCGGATTGGCAAAATTAAATGGAGAGAACTGGACTGTCTACAACACCAGCAATTCCGGACTGCCGGGTAACGTTATTAACTCAATTGCTGTTGATTCGCAGGGGAATAAATGGATGGGGACCTTCAAAGGCCTGGCCAGGTTCGATGGAGAGAACTGGACTGTTTTCAACCCGTCTAATTCCGGATTTCCGGCCTACACCGTTTTTTCTGTTGCAGTAGATCCGCAGGGAAATAAATGGATTGGAACTGATTATGGATTGGTTAAATATGACGGGCAGAACTGGACCGCATACAAGGACAGCAGTTCAGGACTTTCGGGAGCCCGTGTTTACTCCGCTGCTTTTGATAATCAGGGAAATATATGGTTCGGGAGCGATAAAGGACTGACAAAATATGACGGACAGACATGGACTTTCTATTCTTATCTTAATTCCAGCCTCCCAGCTAGCATGGTTCTTGCAATAGCCATCGACCAGATGGGGAACAAATGGATTGGGACTAATGGCGGATTGGCTAAAATTGAAGGGGAGAACTGGACTGTTTATAATCCCGATAATTCAGGAATACCTGGTATATCAGTTTTCTCTGTCGCTGTTGACCCTCAGGGGAATAAATGGATCGGGACATACCAGGGCCTGGCAAAATTTGACGGGCAGAACTGGACTTCATACGAGGCCGGCAATTCCGAACTCCCGAATTCTTATATCGCCTCAATTGCTGTTGATCGGCTCGGTAATAAATGGATCGGGACTGATGGCGGCCTGACGGTATTCAGAGAAGACGGAGTGATTCTGTCAGGCCTAAAGAAAGATAATTCTTTAAGGCCTGAATCTTTTTCACTTTCTCAGAATTATCCTAATCCATTTAACCCGGCAACCACAATAAACTACTCCATCCCCGAAGGCAGGGTTATAACACTAAAAGTCTATGACATGCTGGGTAAGGAAGCTGCAGCCTTAGTGAATGAATATAAGGGAGCCGGAAATCATTCCGTGCAGTTCAATGCCGCGCATCTGCCCAGCGGAGTCTATATCTATACCATTCAGGCAGGGGAGTTCAGGCAATCAAAGAAACTAATCGTACTTAAGTAACCTGTATCTTTTTGATGGGGAGAGAATATATAAAGTGGATTGCCCCATCCGGGATACAATAAATTAATGTTTATATTCCGTGCCGGGTGTTTATGCCAAAATCAGCTCATTATAAGCGGTTAATTATATGAAGTGCATTAATGTTAGTACAGTCGGTTCTGAAATAGTGGACAAAATGATTAAAAAAACACTGGAATCAGAAATTAAAATGAAATAATTTTCCGAAAACGCTTTCCGTCACCATATATATGTAAATGGGAATTACCGGGATTGATATAATGGGATTTTCATTAAATTCCGGTGTGTAAATAAAATATATTTCTGTGCTCATTTTTTCTGTTAAATTAGGGAGCAGCTAAATGCGTATTTTATTCAAGGTCCTTTCATTCTTTATCCTTCTTAATGGCACTGTGCTTTCTCAGACCGACGGCCTTAAACTTGCCGGGCGCTGGCCCGACGGCCCTTCAAGAGCGGTAGCCGTGGAAGGCAATTACGCCTACATCAATAACGGCTCAGCCCTTGAAATACTTGATATTACCAATCCCGGCAGTTTTAATTCTGTCGGCAAACTCGACCTTGATGATTACATTTACTGTATAAGAGTGACGGACAGGTATGCTTATGTCGGCGGGATGAGTGGACTTTACATCGTGGACATTTCAGACAAAGCTAAGCCGAAGAAGGCCAACGCTGTGTCTTTGTCAATTGTACTATCTACGTTTATTAAAGATAATTTTGTTTATGCGGCATGCGGAGACCTCGGCTTAAAAATAGTTGATGTAAGCAATCCTTCAGAACCCAAAATTGTTTCTTCCGCTTTATACCATTATTTTACCTCAGGCGTATCTATAGTCGACTCACTGGCTTATGCCTGCGGTCCGGATTCCGGGCTTTATGTATTAAATGTTAAAAATAAGACTGCGCCGGTAATCGTAGGGCATTATGATTTCAACCATAATTATGACCCCATTGACATCCTTGTAAATGACAGCATTGCATACATAACAAGCGGGAACATAAATTCTTATTATAGAAAAGGAGGGTTTCACGCCCTTAACATAAAAAATCCTTCCAATATTTTTGAAGAAAGCAGAATTGATTTAGTGGGCGACTGGAGTGCTATCGGGGCGAAAATAACCCTAAACGGAAATTATGCATACGTAACTTCCAATACTGATGTCGGAGATTATGTTACGGTAGCTGATATAAGCAATCCCCGCAGTGTCAAAGAAGTGCTTAAAAAGAGCGTGGATGATGCTTACGCCTTGGCCTTAAAAGAGAAAAGGCTTTTTGTTACAACAGAACATAAGGGGCTAATTTCTTTTGACCTCAGCAATCCCGCCTCACTCATTGAGGGTGCTTCTTTCAAGACTGCCGGCAGTACGGGCAATGTAGTCAGAAAAGGGGACTTCCTCTATGTGGCCAACTCCATGGGAGGGCTGAAAGTCCTTGATATTTCAAAGCCATCTGCCCCAACCGAAGTATTTTCTTATAAGGGGATTAACTCCTATGAGAGCTGTAATACTGTAGGTGTACAGGATACACTTCTATTTGCGGGCTTTTCAGGGGGCGGATATGGATTTTCAATCTTTAGCTTGGGGAGCATGCAGGGCCTGAAGAAAATAAGTGAATCGCTTCCGGCGGATGTAGTGAAACTAATACCTGCAGGCAATTACGCATATGCAGCAAGGCCCTATGAGTTCATGATTTATAATGCGGCTGATCCATTTCATCCGGGAAAAATATTCAGCTCAACGGAACCGGTTAAAGATCTGGATATAGCGCTCAATGGTTCAACGCTATTTTTACTGGATGAGATGAAAAAGGTAAAGATCTTTGATGTCAGTAATCCCTCAGGAGCAGTTCTCGTCAATGAAATCCCGGTTTTGAATGCGCAAAACTTTTGCCTTAATGGCAGCTATTTATATGTAAGCATATATGATGACGGAATAAAAATATTTGACGTTTCCGATCCTAAAAACCCGAAAGAGGCTGGAAAAATTACAGATACCGGTGCTTACAAAATTGTTGTGCAGGGTGGCTTTGCTTACGTCTTTTTTACGGGCAGAGGACTGAGGGTTTACAATTTAGAGAATCCCGCCTCGCCTCAACTTGTAAGATTTTACGAAAAAAATACTTACATTTCAGACATGTTTGTTGACAAAGATTTTATTATTTTCTCCGAGACCTCAAACGGGCTTTCCATATTTGCCAACGATGTTGCCACATCGGTTGTGGACAATAGCAGCCGTGTAAAGTATTTTTCGTTGATGCAGAATTATCCGAATCCATTTAATCCTTCAACAACAATCTCCTACTCAATTACTGAAGGAGAAGTTGTAAGATTAAAAGTTTTTGACATGCTGGGTAAAGAAGTCGCAACTCTTCAAAACGAATATAAAGAAGCGGGGACTCATTCCGTTCAGTTCAATGCATCTCAACTCCCTTCAGGAATTTATATATATACCATACAGGCCGGAGGGTTCAGGGATTCAAAGAAATTGATGATTTTGAAATAAGCCCGTTTGGGTAACAGATTGAATAGCCCAGACCGTCGGCGGAGGGTTGGGGTCTATGGAAATTCTCTCTCTCATTTGGGTTTTAGCCCCAGATTCCCGGACGGATAATCGGGGGCTAAAGCCAGAATATTTTGTTGCACTCTATTCCACGAGCTAAAGCTCGTGGCTAGTCAAAAGAAAATAGGAAAGCCCTCCGAGGAGGGCTTCAAATTTAGTCAAATTGATCTCAGTTTAATTTCGCCATAAATGAAAGAGGATCAACAAGATGCAAAGACTTATATTTTTTCTTTTCCTTCTTTTCCATGCTTTTGTATTTTTCTCTTTTCCACTTCAGGCACAGATAACTCCGGTAGTCTCAATACAACAGAGAATTGATTCCGCCAAAGACGGCGACACCGTACTGGTGGAGCGTGGAGTCTATACCGGTAACTATAGCTTTAACGGCAAAAAAATAATCCTGGCCAGCCGTTTCATTTTTAGCCGGGATACGGCGGATGTTTCACATACTGTTCTTAAGGCACCGGGGCTTAATGACAATGTGGTAAAGTTTACAAATCATGAGGATTCCAACTCTGTCATTATAGGCTTTGCTATAAAGGGAGGAAAAGCCGGAATTTTCTGCGATAAATCCAGCCCTAAAATACTTAACTGTTTTCTGGAGGATAATGGACTTAGCGGCCTGGCACTGATGGATGCAAATCCCAGCCTTAAGGAATTATTGATAAAGAACAACAAGTCGGGTTATGGCGGCGGGATCTTCTGCCTGAGGTCATCTTTGGTTATTGAGAATACGACGATCTTTCATAACGTTTCTGTATATGAAGGTGGAGGCATATATTCAGACAGTTCAGTGATCATTCTTAAAAACTGCACACTCGATAATAATTTAGCCAGCGGATCCGACGGCGGCGGAATTTACTCCATTAACGAATCAAAGATTACCATTGAAAAATCGAAACTAATAAATAATATTTCAGGCTGGTACGGCGGTGGAATATACCTGAAACATTCATCCTTAACAATGAACAATGCAGCTCTGACAGGCAACCTCTCGGCTTCAAATTATGGGGGAGGCCTGTTCATCGATTATTCGGAAGCGAGGCTTACAAATGTACTTATAAAAAAGAACAGGGTAAGAAGTCATGTAGGCCCAAACTCGGGTGGTGGAGGTATCTATAATAACAATAATTCAAAGTTGTTTCTTTCCAATGTGACAATAGCACAGAACCGTTCGGACGGGGTGGCCGGGGGACTGCTGAATGAAAACAATTCCTCTGTTGTTTTTGACACTAAAAACCGTTGCAATATATACCTGAATGAAGCCCACAACATAAATGACATCTATTCTGAATCAGGCCTCACAGTAGCAGTTGACACTTTTACAGTCCTCCATCCGAAGATGGATCAGGTTTACCGTCTGGACAGCGTGAAAATGGACATTTTGCACGGGAAATTTACCGAAGACATTACGGAACTATATGTAGCTTCCGACGGGGATAATTCAAACAGCGGACGGTCCTTTAGTGAACCCCTGAAGTCGTTAAATTTTGCCAAAACGCTTCTTCAGCCTTCGGAAAGCCGCCACGCTACTATTTACCTGGCACCGGGAACCTACAGCTATAAAACCACCGGCGATGTTTTCCCCATTTATTTGAAAAGTCATCTCTCGATCAAGGGAAGCGGAGTCGGCAAAACAATTATGGTGGGATATTGGATGGAGTCTGAGTCATGCTTTTATTTTTATGACGCTTTAGATGCATCGGTTGAAGACCTCACAATAAAAGATAATGGCTACAAAGCATCCACTCCCGTCTGGGGCGGAGCCGGATTTTACCTTACTGGATCTTCAGTCACGCTTAAGAACATTGAAGTTTCAAACTGCTACTCATATTATGGAGGGGCAATATTCGCCGGATGGAATTCGAATGTAACACTTATTAATGCTCTCCTTGCAAACAACTCTGGTGAGAGATATGGAGGAACCCTTTACGGATTTGAATCCACTTTCAATCTTTTTAATGTTACCATTGCAAACAACTCGACCGATTCTTCCTTTGGTGGAGCTATTTATTCCGAGGGATCCACGTTTAATATTTTCAACAGCATACTCTGGAATAATGGCAGTAAACCGATTTACCAGAACCGTCCCGGGAATACTGTCTATGCAGGTTACTCTGATATTCAGTACGGAAAAGAATGTATACTGTCGACTGTAAAGGATACACTGGAATGGCTGCCGCATAACAGCATTGTATGGCTTCAAAATAATCTGGACACAGATCCGATGTTTGCCGATCCCGCTTCCGGCAATTACCGTTTGAAAGACAGTTCCGCCTGCATCGGTGCAGGAACAGATTCAATAAAGGTTGAAGGGAAATGGCACATGGCGGCGCTTTCGGATATAGAATATCACTCAAGGCCCAATCCTGCAAAATCCAGGCCCGATATGGGAGCATTTGAGAACGCACTGGGCATTCCAGCGGATGTTATCAGTGAAGGCAACACAAAGCCGGGCAGTTACGCGCTTAATCAGAATTACCCGAATCCTTTTAATCCTGTTACAACAATTAGCTATTCAGTTCCGAAAGAATCTTTTGTTGAGCTTAAGGTTTTTGACATGCTGGGGCGTGAGGTGGCATTGCTGGTAAATAAGGAGCAGAGAGCAGGAAATTATACCGTCCATTTTGATGGATCATTTCTTACAAGCGGAATATATATTTACACTATCAGATCCGGGAATTTTACGGATTCAAAGAAACTGATGATTTTGAAATGAGCCCGTTTAGGTAACAGATATAAAATCCTCCGCTGAGGATTTTGGGGGATTTTTTTATATTTTACCCAGGGTTACGGCATTCCCTCCAAGAATTTGTAACCCTGGGCTACAAATAGTGAACTGCTATCGCAGTTCTGTTGGAGATAGTTTTTATTTATACATAAGGAAATAGCATGGAAGAAATGATTAAACCTGAAGCAGAAAAAAATACTAGTTTATTTGACCAGCAGGATAATAACATGGATCTTACCGGGCTTGCCGGCAGAGGGGACAGACTGGCGGCGGCAATTATTGATTCTTTGATTTTGTTAATTCCAAATATTAGTGCCGGTGTTCTTTTCTTCGGCTTCAATGCATACCTGGAAAACCTGACGAGCAGAAATTTCGTTTTTACTGTAAGCAATTTATTCCTGGGTTTATTGGTCAGCCTCTTATTCAATGGATACCTTTTGTACAAATACGGGCAGACGATCGGGAAGAAAATTATGGATATTAAAATTGTCGATATGAACAACAATCTCCCCACGTTATTCAAGAGCTTCTTTTTGCGATCATTTTTGTTTGCAGTTTTATACTTAATACCATTTGTAAATATTGTGGTTATGCTGGACGTCTTTTTTATCTTCTCCAAAAGCAGAAGATGCCTGCACGACCGTTTTGCGGGTACAAAGGTAATTGTTGCTGAAACAGCTGAAGAATAATCCTCTTTTGAATTATGCCATGAACCGGAAGTATTTAAGACAAAATGGCTGGAACGGTATTGCCGCCGCTGTAATTGTTATTGTGTTCTCTTTCTCTGTCGGGAATTACGCGCAGCCTTCGAAGCAAAATACGCCTCCCGTAATCGCATTTGTAAGCGATACGCAGGAGCCGATGCTGCTTGAGAAGTTGTGGCTCAAAAGTGACAATAATGAAATGGCTACAAGGGAGGTCTTCCGGGCTATAAACCAGGAACAAAACCTTACGGCTTTATTTCACCTGGGGGATATTACCGCTTTGGGTTTCTGGCCTTGGGAATGGAACACTGTATCAAATGAGTTATTCCCATTTTGGAAAAGAGGCATTCCTGTCTATCCCGCAATTGGAAATCATGAGTATTTTCTTTTTTCTTCTTTGGGAAAAAATCAG
Source organism: Acidobacteriota bacterium (assembly GCA_050258415.1). GTDB lineage: Bacteria > Bacteroidota > Ignavibacteria > Ignavibacteriales > SURF-24 > JAAXKN01. The sequence continues at coordinate 13,515 of JBLMYS010000166.1, read as the reverse complement.
TTCTTTAAGCATTTCCCATATATTAAGTCTTCGTGGTACGCTGAACAAGTAGGGGAGACTGCGGTTATCATACTGAACTCAAATTTTTCTGATCTTTCAGATGAAGAAATATTTCTCCAGCAGAAGTGGTATGAAGAAAAGCTCCGGGAGCTTGATGGTAATCCGTCTGTACGATATATAATTGTCGGGACTCACCATTCACCATATACAAACAGCAAAGTTGTGGAACCTTCCAGTGAGGTACAGCGCTTGTTTGTGCCGGCTTTTCTAAAGGCGGCTAAGTGCAAATTGTTCATAAGCGGACATGCGCATACGCTTGAGCATTTCAGGAATGGAGGTAAGGATTTTCTTGTCGTTGGCGGCGGCGGAGGGCTTCTGCAGCCAATCCTTACGGGCAGGGAGGCGCGGTATAAGGATTTGTATAGAGGGCAGAACAGAACGTTTCATTATGTCACCATCGGGCTACAAAAGGATTCCTTGGTTGTGAGGGTTAAAATGATTAATATGGATTTGGGGAGTTTTGGGGATGTGTATAGGATTGGGATTGGGAAATAATTGTTTGAGGGCAGATTTGAATTGTGTCAAACCGTCACGGGCGAGCCGCCGCTCGCCCCTACGGTAATTTTTATTTTTAACCTCGAACCTTGAACTATTCTAGTCCAGAAGCGAAGCAGGGTTCAGGTGCTGGGCTTCGATATCCTTGAAATAGTTTACGGTGCCAACTTTCAGTTCTGCCGTGGAGGCGTCGTCGCAGACAATCATGCCTTTGGGGTGAAGCTGCAGAGCGCTAACAGTCCACATGTGGTTTACACCTTCTTCAACAACCTTTGCCAGTGCACGCGCCTTGTTGTGGCCGCTGATGAGTATCATTACCTCATGAGCATCCAGAACGGTCTTTACACCGACTGTAAGAGCCGTCTTAGGGACTTTATTTATATCATTGTCAAAGAATCTTGAGTTGGCAATGATTGTGTCCATTGTAAGTGTTTTTATACGTGTGAGCGATCCCAAAGATGATCCCGGCTCGTTAAACGCTATGTGCCCGTCGGGTCCAATTCCGCCTACAAAAAGGTTGATTCCGCCGTATGATTTAATCTTCTTTTCGTAATTTTCACATTCTTTCTCCAGATCCTCTGCATTCCCGTTCAGAATATTCACATTCTCTTTTTTCACGTCAACATGCTTGAAGAAATTATTCCACATAAATGAGTGATAGCTTTCAGGATGGTCTTCCGGTATACCGACGTATTCATCCATGTTGAAAGTTACTACATTTTTGAAAGATACGACCCCTTTTTTGCAAAGCGAGATTAACTCCCTGTACATACCGAGCGGTGAAGAGCCTGTAGGAAGCCCAAGCACAAAAGGCCTGTCTTCTGTTGGCTTAAATTCATTGATGGTCTTTGCCACATAATTAGCAGCCCATTGCGATACCTTTTCAAAATCCGGCTGAATAATGAGTCTCATTTTTTATCTCCCGCTTAAATAATTGATGTTTAAAATTACTTAAGTTGAAAAAGAATATAAAGCAAAAACTGTTAAAATTTAATCTTTTCTTCCTTAAGTGGTCACAAACTCACAGTCCTGGGGCACCTCAGGGGGCACCAGGAGCACGTCCTCCTTCAAAAGGGCCACCTTTCCCGGCTCCATACCCTTTCTTTTTGTAACATATTTCTTCAGAGTGTACGATACAGGGGCAAGCTTGGAGGTCTTTGCCTTGCTGTGGAATGCCGCCAGGGAGGCTGCCTTTTTCAATATAGGCTTCGGTATCGGCTCTTTTGTATTATCCACCCTCAGGACAACGTGCGAGCCCGGAACGGCACGGGCGTGGAACCAGTAATCGTTCTGTTTTGCGAATTTTACCGTCAGAAGGTCGTTATTCTGGCTGTCTTTGCCCACATAAACGTGATATTTGTTTTCAATAATGTAATGTTTAAACTTGGATCCTTCATCCGGTTTATAGTTTCCGGACTGTTCGTCCTTTATATTAAGGTCCTTCATAATTTTTCTGTACTCGCTTATTTCTTTTGCGTTTTCAAATGTTTTTTTGTTTTCAATGAGTGTCCTGTAATGCCTCTCCAGGCTTTCATAAAGCTCCCTTAAGGAAACTCTGAGCTGTTTTTCATCGCGTGCCTTCTCAAAATACCGGTCGGCGTTGCCTTTGGGGTCTTTTGTCTCGTCCAGCTTTATGTTAACAACCGCGCCATCCTCATAAAAATCGGCCAATTCTGCCGTCTTCATTCCTTTGTGGAGCAAATGCAGGTTTGCAAGAAGCAGGTTGCCGTACTTTCTGTAGAGGTCCTCTTTTGAGGGGACGTCGACTTTCGCCCTTATCTCATTTAGTTTGTTTGATGTTCTTGATAACTGGTGCTCAAGATATTTGGATATAATACTTTTTAAGTCCTGGCTTTTCCCCATCTGGTATCTTCTGGCCAGAAAGTTATCTACCGCCTTAAGATAAGTGCTGAAAGTGGCCTTATCCATAGAATCAAATATATTAAAAGCCTCAGGGGCCATAACGACTCTTCCCATGGAAGGGGAGAAGAATACCGAGATATCACCTGACTCAATGTCGCTTATTACGGTATCCATTTCAGTCTTAAACTCTTCCAGAGTTTCACCTTTCAGCCTGAATGAGACCTCAGCAAGCATTTCCTTGCCTATGGATGGGAATATATGCTTCGTCTGGCTGACATAATTAACCGGGTCTGTAACGGCATCCAGGTCGGGCCTGTGGAAGTAGGAAGAGAACATTTTCTTATTAGTCACTTCCTCCAGGAAATTTTCCAGTTGGGATTCATTCGTCTTTTTGAATGAGTCTGTATTTAAGGCCTCATCTACAAGGATGACATTGGTATTTTTCCCTCTAATGGCAAAGTAAAGGCTCACTTTATCGAACCTGAACCTAATTATTCTATCGTCGGTGGCAATTTCAACGGCCTGGAGCCTGGAGGTGAGGTATTCAGTAAAGAAATCCACCGTATTTTTCTTTGCGCGGTGGTACTCATCCCTCAGGTGCATATAAGGCTCGTTCTGTGAGGCCGAGATTATTAAGTATTTATTACTGCCATCTTTGGAGAATGCCAGAATGAGCCTGTCTTTTTCCTGCGAAAAGGATTCTGAAAGAAGGGACCCCTGGAGTTCTTCGTTTAGTTCAATAATCTGTCTATTGAGATAAAAATAATTCTTGTACATACTTTTATTATTTATTCACTTCATTATACCATTTAGCCCATAATGATGCAAATATCGAGTTTTATATAGAAGCAATTAGCGGCTGTTATCCATAGAATTCCGGAGGAATGACTTGTCTGTAGAAATATGGATCCCCCCACAACCATAGAGTTCCGGAGGAACGACTTGTAAATAGGGTATTGACGTGTTAACCGGTCATACAAGTCGCCTCTCCGAGGCTCTAGTTATATTTTTGTTACGTTATTTCTACAGACAATTCGTCTCTCCGAAACTCTAAAATATTTTTTGATCATCCTTTCTCTACAGGCAAGTCGCCTCTCCGAGGCTCTTTTTAATTCTACAAATATTTTTCCGCTGACGCGGATTGGACATTTTCCTTCTAAAAGGCTTTTCGGCGGTTACATATTTGCGGCAAATTTGATATATTTGCACGTTACCAGCCCGATTCATTGTCAGAGCGTAACAAATATAAGTTTAAATGACAAATTTACGTTAATTAACAGAAGAACTTATACATAAATTATCTATAGGAGCCGCCTTGGGTATCGCTGAAAACATTAAAAAGGTAAAGTCAGGATTCCTGCCTTCATTCTGGGTAGCAAATATAATGGAACTCTTTGAAAGGATAGCTTATTACGGACAGACAGCCATCCTGAGCATTTTCTTAAGAGACCACCTTAAATTCAGTGAAATTGACACAGGCAGGCTTGCTTCAATTTTTAACGGGCTTATCTACTTTCTTCCTATTTTTGCCGGTGCTCTGGCGGACAAGTTCGGTTTCAGGAAGGCTTTTTCATTCGCGTTTCTCGTTCTGGCGATGGGATATTTTATGATCGGGGCTACGGGAATGGCCGCTTTTTCATCCCTGTTCCCTCACGACAGCCTTTTCCTTTTACTCTCTCTGATACTGATATTTACGGCAATCGGTGGGTCTTTTATAAAGCCTAGCGTTTTAGGGACTGTAGCTTTAACCTCTTCTCCCGAGACAAAATCGCTTGGCTATGCTCTTTATTACACGCTGGTTAATATTGGCGGCGCCGTAGGGCCTTTTATAGCGTTTTTAGTGCGTAATTCCGTAGGCATTCAGTTTGTTTACGTGGTTTCCTCGGTCAGCTGTGCTTTAATGCTCGTCAGCACGCTCATTTTCTACAAGGAGCCGCCATCGGCAAAAGAAGGCAACGTGAGTCTGGGTGAAGTTATAAAAAACCTCTTCCTGGTGCTCAAAAATTTCAGGTTTATCATATTTCTGCTTATTTTCTCGCTTTACTGGCTGATGTACTGGCAGATTTACATTATTATTCCTTTTTACATAACAGATTTTATTTCGAAAGACGCTCCTTTTGAGATAATATCGTCCGTTGGCGCCTGGGGCATTATATTCCTTCAGCTCATTGTAAACTATTTTACAAAGAAGATGCCTCCTGTTACGGCCATAATAACCGGTTTTGGCATAGCGGCCCTTTGCTGGCTTTTAATAATGATGAGCCCGAGTATACCGGTAATAATTGCGGGTTTAATTATTTTCGCAATTGGCGAGATGACGCAGGCTCCCAGGTATTACGAGTACATAGCGGATCTGGCTCCAAAGGGGCAGGCGGCGCTTTTCCAGGGCTATGCATTTCTTCCAATTGCAATAGGCTGGGCTTTCGGGGGCACGCTGGGCGGATGGCTGTACAAGTCGTTTGCAAAGGACACGAATTCACCCTCAACGATATTCCTGGTACTCTTTGGAATCGGTGTTTTAGCCGCGGTACTCATGTTTATTTATAATTTAATAATAAAATCCAGGTCAAAAGCAGCTTAAACTGCATTTGAAAGGATCCGGGCGGAATCGTTATATTGTTAAAAACTTAAGCTTTTCATATTTTTATTATAATGAAAAATATTTTTGAAAATAAATTCGTAAAGTGGTTTCTTATTGGTCTTGGCAGCCTTGCAGTGCTGATCATTCTTTTCAATATGGTTATTATGCCCTGGTACGTTTCAGGCCGGGAGGTAGTAATCCCCAAAGTTGTGGGAATGAATGAAAAACAGGCCGAAAGTTTACTTTCTGATTCAGATCTTGAAGCCGTCGTTGGCGGAGAAAGATACAATGAAAACTTCCCCAAGGGAGCCGTGATTTTCCAGAAGCCGGCCGCGGGTGCGACGGTTAAAGAGGGAAGAAGGGTCTTCCTGTTTATCTCAAGCGGAGTACCCCTGGTTAAGGTGCCCGCCCTTAAGGGGAGAAACATTAGAGACGCCAGGCTGGCACTTGAAAGAATCGAGCTTTCGCTGGGTGATACCACAATGGTCCAGTCGCAATCGCCAAGAGGCATTATAATTGACCAGCAGTATTATGAAGGCACAGAGGTTCAGAAAGGCTCCAGAATCAATATTACCATAAGTGCCGGGCAGCAGTCGGCAGGGGTTACGGTACCTGACCTGCTTGGTAAATCCTTAAGCGAAGCTGAGGCTATCTTAAAGGAAAACAAGCTGACCCCGGGCAAAATTAACTATCAGCCCTCATTCTCGCTTCTGCCGAATACGGTTATAGATCAGTATCCGAGCAAGGACGCCACGGTGCAGGAAGGCGCGACGGTTGACCTGTTTGTGACGAAAAACGTCTCAACTCCTGAGGAAGGAGAAGGTGCAAAATGAAACTGATTTCACCCTCAATACTAAACGCGGATTTTTCACGGCTTTCCGATGAAATAGTCCTGGCTGAAAAAGGCGGGGCGGACTGGGTGCATTGCGATATAATGGACGGGCATTTTGTGCCGAATATATCTTTCGGGCCCTTTATTGTAAAGACGGCAAGAAAGATCACAAAGCTGCCACTGGATGTGCATCTTATGATTGAAAACCCGGATCTTTACATTGAGGAATTTATTAAAAGCGGCGCTGATATTATAACTGTGCACCAGGAAGCGGTAGTGCACTTAAACCGTACGGTTCAGATGATTAAAAGTCTGGGCGCAAGGGCAGGCGTTTCAATTAACCCGTCAACACCCGTTTCAACTTTAAGGGAGATCGCGGAGTTTGTGGATCTGGTTTTAATCATGTCTGTAAACCCGGGTTTCGGGGGGCAGAGCTTCATTGAATCCTCTTTAAGGAAGATAAAAGAGACTGTAAGGCTGCGTGAAGAGATGAAGGCGCGGTTTTTAATTGAGGTGGACGGCGGAATTTCTTCTGAGAACATTCAGAAAATTTCAGATGCCGGGGCAGACGTGTTTGTGGTAGGCTCCGCCATATTCAAAAGCGGGGATATTCCATCTGCTACGACAGAACTTAAAAATATTGTAAATACAAGGTATGTTTAATTTAATTTATATGGTTTAACATGAGCTTAGTACTAGTTGGCGGAAAAATAGTTACTCCTTTTAGAATTATTGAGAAGGGCGCCGTTGTAATTGACGGCAATAAAATATATGAACTTGGCAAAATGAATGACGTTCATATTCCGAATGACAGCGAAGTAATAGACATTAGCGGCAAGATCGTCTCCCCGGGGTTTGTTGACCTGTTGGTCCATGGCGGCGTGGGACACGGTTTTACGGATGGATCCTTTGAAGATTTCCAGACTATAAGTGATTATTTTTTAAGGAACGGATCTACAACAATGCTGGCATCACTTTATGCCAAGCCTGAAAAGGAACTGCTTGACAATATAAGGAACCTGGCCGATTATATTTTCAGCCATCCTGATTCAAATATCAAAGGCATTCACATGGAAGGCCCCTACCTGAACAAAGAGTTCAAGGGCGCAATGAATGAGACCTATCTCTGGACTCCCACGGTTGAATCCTGGAAGAAGATGTGGGGCGCTTCACGCGGGCTTATAAAACTTATGACAATTGCTCCTGAACTGCCCGGTGCAATTGATGTAATGAGAGCCGCTGCCAATGACGGCGTGGTGCTTTCAATAGGGCACTCGATGTCGAATTACGCAGAAATTGAGCTTGCAATAGATAACGGCGCGGCGCACGTAACACACATGTTCAACGCCATGAGGCCGTTGCACCACAGGCAGCCCGGAGTTGCGCTGGCAGCTTTATTAAGGGATGAACTGAAAATAGAACTTATTGCAGACACTTACCACGTGCATCCGGCAGTTATGGAGTTTCTGCTGAAGGTTAAAAAGCCTGGCGGAATTATTCTTATAACAGATTCAATAAAGCCGGGTGGAATGCACGAAGGCGAGGAGTTTGAATTTGCCGATCAGAAGGTACGCATCAAAGGCGGCAAGGCAATGCTCGATAACGGCACAATTGCCGGAAGCTCGCTTACCTTAAATAAGGCGGTAAAGAATATGATTCAGCACGCCGGGGCTAAAGTTACCGAGGCAATCAGAATGGCTTCCTTAAACGGCGCCAAGGTGCTTAACCTGGAAAACCAGAAAGGAATACTTGCCGCAGGCAAAGACGCAGACCTGGTTGTGCTAAATGACGACTTCGAAGTGGAAATGACGATTATGCAGGGCAGAATAAGTTATCAGAAAACTTCTGAAAGTGTAAAATAGATTTTCCCTAAAAAGAAGTGACTTAAGGTCACTTCTTTTTTATAATATATTCTTTGGGAGAAATTATAAAAGAATGAATACTCAACTGATAAATATTTCATTTCCCGATATATTCAGGCGCTACAGCTCGAAATATAGTATCTACAGGGAGCTTTACGAGAAGGGGCAGCTGGGGCTGGAACTCAGGGGCGTAAATGCGTCTCTTCTGGAGAGAATCCAGAAGATGATTTTTGAAAGAAATGATATATGCTACAAAAAACTTTCTGAGGCCGGGGATTCAGGAGATCTTCTCTTTACCGGCTCGATAGGGACATTCAGGGAAATTGCAAGAGACACGATTTCCTTCGGCAATGAGGATTTAGGCCATAAGATCACGTCTCTTATAAGGAACTACCTGGCTTACGATAACTCGGATTATAAGATCTGTGAGAAGACAATTCCATCTGATGAAAGTCTGGTAATGGGGATATTAAACGTTACACCCGATTCATTTTCAGACGGCGGCCGGTACTTTGAGCCTGAAAGCGCTATTCATCACGCCATGGAGATGATTAGTGAGGGTGTCGATATAATTGACATTGGAGGCGAATCCACGCGGCCGGGTTCCGAAAGCGTAAGCGAGGAAGAGGAAATAAGAAGGGTTATACCCACAATTGAAAAAATTCTGAAACTTGCTCCCGGAACTGTTATTTCAGTAGATACAACAAAAAAGGCTGTTGCACGTGAGGCCTTAAGGTGCGGGGCTAAAATTATTAACGACATAAGCGGGCTTACCTTTGAGCCTGAAATCGCGCACGACGTAAAGGAATTTAATGCCTCACTTGTTGTAATGCATATAAAGGGTGTGCCGCGCGACATGCAGATAAAGCCTTTTTATGAGGATGTGACAAGCGAGGTTTATGATTTCCTCTCCTCGAGGGTTAATTTTGCCAGGAAAGCCGGAGTTAAAAATATTATTATTGATCCCGGAATCGGTTTTGGCAAAAGGGTTGAGGACAACTATGAGCTCCTTAAAAGGCTGGATGAATTTAAGGGCATGGGGCTTCCGATACTAATAGGTGTTTCAAGAAAAGCATTCTTAGGCAAAACCATGGGAGGTCTTCCTCCAATGGAGCGTGATACGGCAAGCGTAATTACAGAGGCTTTGGCAATAAGAAACGGGGCCAGGATCATAAGGACTCACAACGTAAAGAATGCCGTTCAGGCGAAGAAAATCTTAAAGTGCTTATCAAATCCGGAAGACATAAAACTCAATGTTTGATCTCTTTAAAATAGGGTTTGTTCCGGTAACGCTGCTGGACGTGGTGGATATACTTATTGTATCCTTCATCATCTATAAGGTTTACAATATTATTAAAGGCACCATTGCAGCGCAGATTTTCATTGGGCTTATTATTGTGCTCCTGCTTTCAATTACCGCGCAGGCGGCTAACCTGAAGGCTCTGGGATACCTTTTGAAGCTGGTTTCAGACACGTGGGTAATAGCTTTTATTATCCTCTTCCAGCCCGAGATCAGAAGGCTTCTTCTTTTAATCGGGCGTAATCCTTTTATCAAGGTCTTTATCAGGAGCGATGAAAAGACGATAGCACACATACTGACCGATGCCGTCTTTGAGCTTTCGCAGCTTCAGCATGGGGCACTGATAGTTGTAATTAAGTCCACAGGAATCAAGTCTTTCGTCGAGTCGGGTGAAGTCCTGAATGCCAAGGTGAACAAGAACCTCATTAAGTCGATTTTCTACCCGAGGTCTCCCTTGCATGACGGTGCCATAATAATAAAAAGTGACATTATTGAAGCCGCAAGGTGCACGCTTCCGCTTTCAAGTGTAACGAGCATTGACGGGCATTCTCTTGGCATGAGGCACCGTGCGGGCCTGGGCATTACGGAGCAGGCTGACGTCTTAAGCATAATTGTATCGGAAGAAACCGGCAGCATTTCGCTTGCTGAAGATGGTAAATTAAAACGCGGACTTTCGAAGGAAGCCCTGAGGGAAAAGCTTTCCATTGCATTAAAAGGGCAGAAGCCGAAGGGTGTTCAAAAGTCCATAAAACAATAAGGCGGCTTAGATATGACGTGCGCCGTTATACCTTTTTATAATGAAAGAAATACTATCCGTGAAATTATTGAGCGTACACTGCCATATGTAGATAAAATCATTCTGGTTGATGACGGCTCTACAGACGGCACGGCGGAGATGGTTGAGGAAAGTGAAAGGGTAGTGCTTCTTAAGAACAAGGTTAACTCGGGCAAGGGCCATGCGGTTAATATGGGATTTATGAAGAGCATTGAAATGGGAAGCCGGGTAACAGTAACGCTGGATGCCGACCTGCAGCATGACCCTGTGTGCATACCTGATTTCCTCTCTGAAATAAAATCGTACGACATTGTAATCGGCAACCGTTTAAGTGATCTCTCGACAATGCCGAAGCAGAGGATTTTAAGCAACCTGTTAACGTCGTTTTTCCTAAGCAAAAAAACCGGGGTTAAGATTCTGGACAGTCAAAGCGGCTTCAGGGCCTACAGGACCGAGGTTCTGCACAAAATAATTCCGGGCTACAAGGGTTTTGAGGCTGAAAGTGAGATACTTGTAAACGCCTCAAGAAACAGCTGCACAATCGGTTTTGTAAACATTCCTACTATATATGCCGGCGAACAGAGTAAAATGAGGGCTTTGCAGGCAATATCCGGCTTTATTAAAGTACTTTTTATGTAAGAGATTTCTTTTAATTTGTTGAATAAAGGGATCCGGGCCACACTATATGACTAAAACCAAGGGGCTTAGGCACGATATTTCTTTTGGAGAATCGGCGGCCATAATTCTGAAAAAGAAATACACTGACGTCAGGAAAAAGGCTGAAAGGTTTTTTGAGGAAAGCTCTGTCGAGAACCTTCATTCTCTCAGGATATCGATCAGGAGGTTAAGGTATTCGCTGGAAAACTTTGAGGTTTGTTACAATAAGAAATTATTTAAGAAGAATATTGAATACCTTAAAAGCCTTCAGGATGTAATCGGTCTCGGGCGCGACCTGGATATGCTGAGGGAACATCTGGACGGCCTGGCAGATGAGTGCAGTTTAAGGATTCCGGAAGATCTCAATGAATGCATTGAGAAAAAAAAAGGTAAAAACCTGCAGGAAATTAAACTCGAGCTTTTGAAATTCCTTCATAATAAAGATGTCAGGCAATTTTTTACAGCAAAAAAGGAGGACTTAAAAAGATGAAACTGAGATATTTTTCACATTCCGCGTGTCAGATTACCACAGACAGCGGTAAAACCATACTTATCGATCCATATCTGGATGAGAATCCGACCTCTCCTGTAAAGTCAAAGGATCTTAGACCCGATTACATAATTTTAACGCATGCCCACGGTGATCACCTGGGTGACGCGATGAAAATTGCAGAAAAGAGCCAGCCCTTATTTATCTGTGTATTTGAGCTTTCAAATTATCTTTCCGCCAAGGGATATAAGACTCACGGCATGAGCATCGGGGGCGGGCACAATTTTGATTTCGGGCGAGTAAAGTTTACAATTGCCCATCACGGCTCAAGCGCTCCCGACGGCACCTACTGCGGCGAGCCCGCGGGTGTGCTTCTTTTTATTGACGGGAAGACTTTATACCACACGGGTGACACGGCTTTGTTCTATGATATGAAGCTTATCGGGGAAATGAATCCTGTTGACGTGATGCTCCTTCCAATAGGGGATAATTTTACAATGGATGTAAGGGATGCCGTAAAGGCGGTTGAGCTTACGAATCCGAAGGTGGCAATTCCGATTCATTATAAGACATTTCCACTTATTGAAGCCGACCCCAGGGAATTTAAGCGGAGGCTGGAGGAGAAGGGAAAGGATTGCCGTATACTCGATTTCGGGCAGGAGATGGTGGTTTAACCCTCATTTTTCTTAAATTACGGAACAATTTCGCCGTTTTTAGCTGTTAAGATTACTTAGGGGCACTGGCGAAATATAATTACACATAAAAGGATTTCCTTATTTTGATAAATATGTGTAACTTAGGGGCATTATTTATCAAAACTGGGCTGTATTCATTTAATTCTTGCGAATTTGAATTCAATTAAATATTAATGGCAAAAGTAATATCAATAGCGAATCAGAAGGGCGGCGTAGGTAAAACTACCACTGCAATAAATTTATCTGCCTCAATTGCTGCGGCGGAAAATAAGACCTTATTAATAGACATTGATCCGCAGGCAAATTCGACCTCAGGCCTGGGTTACGATGGAAATAATAAATCGGTTTATGATGTGCTTGTCGGTCAGGATGAGATCAGCAACTGCATTACGAATACTTATATGCCATTTCTGGACCTCCTGCCTTCGACTATCAACCTGGTTGGAGCCGAAGTTGAGCTCATTAATGTTGATGTAAGGGAATCCATACTGAAAAAAGCGATTGCGACGATAGGGGAAAGGTACGATTACGTTTTTATCGATTGTCCACCGTCTTTGAGCATACTGACTTTGAATTCATTGACCGCTTCGAATTCAGTTTTAATTCCCGTTCAGTGTGAATATTTCGCCCTGGAGGGTTTAGGGCAGCTGTTAAATACGATCAACATCGTTAAAAAGCATTTTAATCCGAATTTAATGATTGAAGGTGTTTTACTGACCATGTTTGATACGCGCCTAAGGCTTTCTCATCAGGTTGCCGAAGAAGTAAAAAAATACTTTGGGAACAAGGTATTTGATACTGTAATTCAAAGAAATGTCAGGATTTCTGAAGCTCCGTCTCATGCCAAACCGGTAATTTTGTATGATGCAGTCTCTGCGGGCGCACAAAATTACATCGGCTTAGCTTCAGAACTGATGAAAAGAAACTTAGTAGAAAATTCACAACAAGATAAAGTAAATGAGTAATAATAAGTTCAGGCCAGGCCTCGGAAGAGGTTTAGACGCTTTAATATCACCAAATTTACAGAATAATAACAACAATAATAATCTTACAGTCCCGGCAAATGAAATTAGGCCCGACGACGGGCAGGCTGTGGATGTACTGGCAAAGATTCCATTAACTGCAATTTCGCCGAACCCGTATCAGCCAAGAATTGAGTTTGATCCTGCGGCCTTGGAGGAATTAAAGAAATCCATTCTTGCAAACGGTCTCATACAGCCAATCACTGTAAGGAGAACCGGCGCTCAGAAATACGAACTTATTTCGGGTGAAAGAAGGTTCAGGGCCTGCGGCGAAATAGGCTACAAAGACATTCCCGCCTACATTATCAAGGTTGAGACCAAAGAGGCGATGCTTGCCCTGGCTCTAATTGAAAACATTCAGAGGGAAAAGCTTAACGCGATTGAAATTGCACAGGCATATAAGCGTCTCATGGATGAATGCAATCTTACGCAGGAAGAGATCTCGGAGCAGGTAGGCAAGGACCGTTCGACGATTACCAATTCAATCAGGCTTCTTAAGCTTCCAAAGGAAATACAGGACAGTCTTGTAAAAGAAGAAATCAGTCCGGGGCACGCCCGCGCACTGATTAACCTGCCGAATGAAGCGTTTCAGCTGGAGCTGTTAAAGAAGATAATAAAGGAAAACCTTACAGTACGCAAGGTTGAAGAACTGGTTAAGCAGTTATCCTTAGGCGGCCAGGCTGCAAAGAAGCCAAAGGCAGGAAGCCAGGCTGTAGCTCAGTCGGTTTCGCAGAGGGATTTTGAGGACCGCCTCAGAAAAATTTTCGGTACAAAAGTTACCTGCAAGCAAAGACAGGATGGGACTGGTGAGGTAGTCATCGATTTCTATTCGAAGGATGAACTTGAACGTTTATATGAGATGTTTGAGATAATTGGCAAAATG
>JBLMYS010000165.1:0-4556 GCA_050258415.1 Acidobacteriota bacterium | reverse complement strand
TGGTAACTGTTTCAACTTCTATTACCTTGACATTTTATGTCCGTTAAAGTATTTTTTGAGTTCTAATTGATTTTATAGAGTAAAATTGGCAAAAGAAGAAAAAGATTTAGACTTAAAGGCTCAGAATTCATTAAAAAAGTCCGGCGATATCCCCGTACACATTGCAATTATTATGGACGGGAATGGCAGGTGGGCACGCAAGCGGGGCTTGCCGAGAGCCGCAGGTCACAAACAGGGTGTTGAGACTGTGCGGGATATCGTAAAGGCATGCGTCGGCCTGGGTGTCAGATATCTCACCCTTTACACTTTTTCCACAGAAAACTGGAAAAGACCTAAAGATGAAATCACTACTCTAATGAGGCTGATTGTTAAAAGTCTGCAGAATGAAACCAACGAGCTTCATGCAAATGGCGTAAGGCTTTCGACTATCGGCAACAGGGATTCTCTTCCTGATGTTGTCCGCCAGGAATTAGAGCAGGCAATCGAGAAAACTTCAGGCAATACAAAGCTGACGTTAAATCTTGCTTTGAGTTACAGCGGACGCTGGGAAATAATTGAAGCCGCAAAAAAAATCGGACAGATGGTTAAAGATGGTCAAATCCAGTCCGAAAATGTAACTGAGTCTCTTTTTTCCTCTTTATTGACCACGAAAGATCTGCCTGATCCGGATCTGCTTATCAGAAGCGGCGGGGAATTTCGTGTCAGCAACTTTTTACTTTGGCAGATTGCGTATTCGGAATTTTTTATAACAGATGTCCTTTGGCCTGAATTCAAACGCCAGCATCTTTATGAAGCCATAAAAGACTACCAGAAAAGGGAACGCAGGTTCGGCCTTGTCAGTGAACAAATATCCAGAACTTAAAAGGTTTAAGAATGACAAAATTTCGTTTTAATATACCGTTTTTATCCGGTCTAGTGGCTTTATTTATAGCTCTTTCAATTACTTCTCACGCTCAGATGAACAGAACACAATACAAGGTTCTGGGAATCTCTGTCCAGGGAAATAAATCGGCCGACGCTTCTACAATTATCGCAAACAGCGGCCTTAAGGTCGGCGATGAGATCGAAATACCAGGCGACCAGACAATAAACGCTATTAGGCATCTCTGGAGCCTTAATATCTTTTCAGATGTACAGATTTTAATAGACAAACAGCTCGAAAACGGAGTCTTCCTTTTAATTAAGGTCGCGGAGTTTCCAAGGGTCGAAAAAGTCGTCTTCGAAGGCAACGACGACGTAAGCGACAAGGATATTGAAGGTAAAGTCAGCTTTATACGTGGACAGATCCTGAAACCTCAGGACCTCTACAATGCAAAGACAAGAATTCAGGGGCTCTACGACGAAGAGGGGCTCCTTAATGCAAAGATTAATATATTAAGATACAGCTTCCTTAGCGCAGATACCACGGCAGACGAAATAAAGGCAATCTGGCGCAATAATGCGGATTTTTCTGATGAGTATACAACCACCTACAACATTAAGGAAAACCCGACAAACCTCGTCTCCAAGCTGAAAGATAGAATCCTTGTAAAATTCAAGATCAATGAGGGTGGCAAGGTTACCGTTAGGGACATAGTATTTGAGGGTAATAATTCAATCCCTGCCAGTGACCTCAAAGGCTCTTTTAAGGAAACCTCTGAGGCTAAATGGTGGAAATTCTGGAGCAGCTCAAAACTGAACAAGAAAAAGTTTGAGGAAGATAAAAAGCTTCTTGTAGATTACTATAAGGCGCACGGCTTCCGCGACATGGAAATTCTTTCGGATTCCCTCATCTTCAGCAATAATAAAAAAGACGTCAGGATTTTAATTAATGTTGCTGAAGGCCCCCAGTATAAAATCAGAAACATTAACTGGGAAGGTAATACAGTCTATAAGACCGACGTCTTAAACGACAGGCTCGGCCTGAAAAAAGGCGATGTCTATAATTTTGAAAAATTCCAGCAGAACCTGCGCGGAAATGAAAAACAGAACGATGTTGCAGCCCTTTATCAGGATAACGGATACCTGATGAGCAATTTCAGGGCTAACGAGATTAAAGTGGGACAGGATTCTGTGGACCTGGACATCACGGTTACTGAAGGCAACCAGTTCAAGATCGGAAGAGTTGATATTCAGGGTAACGATAAAACCGAAGACAAGGTCATCAGACGCGAGCTTTATACGGTTCCCTCTAATTACTTCAGCAGAACTGCCGTTATGACCAGCCTCCAGCAGCTGGCTAACCTGCAGTATTTCAACGTTGAAAAGCTTTACAAGGAAGGTGCTAACCCGGTTCCTGTTACCGATAGCACTGTTAATATTACTTATTCAGTCGAAGAAAAGTCAAGCGATTATCTGAATGCTTCCATTGGATACTCTGGCAGCTTCGGTTTCTCGGGTTCTGTCGGCGTTACACTTACTAACTTCTCCCTTGCCCATCCGTTCAAAATGGGCGGCGGACAGGTACTTAATTTCAACTGGCAGTTTGGCGTGGGTAACTTTTACAGAACCTTTACACTCGGCTTTACTGAACCCTGGCTCTATGACAGCCCTACTCTCCTTGGCTTTGAAGTTTTTGATACCAGACAGGCTTACTATTACGATTTAAGCCAGTATGGCGGTTCTGTCAGACTTGGCAGACGTCTTACATGGCCTGATCACTATTTCAACGTCCAGGGTACATTTAAGTATCAGAATAACGACATTAAAAACGGCGGCGGCTACTACAAGGAAGGAAAATCCGAACAGTATACTATCGGCGCCACAATCAGCAGAAAAGATATTGATAACCCGATCTTCCCTTCACAGGGCTCTTCGGTCATTCTGGATGCTGAACTCTCGGGCGGCGCATTTTTGCCGGGAGATCTTAATTACTATAAAACACAGTTCAAGGCCGAGTGGTACAAGAGACTTTTCAATACAAACCGTGTAGCTTTATACACAGTTGCAGATCTTGGCTATATGAATGAATTCGACCAGAAGACAAGAGAGAAGATTAACCCGTTTGAAAAGTTCTTCATGGGCGGTAACGGACTCGTAATTGCAACTACACCTCTAAGAGGCTATGACGACAGAACTATAGGCCCCAAGAATACATATGGCGACAACCTTGGCGGTAACGTCATGACACGCTATACCATGGAACTTAGAGCTGCCCTTGCACTGGAGCCGATCCCAATCTATGTCCTCGGCTTTGCAGAGGCTGGAAACGTCTGGGCTAACGTTAGCCACGATACAAACCTCTTCGACTTAAAACGCTCTGCGGGTGTGGGTGCAAGAATTTTAATTAACCCGATCGGCTTGATCGGCTTCGACTTCGGTTACGGATTCGACAGAAAAAGCGTGGACGGAAAGGATCCGGCATGGCTCTTCCACTTCCAGTTCGGCCGTGGATTCTAATTTTCAGCTCGATAGAAATAATTTTTTATAATTCAAATAACTTAAAAAACATAAAACACTAGAAAAAATGAGGTTAAAGTGAAAAAGTTCCTTTTAATTACCGCTGTATTACTTACCGGATCATTCAGTTTGTTTGCCCAGACAACGGCTCCTGCTCAGAAGATCGGCTTTGTTGATTCCCAAACAATGCTGAAAGCTCTGCCCGAAGCAATAAAAGCACAGGGGGACCTGGACGACATGACAAAACAATACTATGCTCACGTCGACAGCCTTACAGCACAGCTTCAGCAGATGTACAATGACTTCCAGAAGCAGCAGGCTAAAATGAACCCGAATCAGCAGAAGGACGCTCAGCAGAAATTTGTAACAAAACAGCAGGAACTCGAAAACTACAAACAGCAGAAATTCGGACAGCAGGGAGAACTCGCTAAGAAATCTGATGAACTTTTTGCCCCAATTAAAGAGAGAATCTTAAAGGGAATTCAGGAAGTCGCTAAAGATGAAGGCATGAGCTTTGTTTTCGATAAGACCGGTGATGTAGTTCTTCTCTATGCTGATACAACTTATGATATTACCTACAAGGTGCTCGACAAACTTAAAAGAGGAAAATAATTACTCTTATAAACATTAGGTACTTATAATGAAAAAATATGCTTTTTTAGTTTCTCTGCTCTTTTTCGGTTTAACTCAGCTTTCCCATGCACAGCTGAAGATCGGTTATGTCGATTCTGATACTATCATGGATAAGCTGCCCGATGCGCAGGACGCCCAGCAGAAACTCGACGCCCTTATTAAAGACTGGCAGACCGAGCTTAATAAGCTCGAAAAGGACTGGAAAGACAAGTACGACGACTATGAAAAGCGTAAGCTTATCATGAGCGATCAAACCAGGGCTGAAACCGAAGCTGAACTGGTTAAGCTTGAAGAGAAAATGAACGACTACAGGCAGAAAAAATTCGGCACCAACGGAGAACTCTTCCAGAAACAGGACGAGGTGATGAAGCCGATACAGAACAGGGTCTTTGACGCAATTAAAAAAGTTGCCGAGGAACAGGACCTCGATTTTGTATTTGACAGAAGCGGCGACGTCCTCTTCCTCTATGCCAAAGAAAAATACGATATTACTAATCTTGTGCTACAAAAATTAAAATAATGCTCAATGGAAATAAAATTAAAAG
>JBLMYS010000164.1:0-22624 GCA_050258415.1 Acidobacteriota bacterium | reverse complement strand
TTTTATTACATTTCGGGCGCCTTAGCGGACACTGCCCTTGAAATGAGAAAATAGGAGTACTGAAATACACCGGTGTCATTTTCCAGTACCAATGCCGTGCTGGTTTAAGAAGATAGGATGGATTTTAATTTACTCATTTTTTATTTAGTAGCAAGAGTTTTGATGAGTCAAAAAAAGAGTACCACCTGGAGAATAAAAAAAAGGGCGGGGAAAAAGTCTCCTTCTCCCGCCCTTAAACAAAGTAAGCTTTAAGAAATAATTACTTATTTTCTATCTTTGCCCACGAGTCCTTAAGCGCAACCGTGCGGTTAAAGACCAGTTTGTCAACCGCTGAATCAGGATCGACGCAGAAATAACCCTGGCGCTCAAACTGGTATTTGGAGCCTCTGGGTGCATCCTTAAGGCTTGGCTCAACAAGGCATGAAGTCAAAACCTGAAGCGAATCGGGATTGAGATTACTCTTCCAGTCGGATCCATCCTTTTCAACCGATGGGTCTTCAACCTTAAAGAGGCGGTCGTAAAGCCTTACCTCGGAAGGAAGTGCGTGCGAGGCCGATACCCAGTGAATGGTGCCTTTTACTTTTCTTCCGCTCTGATCGCTTCCGCTCCTGGTCTCAGGATAATATTCAGCATGAACCTCTTTAATCTCTCCGGTTGCCTCATCTTTTACTACGCCTGTGCATTTTATGATATACGCATACCTCAGGCGGACCTCGTTACCGGGGTAAAGCCTGTGGAACTTTTTCGGCGGATCCTCGCGGAAGTCATCCTGCTCAATATATAACTCTTTGGAGAAGGGGATCATCCTTGTTCCCATCGAAGCATCCTCAGGGTTATTTATAGCTTCAAGCTCTTCGGTCTGTCCTTCAGGATAATTATCGATTATGAGCTTAAGGGGATTCAGGACCGCCATAACTCTCTGAGCCCTTTTATTTAAGTCCTCGCGTATGCTGTGTTCCAAAAGGGCTACATCGATTGTATTTTCCCTTTTTGCCACGCCTACTTTCTCGCTGAAATTGCGTATCGATTCAGGAGTATAGCCGCGACGCCTTAAACCTGAAATGGTAGGCATCCTGGGGTCATCCCAGCCGGAGACGAACCCTTCCTGCACGAGCTGCAGAAGCTTTCTCTTGCTCATAACCGTATAATTCAGGTTAAGTCTTGCAAACTCTACCTGCTGCGGATGATAGACTCCAAGCTCATCTAAGAACCAGTCGTACAAAGGGCGGTGTGCCTCAAACTCCAGTGTACAGATTGAATGAGTAATTCTTTCAGCTGAGTCTGAAAGCCCGTGTGCAAAATCGTACATCGGATAGATGCACCACTTGTCTCCTGTGCGGTGATGCGTTGCTCTTAAAATCCTGTAAATTACAGGGTCACGCATATTAAGGTTCGGTGAAGCCATGTCTATTTTTGCCCTTAAGGTACGGCTGCCATCAGGGAATTCACCCTTTCTCATGCGCTCAAATAAGTCCAGATTCTCCTCAACTGTACGGTCGCGGTAAGGGCTGTTCTTCCCAGGCTCGGTCAAAGTACCTCTGTATTCTCTCAGCTCCTGTGCGTTCAGGTCGCAGACGAAAGCCTTTTCCTTTTTTATGAGTTCCACTGCATAGGCATGAAGCTGGTCAAAATAATCCGAAGCGTAAAACATGCGGTTACCCCAGTCGAAGCCAAGCCACTTTACGTCCTCAATGATTGAGTCCACATATTCAACGTCTTCCTTGCTCGGATTCGTATCATCAAACCTCAGGTTGCAGAGACCGTTAAAATCCTGTGCTACTCCAAAGTTAAGGCATATGGACTTTGCGTGCCCGATGTGAAGATATCCGTTCGGCTCAGGGGGAAAACGGGTGTGAACCTTTCCTCCAAACTTGTTTGTCTTTAAGTCCTCGGTGATAATGGCTCTTACAAAATCCAGTGTAGGAGTCCCGTTTACAACAGTCTTATCCCCCTCGGTAGTAACTTTTTTATCATTCGGAGGGGTGTTTTTTCCGCCTTCGGCGTTCATATTATTTTTGTTTTCTTCCATAAAAGTATATTTTATTAAAAATTGTAATTCAAAATTTAAGAATTAGCACGTCTTTAATTCAAGGAATCAAATTGTCCTAACTCTTCAGTATGTTGATTTTCTCAATGGCAGTCTTAAGCCTCAGCAGGGTTTCCTCCTTGCCTAAGATATCCAGTATATCGAAAAGTCCCGGGCCTGCGCTTACACCTGAAACTGCCAGTCGTACAGGATGAATCAGCTTTGCATTTCCAACCTGAAGCTCTTCAGCTGTCTTGTGGAGCACGGCTTCATAGTCTTCTTTCTGCGGGTGGTCAAGCCTTTCAAAGCCCTCAATAAGTTTACTTAAGAGCTCGGGAGTATTTTCCTTCCAGCTCTTCTTTACGGCATTTTCCTCATAGCCTTCAGGACGTTCAAAGAAGTAGGGGCTTTTCTCTAAAAACTCCTTTACAAAGGATACTCTTTCCTTCATGGAGACAATTACCTTGAGAAGGTACTCGTCACTGAAAGTCTGATCCTTAAACTTTGAATTCGAAAGCTCTTCTTTTAAGTGATTTAGCAGGTCAGCCTCAGGCATTTTCCTTAAATGCTCGGCGTTGAGCCAGTTCAGCTTTGCCAGGTCAAAAACGGCACCCGACTTATTTACTCTTTCCAAAGAGAACTTCTTAATCATCTCATCTAAGTAGTAGAACTCCACGTCGTCACCGGCATTCCAGCCGAGTAAGGCAACAAAGTTGAGCAAAGCCTCCTTTAAGTAGCCCTTAGCCCTGTAGTCTTCTACGGCAACATCTCCCTGGCGCTTACTGAGCTTTGATCGGTCGGGGTTCAAAAGAAGCGGCAAGTGCGCAAACTGTGGCTTTTCCCAGCCGAACGCGTCGTATAAAAGAACGTGCTTTGGTGTTGAAGAAAGCCATTCCTCGCCGCGGACAACGTGTGTAATTTTCATGAAGTGATCATCAACCACGTTTGCCATGTGGTAAGTGGGGTAGCCGTCGCTTTTTATTAAAACCTGGTCGTCAATTCCGTTGCTGTCAAATTCAACCCTGCCTCTGACGATGTCATCAAAGGCTACTTTCTGATCCGCAGGAACGTTAAGCCTTACAACATAAGGCATTCCATTTTTAAGGTTATTATCTGCCTCTTCCTTAGATAACGCGAGGCAATGCTTGTCGTATTTAGGCTGAAGTCCCTTACTTTTCTGATCTTCCTTTAGCTCAGTCAGGCGTTCCGGCGTGCAGAAGCAGTAATATGCATGACCCTTTTCAATGAGCTCTTCAGCGTATTTTTTATATATGTCTAGTCTTTCCGACTGCATGTAAGGGCCATAATCGCCCCCTTTCTGCGGGCCTTCATCATAATCGAGCCCTATCCATTTAAGAACGTTTATCAGGTTTTCAACTGCACCCTCTACGTATCTGTTCCTGTCAGTATCTTCAATTCTTAGAATGAACTTTCCATTCTGATTTTTTGCAAAAAGATAGTTATAAAGAGCAGTCCTTAATCCTCCCACGTGAAGATAACCCGTCGGGCTGGGAGCAAATCTTACTCTTGGATGTTCGCTAATCATTATTCCTCTTTATCCTCAAAAATTGATACTTAAACCTTATATTTAAACGAAATTGCAATTAACTAAGTTCTTACTCCAGGAAAAAACACTGGTTCTGCCCTGAAAACAAAGAATTGCCAAAAAACTAAAAAGCGAACCCGAGATTCGCTTCTTAAAAAGAAACCTGTTTCTGTCTGAAAGGCATTAAACCTGCATCCAAAGGATTCAGGATAATATTAAGTTAACCTACTTTTTAATGCTCGTATAGTATTTTACCTTCTCTATAAACTCCTTGCTGTCGATCGGTTTCGGGATGTAATCCGTTGCCCCGGCCTCCAGACATTTCTCGCGGTCGCCTTTCATTGCAAAGGCTGTCAGGGCAACAATCGGCGTATCCTTGTATTCAGGTATCTGTCTGATCTTTTCGGTAGCCTCAAAGCCGTTCATAACAGGCATCTGCATGTCCATTAGAATAAGATCAAAATGCTGCTTCCGTGCATTTTCCAGGGCTTCCTCGCCGTTTTCAACTACAATAATATTCTCAAAATTATTCTTCTTTAAGAGCCTTGTTACAATTATCTGCGAATGTTTATAATCTTCAGCCAATAGTATCTTTATCACATTATCCCTTTTCGTAACTTCCTGAGGCGGCAGGGGAACATCGTTTCGGTTTATCATCTCGTTTATTGTCTGTGCCAGGTCCTCAATGTTTGTGCTTTTCTTGCTTAAAAGGTCCTCAAAAAGCCCGTCAATTTTCATCAGGTCTTCCTGGTAGTTCTCCTTGCCGGTGTAAATAATAATTGGCAGGCGCTGAAACCTGTTGTTTGACTTTATGAGCTTTATGAGTTCAAAGCCGTTTGGATCCGGCATGTCAAGATCCACAATGGCAAGATCCAGATCTTTATCCTCTATAAGATCCATCACCCTTGCAGAAGATTGTTCTGCAAGTGCGTTGTAGCCCGCATTTACTATGGCTTCCTTAAGAAGATTTAGCGTCGGCAAATCGTCGTCGACGCACAATACCGTTGAATCTTTCTTCAGGCGGTAGCTCTGCAACACCTCAACCAGGAATTTGTACTTTATCGGCTTTACAAAATATTCCACGGCCCCAAGCATGAATGCCTTCTGCTGCTCGGCTTCAATTGAACAGACAATGACTGGGGTGTTTTTTGTGTGCTTGTGCTCATGAATGCTCTTCAGAAGTTCAAGCCCGTTAGCATTAGGCAGCACAATATCCATAATGATTGCAAGGAACTTTTCCTTTTCAATCATTGTCATCGTCTGCTCTGCAGTATTAACTATCGTAGGCTCATAACCCCACTTGTTCAGGTAGTTGCTTAAAAGTTTTGATGTGGCGTAGTCATCCTCAATAACAAGCACCTTGTTTTTGCTTCCTTCAGGGGCAGGGAGGCTGATTATCTTTTTCTCTAATTCTGAAACCGCCTCAACGCTCACTGTGAAGTTAAACTGCGTCCCGCGCCCGGGTGCGCTTTCAACATTGATATCGCCGCCTAAGAAGTTTATATATTTTTTTGCAAGCGTTAGTCCGAGCCCGGAGGAACCTGAAGCCTTTGTGCCGTCAAATGAAGAAAATGCAAATGGTTCAAAAATATTCTTAATCTGTTCAGCGGCTATTCCACGCCCGGTGTCTGTAATCCTTACAGAAAGCTGGCTTTTGCCTGAAAGCCCAAGGCGTATAACTATCTTTCCGCGCTCTGTCATCCTGAGCGAATGCTGCAGCAGGTTCTGCATTATATATTTCAAACGGGGTACATCAACCAGAATTTTCTCCGGCAGAGCCCTGTCGAATTCAGAGGTGATCTCAATGTTTAAGGGATCTGTTTTTGAAGAATAAACCTTCACCATTTCCTCAGTAAACTTCCTGATCTCTACTAGCGTCCTGTTTTCCTTTATCTTGCCTGAATCTATTTTGGCGGCTTCAATAAGATCGTTTACCGTCAAAAGAAGATTCTGCGCGTTGCTCTTGATAATCGAAACGTATTCCGACTGCGATGGCGTGAGGCTGTCTTCCCCAAGCAGCGAGGCAAAGCCTATGATGCTGTTTGCAGGTGTCCTCAGCTCCTGTGAAATCTCATTTAAGATTTCTGAGGCCGACTTTCCAGGAAGTGTCAGACTCTCACCCCGTGTTGCCGACCAGGTCCTTAGGATATAACCCAGGAATTCCGAAACCGACCTTAAGTTATCTATGTCAGTCCTTTGAAAAGGCGTCTTCTTTGCAAACTTAATAAACCCGCTCTGAGTGTCCGTTATCTTTGCTGTCATGCAGGCTTCGTAGATGACAAACTCGGAAATTAAAAGCTGGCATCCGGCATCTGAATGTGTCTGAAAAGTCAGCCCCTTCTCCTTTGTAAGGCTGCAGACGGGGCATCGGAACGTCCCTCCGCGCATGTAATTCTTTTTTGCTGAAGCTGAACGGCCTAATACACTCAGACTTTCGTCATCATTAACTCTGAATAAAACCATGGCCTGCAATTCGAATTCATTAACAATATAATCACACAGCTCATCAGTGAACTGCTCATGCCCCCTCTCTGCAAGGGAGTTTAGATAATTATATTTTTCCAGGAATTCCAGCTTGACACTTTGCATTTATTTGGACCTTTTTGGTTTATTGTCATGACAACACAGAAATATAGCACAAATATAAACAAATTATAATAAAACTATATACCTCATTTACTCTTCTGCGTGAATTTTTTTCCGCTAAAGCATTACAAAGTAAGATTTTAATAGTGAACATCTCCCGAAATTTGGGTAAGATATTAATAACTATCCGCCTGAAGGTCCTGATGCTTCCGCATAAACCGGCATCAGGAACCATAATTTGTCCAAAATCACTGGATATATTTGAAATAAATTTTATTATTAAATAGATGTGCATGATTCGACCGGCTTAATATGAATAAGAACATACTTTTCTTGTGCTAATTAACGATACGATGCATTAACATACCGGAGATACGATGAAACAGGGAAGCGCCATGGAGGCTAATGCCGCACAGGCTATCAATGAAAACAGCTATTCCTATATATTTAAGTCAAATGGTCTGGAACAGGAGATCGACAGGTTCAAGGAGTCAAAACTAAGGGAAATTAAGTTTACAGTCGTTACTAAACATATCCTTTTTTCACTGCTGGCACTCTTTCTTTCATTTTTCCTGGACCTGGCTTATGTCCCTTTGCTTGGAAACGTTACAATAAGCATCACTAAAAGCATATTCCCAAACTGGACCCCCATAAACCAGGCATTCCACTCCATCAGCTTCTGGTGGATGCCGGTCGTTACATATATCTTCTTTCTCCTATTTGCCTATAAGGCCTACGGCGAACTCAGACGTGAGGTGAAACAGTCGACTTCACCAGACATTATTGACAGGATCATAGGATCATCTATCAGCATCATAGACGGAATTGCAACAGCACTTCCTTTAATCGGCGCTGCAATACTTTTAATCAGCATTAAACTCGGGCCTGAAGTCTTCCTCGGGCTATCGGTACCCTTTGAAATTAAAGCCCTCATCGTCCTTGCACTCGGAAAACTTTTTGAGCCAGTCCTCGACGAGCTCAGCGTCGAGTTCCAGCACGTCATTAACCGCGCCAATGAACTTAAAAACAGGTATTATGCGCAGACTCAGATTGAGCACTTCCAGAAAGTTATAGACCAGCTGAGTGAAAGCACTAAAATGGCAAACCTGGCTACCGTTGCTGACTATATGCCCTTAAGCGACTTGAGACAATATGAAGAGATATATGCCCGCATGGCCGAACTGAGCCGGGTGATGCACCAGAACTTAAAGAATGCCTCTGAGATGATGGAAAAAATAAACAGCCTCCCGGCAGTTAATTTCCAGAAGCTCGGTGAACTGAAAACACTCGCAGAATCTATAGCAAATGCATCAAATGCACTCAAAGACGAAAAAACCCTGAAAGCACTCCAGAGCCTTGAATCAATTGTGGTAAGAAAATAATTGTATCTGTGAACTTTGCTCAGATTTGATGATAAGAAAAGATAAGATAAGTATAATAAGGGTGCATGAAATGGTAAGAAAAAACCGCGACAGCAAGTTTGTTATATATCAGGTGCTCTACATTTTCGTAATTACTGTCCTTGCTATAAAAGGCGCAGGCCTGGACTTGGGAGAGGTGATATCAAAGAATGAGGCTATTAAAAGAAGCGTGCGCGACTCTTTGGTTACTGTTATCGACTCCCTTAGTGCCGTTGGCGCAAAGTTCGACCTGAGAGTCGAGGAGAATATGGCAGTCGAGAATGTGGAGCTGAAAAAAAAGATCGAATCGCTTTCGGAGAATATGGCTTCACTTACAAAAAAGATAAAAGAAGCCCCTGCCGTTAACGAGACTCCTTTAGTCAAACCAAAAGAGGAAGTAAAGACAAAGGAGCCTTTTAACTCCCCGCTGGCCGAAGGGCAGAAGTTTATGCAGAATACGTGGAACGTGGCCAAAAACTCGGGCAGCGTGCCTGCGGATATTATTGACCAGTCCACAGGAAGCCTTATTGCAAGGATTGCCCCGGGAGAACAAAAAAAATTCGACCTCGGAGCACAGAAAGAGGTTGTAGTAAGATTTAACGGGCACGAGGAAAAGGTTGACGTCCTTCCTAAACGCCCTCCGGAAATAAAAATAGAGAACGTCTCAACAAAGATGAACGGCTCTGAAATCTACGCTCAGGACCTGCAGAAAACTACCGTCTTTAAGGTTACAATCCTCTCTCCGAGACCCGAAGACCTGAACATTGCATTTAACGGGCCTATATCTGCCTCAGGGCCCCTTAAGGATTCCAAGGGAAACCTCGTCTATAATGTCTCCCTGAAGCTTGCCCCCAATGAAGAGAAATTTGAGGAATGGATGGATAAATCGCGCCCGCTCCGCGAAGGCGACGGCAGATATAAGGTGAACTTCTTCTTTGTTGCCATGGATAAAATTACAAAATCCAGGGTTCAGGTGGGGGACTCATTCTACTTTACACAATTCCAGAAATAATATTTCGTTATATAATAATTCCCCGGGTCCAAAATGTGTACCCCCGGACCCTGGGAATTTCTTTCCTTTGCAAAAAGTTCCCCCCTAAATTTTCCCTGTATACCGGAATTTCATTGAATAGGGAAATTCATTATATTAGTAATCTGATATTCTTCCCATTTTTTTAATTTTTTATTCGAAAATAGTCATGGAGAAATAGATGGCAAATTTCATTGGTACATTTAACGTAATTCCTTCTCTTCCACAGAACCTGGAGAGGCTAAGGGAACTGGCATATAATCTCTACTGGACGTGGAGCCAGGATGCATTCGAGCTTTTCAGAAGACTTGACAGGGAATTATGGGATTCAACCGGGCATAACCCTGTTATGATGCTCGGGAAAATCAGCCAGGACAGGCTGCAGGAAGTTGCCAATGACGACGGTTTTATTGCCCATATGAACAGGGCTTACGATAACCTGAAAAGCTATCTCTCTTCACCTACATGGTTCCAGAAGAATTTCAAATCCAATGGCACTAAACCCTATATCGCTTACTTTTCTGCCGAGTTCGGACTTACCGAATGCCTGCAGATCTATTCCGGAGGACTCGGCATTCTGGCCGGAGATCACCTGAAGTCGGCAAGCGAACTGGGATTGCCTCTGGTTGGTGTTGGACTTTTATATAAGGAAGGTTACTTCCAGCAGTACCTCACTTCCGATGGATGGCAGCAGGAACGCTACGAAATAAATGACTTCTATAACCTCCCCATGACACTCGTAATGGATGAGAATAAAAAGCCTGTTAAGGTGCGCTTAAATTTCCCAAACCGCACTGTACACTTCCAGATCTGGAGAATTGACGTTGGACGTATTCCCCTTTATCTCATGGATACAAATGTTCCGGAAAATAACGATGAGGATAAAAAAATTACAAGAACACTCTATGGTGGAAATGCTGAAACCAGAATACAGCAGGAACTGATACTTGGAATAGGAGGCCTTCGTGCTCTCCATACGCTCGGCATTAAGCCTCAGGTCTGCCATATGAACGAGGGGCATTCGGCTTTCCTTGCTCTTGAAAGAATCAGATATATTATGAATACCGAAGGCCTTAGCTTTTCAGAGGCTAAAGAGCTTGGCTATGCATCCAACATTTTTACTACACATACTCCTGTCCCGGCCGGAATTGACGTCTTTTCAAACGACCTGATGGAAAAGTATTTCGGGAGCTATTACAGGACCGAACTGAAAATCCAGGACAGGGAATTCTACCGCCTGGGTACTCTGGATAAGGATGCCCCGCTTATCAACTTCAATATGGCCCACCTGGCCATGAATACCTCGGGTTATGTAAACGGCGTCAGCAAGCTCCATAGCGAGGTCTCAAAGAAAATGTGGGTCTCGGGCTTTAAGGGAGTACCATTTGAAGAGATTCCTATAGACTATGTCACAAACGGCGTTCATACAAGAAGCCATATCTCCAACGATATGGTTGAACTTTTATTCAGGTACTTAGGTGACAAGTTTATCCAGAAACCTGAAGACCAGAGCATCTGGGAAAGGGTGGACAAGATCCCGGACGTTGAACTCTGGAGAACACACGAAAGACGGCGCGAAAGACTAGTTGCATTTGCAAGAAGCAGACTCAGAAAACAGGTCCTTGCCCGTGGCGGAAGCCACAGCGAAATTGCAGCTGCAAATGAGGTCCTCGATCCCGGCGCACTCACGATCGGTTTTGCAAGAAGGTTTGCTACTTATAAAAGGGCTAACCTGATCTTTACCGACCGCGACCGCCTGGCTAATATTCTCAATAACCCTCTGCATCCGGTGCAGCTTATTATTGCAGGAAAAGCCCACCCCAAGGATGAGGAAGGAAAGAAGTTTATCCAGGAAATCGTGCAGATTGCAAAAGAGGACCAGTTCAGGAAAAAAATCGTGTTTCTGGAAAACTACGATATGAACGTCGCCCGCTATATGGTCGAAGGCTGCGACGTATGGCTTAATAACCCCAGAAGACCCCTGGAAGCCAGCGGTACCTCAGGCATGAAGGTAATTGCAAACGGAGGTCTTAATTTCAGCATCCTTGACGGCTGGTGGGATGAAGGTTATGACCCCGAGGTCGGCTGGAAAATCGGTAACGGCGAGGAATATCTGGATGTCGACTACCAGAATGAAGTCGAATCCCGTGAGCTTTACGATACTCTTGAAACGGAAATTGTCCCTACTTTCTATAACCGCTCATCCGACAAGCTCCCGAGGCTCTGGATTGCCAAAATGAAAGCATCCATGAAAAAGCTTGGACCTGTATTCAATACCAACAGAATGGTTGAGCAGTACTTTGTAAAATTCTATAACCGCGCCTTTGAAAACAGAAAGGCCCTCATGAAAAATAACTGCCAGCAGGTAAAAACCCTTACAGAATGGAAAAAGAAGGTAAGGGATAATTGGAACCAGGTCAAATTTGTAAGCCTGGTCAGCGAGGGAACTTCCACAGACGTCAAAGTCGGTACGGAGTTCTTTGTCAGAGCTGAGATAAATTTAGGTGGACTTACACCCGAGGACGTGGAAGTTCAGATCTATTTCGGATCGGTCGACAGACAGAATATCGCACACGCAAATTCCTTTGTTACGATGCAGAGTGAAAAAGGCAAGGCAAGGAATAATGTCTATACATACAGAGGCGCTATTGTTTGCCAGCAGAGCGGTCAGTTTGGCTTTACTGCCAGGGTGCTGCCGAAGCATCCTCTCCTAAACAGCTCATTTGACATGGGGCTTATTGCCTGGGCTTAAGAACCGGATAATTCCAAATTCTAAGGCGCTGCTTCTTTTACAAGGACAGCGCCTTTTTATTTTCCTTAAACTAAACCTTAACCTCAGCCTTAACCTCTTCCTTTACCTTCCCCCGCTTGAAAATCTGCCGCATTTTTCATAACCTTTAAGTAGAACATGTTCTGAACTTTATGGGAGGAACTTCAATATGTTAAAGATTAAAGAATTAAGCGTTCATGAGTTTATTGTTGAAGAGGCAATCGATTACCTCCGGGATCATGGCTTTTCAGAAATATATGCCAACCTGCCCGGTTTCCCACAGCCTGAAAAAATTATCTCCCGGAACAGAAGAATGTCATTTATTCCGGATATAATTGCTCAAAGACAGGGTGATACTTACTTGTTTGCAGTTGAAACGGGGGACCTGTTCATCGACGGCCCTGTGGCTAGAAAATGGAAGGAGTTCTCCTCCTATGCCGATAAGAACGATATGACCTTCCATATTGTAGTTTCACGCGGAAGGCTTAAAAAAGTAGATGCCCTTTTGACAAAACTTGGTATTACGGCTGTCGTTCATCAGGTGCTTCAGTAAAATGCGGTTTTGGTTTCCAGGGCTTTTTTCAGTTCAAAACTTAAATCCTCACACCTCTCTGGAGTTTCCTGCCTTTTGCCTGTATGAGACATGACCCATTGAGCGCAAAATAACGGTAAATTACCGGACAATAACCGGTTGAAATTTGCTGAAGAAAAAATCTTTGCAAATAAGAAATAAATGTACTGCATTTAAAAATACTTTTAATTAAATTTTGCGCTCGAAAAATTACAGGAAAGATGATTTGAAAAAGACAGCTATTTATTTTTTTACACTACTGTTATTATTTGTTTCAGCATGCAAAAGTGAAAAAGTCCCCAATGTCAGCAATGCCCAGGTTTATAAAAGAGTTACTTTTAACCGCGAAACTACCAGTGCTACAACAAGAATTGACCAGTACTTCTCCGATAAATACAGAAAAGGCGCTTTTAACGGGGTCGTTTTATTTGCCGAAAAAGGAAATATAGTTTTTGAAAAGGCCTTCGGCTATTCCGATTTCAGAAAGAAAACCCCTCTTGCAACAAATTCGGTTTTTCAGCTTGCCTCTGTTTCCAAACAGTTTACTGCTTTCGCCATTATGCTCCTAAAGGAAAGAGGAAAACTCTCCTATAGCGACAGCGTGAGAAAGTTTTTCCCTGGTTTCCCGTATGAAAACATTACCATAAGGCAGCTTCTGACACACTCATCAGGACTCCCGAATTATATGTACTTTGCCAACGACTACTGGCAGGATAAACATAAGCTGATGGATAATAAGGATATGTTCTCCATGCTGCAGAATAATCGCCCTGAGCCTTATTTCCGCCCGGGACTCAGATACTTCTACAGCAATACAGGTTACGCCATACTGGCCTCAATTGTGGAAAAAGTCTCAGGCATGCCTTTCCATAAGTTCATGGAAAACGAGATCTTCAAACCCCTCGGCATGGAAAGCACATTTGTCTATAACCCTGAAAACCCGCTTCCCTTGAACGTTGCTGAAGGGCATAACCCCAACAGGACACCCGTCGGCTTTAACTATCAGAACGGCGTTGTGGGAGATAAAAATGTCTACTCAACCGTTGAGGACCTCCTCAGATGGGATTACGCTCTTTATAAGGCTCAGCTGGTAGGGCAGGAATGCCTGACGGAAGCCTTTACACCGGCTTTCAAAAACCTGAGAGACGACCATAACTACGGCTTCGGCTGGAGAATTAACGAGAAAGACAATATTGTCTATCACGGCGGATGGTGGGATGGTTACCGCTCGTATATCGTAAGATCTCTAGGAAATCAGAGGACTATAATCGTTCTTATCAATACAGCCCAGCATGTGCCTTTTCATCTTCCTGATCTTGAAGAGCTCTTCTAGAAAAAAAATATAAAAAAAGCCGTTTTATGAAGTATAAAACGGCTTTTTTTATATATAACTATTTTAAGGAATCAATCCTGCTGAAATATCTGCCTCATTCTCTCAATTCCTTCCGAGATCACCTCTGGCGGGGTAGTTGAGAAGGAGAACCTCATGTTATCCGTAAAATAATGCCCGAAACATGATCCGTGCACAGCAGCAATGCCGTTTTCCATGAGAAGGTTATAGATAAAATGATTTCTTTCTTCACCTTTTAAGTCCTTTGGCATCAGTTCTGTAAAGTTGGGGAAGAGATAAAATGCCCCGTCAGGCTTTTCAACCTTTACGCCCGGAATTGACCTGAATCCTTCAAGCAGCTGGTCGCGCCTCTTCTGGAAATCGCTGACCATAAACCTGATGTGCTTATCGCTTTCTTCCTTGTTTGCAAGGGCTTCAGCTGCGGCGTACTGCATGAAAGTTGCAACTCCGGCAGTCTGTGTATAGTTGCCCATTTTAATCAGCTCGATTATCCTCTTGTTCCTTGAAACAAGGTATCCTACTCTCCAGCCGGTCATGGCGTATGTTTTTGACAAGGTAAATACACTGATGATGTTGTCAAAATCGAGTGAAATAGGGCTGAAGTGCTCTTTGCCTTCAAATGTAATTGCTTCATAAGCCTCATCGGAGATGAGGTAAACACCCGCCTGACGGCATAGCTTTACAACTTCCAGAACCTCGTCCTGGCTGAAGAGCTTTCCGGTGGGGTTCTGCGGGGTATTCAGGTAAAGAAATGAAATATTCTTTACCAGTTTCTGCAAATCGTCGAAGTCAATGCTGAAATCCTCATTTAACGGGAGCTCAGAAAAATTTGTGCCGGCATAAGGAATAAAATTTTCCAGTACACAGCTCCAGCAGGGAGCAAAACCTCCGGCTCTCTTTCCCTGGAAGAGCTTAAAAGTTAGTTCAAGACCTTCCTGCCCTCCATAGGTAGCAGCAATATTTTCCTTTCCAATGCCCGTAGCCTTATTGAAATATTCAAGCTTCTTTATTACAGCCTCTTTAAAGACGTCTTCGCCGCCCGACTTTGGATACTTTGTGTGTCCTTCATCCATAGCCTTCTTGGCTGCGTTTCTTATATATTCAGGTGTGGGAAAATCTATTTCGCCTCTTTGAAAAAGCAGGATCTTCTTGCCTGTTTTCTTCAGGAATTCAGGCCCTCTTCTTCTTGCCTCCTCGCTGATTGATACAATAGGCGACATTCTGATATTTTCAACATTATTATCGAATTTTGCTTCTGTCATTATTGATGTTCCTTGAAAATAGGTTCTATTATACTTATTAACTTATGAAACCAGGAAATCGGGAATTCAGTTCATCGAAAACGTAAAATAAAAAGTCGTTCCTTTCTCTAATTCAGACTCAATCCAGATCTTGCCGCCGTGCCGTTCGACGATTCTTTTACATACTGCCAGCCCGATGCCTGTTCCTGGATACTCGCTTCTGGTGTGTAAACGCTGAAAAATTTGAAAGATCCTTTCGCTATACTGCGGATCGATACCAATTCCATTATCTCTAACAGCAAAAAGCCAGTTTTCGTTCTTTTGAACGGAGCTTATTTGGATTTCAGGGATCTCAGTATTACGCCTGAACTTTATAGCGTTACTGATGAGGTTTTGAAACAATTGTGTCAGTTGGACCTCATCGGCCATTATTACGGGCAGCACCCCGAAGGTTATCCTGGCCCCGCTTTCCCTTATACTGATTTCCAGGTTTTTTATGACAGATCCTAAAACTTTATTGCAGTCGACAGGAGAATATTCCTTTGCATGTGTCGTAATCCTGGAATATTTGAGCAGGCCTGTAATGAGTAATTGCATTCTTTGGGCGCCATCAACGGCAAAATCAATATATTCTAGCGCCTTATGGTCCAGCTTGTCTTTGTACCTTCTTTCAAGCAGCTGAGTATAATTGCCAACCATCCTGACGGGTTCCTGCAGGTCGTGCGATGCAATGTAGGCGAACTGTTCGAGCTCTTTATTCGAACGTTCCAGCTCTTCAACAGCATGTTTTAGGCCGATTTCGGCCTTTTCTTTTGACTCCAGCTCTTTGTGGAGCCTTTCATTTATTTTTAATAGTTCCAGCTCACTCTGCTTGAGGCTGCGGAACATGAGGTCGAAAGGTTTTTTCAGCCCTGTTTCGATTATTGCCTTATATAATAGAAAGTAAGAAATAATTCTTACAAGGTGCCCTATTGCATTCGAAAAGCCGTAAACCTCAATGTAAAAAGTAAAAGCCAGCTCAGATAATACCAACAGTCCCGTTGACAATAACAGGAGGCAAAGCATTTCAGCGTCAAAGAAGTTTCTTTTCCTTAAAAGACTAAATGCCGAAAGCATAAATATAAGCGAGATTATAAACTCGCTTAAAACCTTAAAACGGGTAAGCCCCAATCCTTCAATGTAACAGTCAGGGAAAACTTTCCAGTAAAAAATTGTAGCTAATAACAGGAGAGCAGACAGAAAAAATAGGGAAAACACCAGTTTATAGTTTATCCTGCGCTTTATTATAAAAGGCACAATTAAAAGGGAAGTGCTCTGAAAGTACCTGCCCGCAATCCAAAGCTGCGTTGCCAGATTGGCCCCGCCGCTTTCCGGAAAAATATTCATCCCCTTATATGCCAGAGTATGAAGTAAATCTATTACCCCGGTGAATAAAAATGCAATGCCGATAAATATAAAAGAGCGGTCTTCCGAAAGATCTCTCAGGTTCCAGGCAAGCATAAAAAGACCCCAGGCAATTCCTATGCTTATCATCTCTGAAATTGTGTGAAAAAGTAGAAAGCTGAAAAGATGAGTAGTATATAGCATTCCAAGCGCCAGAATGCCTAATAAAATTAAATAAAACCGGGTATATGCCTTGAAGTTTAATTCCATTAAATCTGTTTTTAACCTAAAAGGTAACATTTTTTTGGGAAATACCAAAGGTTAAGTTGACTTCTCCCCCGTAATTATCTGAACCCCAATAATTCAGTTTGAGGAAACTGAAAGACATCCCATTGAGTGAAGAGCTTTAATCCAGCCTTCCTTTACCTCTTCAGGCGTGGTTTTGAGGTCATTAAGTAAGGAGGGTTTCCCAATCTTCCAGGCTTTGTCGTTCCCGATATTGTGATATGGCATAATTTCAATTCCCGAAAGCTCAGGGTACTTCTCTGAAAGGCACGCAATTGCCTGCAGGTGTTCTAAAGAATCATTAACGCCCGGAATCAAAGGAAGGCGGAGGATTATTTGGGCCCTATTCTCGTAAAGAAAGTCAAGGTTTTCTAAAATTGCTTTGTTTCCGGCTCCAGTAAGCTTCCTGTGGAGATCTTCACCCGTTGCCTTATAGTCGAAAAGAAAAAGATCCGTAAAAGGGAGAAGCTTCCTGAAACTTTCTCTGGGTGCCAGCCCGCAGGTTTCAACTGCCGTATGAATATGAAATTCCTTTAAGCCTCTTAAAAGCTCAAGCGTAAATTGCAGCTGTGCCAATGGCTCGCCTCCTGAGACTGTAACGCCGCCATTGGAATTTTTATAATAATCCAGGTCTTTTAAGACCTCATTTATCACTTCTTCGACGCTCTGACTTCGCCCTATAATCTTTAGGCTGTCCATTGGGCTGCCAGATATGCTTTCTTGGCAGCTTTTGCAGAAAGGGAAGTCCTTTAGGCTCTCCAGTCTGACTTCACCTTCAAATTTCCTCAGGAAATTATTTACCTTCCTGCGGCAGCCTTCACAGAGTTCACCAGCAAAGGAAACCTCTGGAAAGAAGTTCTTGCTCTCCGGGTTATGGCACCACAGGCAGTCCAGAGGGCAGCCTTTTAGAAATACGGTTGTCCTTATTCCCGGCCCGTCGTGCAAAGAAAAGCGCTGTATGTCAAATGTTAATGCTCTTGCACTCATAAAATTCAAAACTTAAAACTTAAAATTAAAAACTTAAAACTTAAAATTAAAAACTTAAAACTTAAAACTTAACACTCCTTAATACAGTGTCCTGTTTAATATCTCCATCTGCACGTCCCTTGAAAGCTCCACAAAACGTGCACTGAAGCCGCCAACCCTCACAAAAATATGACCGTACTTTTCAGGCTCCTTCATCGCATTTTCAAGGTCATTTCTGTTAACAACCGTAATCATGGCCTGAGCTCCTCCTTTTTCGAAGTACGTCTGAAGCAGACTTTCCACCACAGGACGCTTTTTTGTAAACATGTCACGGCTGAATTTCATGTTCTGTACGGCGCCGGCGTGGATGTATGTCGACGGCTTTACAATGGAATTCAGCATTGCCGTCAGGCCCTGACGGTCGAAGCCGCTCGCTGGGTTGTTTCCGTTATTCATCGGCTGACCCGACTTCCTGCCGTCAGCTGAGGCTGAGGTCTGGTGCCCAAGAAGCGTGTTGGCGCTGTTATTTATTATTACAATCAGGTATGAGTGCAGATTTGTCTTATCTTTCTGCGACCTTGTATACTCAGCCACGTGTGTATGCACCTTTAGGAGCATCGTGTCTGCACACTCATCGTCGTTTCCATATTTTGGGCAGGAGAGCATGAGCTCCCGCTCCCGTTCAAAGCCCTCAAAGTTATTGTCCAGCGCTTTTAAGAGATCTTCATGGCTTAAGCGCTTATCATCATAGACAAGTTTTCTTATTGCCGAAAGGCTGTCAGCAGTATTTGAATTGCCATAGGTTTCAAGAGTTCCGCCAAGGTAATCAATTCCGCCTGAGAAGGCTCCCAGCCCTTTTTCCAGGCATCCGTCGTAGAGCATGCTTAGGTAAAGAAAGGGGGCTGTTTCACCTGCAACTTTGTATTCCAGCTCTTCCTGGCGTGCCAGAAGGTCCACAAAATGCTCCACCTGTTTTGTGTAGGCATTCCACAGCTTATCAAATGTGTCAAAACTCCTGAAATCCCCTAAAGAAAGCCCCATCTTTTTCCCTGTCCAAGGATCAATTCCGTTATGAAGCGTAACTTCAAGCGCCTTAAGTAAATTTATTACGCCGCTCGGCGTGCCGAAGCTTTTATGATCGATAATATACTCACCGCAGCCGTAGGGAACGTACTGCTCGCTTAAAGTGCGGCTTAAGCAGAAGGCCGACTGCACAGATGGGATATTAACATCATCATTATAAAGCATCGGATATGTTCGCCCTTCAGCAATAGTATCAAGCGCCTTCTCCATAAGAAGAGGATTCATTCCCTTATAAAACCTGAGGGAAAGCTGTGGCTCGGCTTCTTTTACATTCAGCGTGGCCTCTATTGCCATAAGAGCAAACCGGTCGGCATTCTTTTCGTTCCTTCTCCCTTTGCCCCCGATAATTACACGGTTATGAACAACAGTGTTCCTTGCCGCCATAAGCCTCCACATGGAATCAAGCAGTCTCTGCGCCTCAGTTTCAGAAATAACATCTGAATTAAGATCCTGGGCAAGAAAGTCCCCCATATAAACGTCCATTCGTCCATAGTTTCTTATATCGGCAGCCAGCGAGTAAAGCCAGAAAAGCTGCAGAGCCTCACGGAAAGTTCCGGGTTTTGTTACTGTTATTGCTTCCAGAAGAGCCGACATTTTGAAGAGTTCACCTTTTCTTTCAGAATCTCTTTCTTCCTCAGCCTTTTGCTTAGCCTCATGGGCATAGAACCTGCAAATATCAATTAAAACCTCCAGCGCTATAAGCATTGCATCATAAAATTCAGTTTCTTTACCTTCCTTAAAGGCATTGGCCCTAAAGCGCCTTACTTCTTCAGCCATTCCCGGAATTCCAAGAGACAGAAGTTTTCCGAAATCTATATTTCCCCCGGTAAGCCTGTATAAAGGAAAACCTATGCCGTAGTCGTGCATCCAGTCATCTGTAGGGAGCCATTTTGCCATCTCATCGGTATAACGGCTGCGGAGCCTCGAAGATGTATTCTCCGTTTTCCAGAAACTTAACATTTCTTCAATTTCTTTTCTGAAATAACTATCCAGCTCGCTTTTAGCCATAAGCTCACGAATTTCTCGTTCCTGGCAGTAGTAGCCGAATGCCGTGGGGCCCCACTCGTCAGGCGTAACACCAACTAATGTATGCTTAATCCTTCCTGCAAAAAGGTCCCCATCCCTAATTTCTGTGAAAAATGCTGGATACTGCTCCTTCAGGCACATGGCCTCCCGGATTGCCGCGTGGGCATCTTTATATTTTCTGTAAGTTTCAGTAAATTTGAGCTCTGTTTGTAATATATTGTTCTTCATCGGTCTTGAATTCCTTCGTGGGTTCTCTAACTAGAGTAAAAATAAGGGATGGCAGGGAGTTAATCTTGTCTTTTAATGATAAAATTATTGTGCTATATTGATATCTGTATTTTGAAAATCCGGGAAACTAAATGGAAAATATGCTGCTTATGAGGGCAGAGGAGCTGATAGATCCGGCCGCAGAGATTCACTATGCTTTTCACAGGAATTTGAAGGATATTACAGTTCCTCATTATCACGATTTTTATGAGATATTCATAATTACTAAAGGAAGCGTAATCCATAAGATTAATGGACGCAAGGAGCTTCTTAATGAAGGTACTCTTGTTTTTATACGTCCCGGGGACCGGCATTACTATGAAAAAAGTGAAAGTGAAGTCTGTGAGCTCTTAAACCTGGCATTCCCGGAGAAAGCTGTAAATGAGCTTTTCAGCTATCTCGGAAAGGGCTTCATGCCTGAAAGGCTCCTTTTAACTGAAAACCCCCCTTATGTTTTACTCTCAGGGGCTGAAAAAAACTTTGTGGTTGAAAAGCTCGAAGAGCTGAACGTTCTTCCAAGAAAGAATAAGGAAGAAATAAAAACACGCCTCAGGATACTTCTCCTCGAAATGTTTACCAGGTATTTCCCTATGGAAGCAGCCAAAGAAAAAAGTGCTGTGCCCGAATGGCTTAGAGATCTTTGCACTATAATGCAGGAGAAGGAGAATTTCATTAAGGGGCTACCTGTGCTCCAGGAATTATCCAACAGGTCGCCTGAACACTTATGCCGTGTTTTCAAAAAGTACCTGAAGACTACTCCTACAGAATTTATAAATGACCTCAGGCTTAACTATGCCGCAAACGTCCTTTCCAGCACCGATCTTGAAATAATTGACGTTTCTGCCCGTGCCGGCTTTGAGAACTTAAGCCACTTTTATCACCTCTTTAAAGAGAAGTACACTATTTCGCCCGGTGAGTTCAGAAGGCTTCATAAGAAAAACATGATCCCTTACTGATATTGATTCTATAAATCAAATTATCTAAGTTGTTTCTAGTATACTAAACTTAAGCCGGGAAGCTATGCATCTAAAATATTTCCTTTTCTTACTTATATGTCTTATTGTTTTTCCTTTTGCGTGCCCCCAGGCACAAGGGAACATTTTCCCTCCTGCTGCCAAGCCTGAAAAAGTGTTCGGGAATGGCTTTTTTACAGAGGGTCCTGCCGAAAGCCCGGATGGAACCATATATTTTAGCGATCTTACTTTTACCTCCGAAAGCCAAATGCAGGCAGGCTATATCTGGAGGTTTGACCCCCGGACAAAGAAGACCACCCTTTTCCGATCCCCGAGCGGAATGGCTAACGGGATCAGATTTGACAAGGATGGCAATATGCTCGTTGCCCAAAGCGCCGACTTCGGTTTAAGATGCCTTACTGAAACTGACATGAAAACAGGTAAAAGCCGTATAATAGCAGGGCTTTTTAACGGTAAACCTTTTAACTCGCCTAATGACCTTTCGATTGATAAAAAGGGGAGAATATATTTTACTGATCCCAGATATACCGGACACGAAAAAGTTGAGCAGCCGGTAATGGGCGTCTACCGTCTGGATCGGGACGGTAAAGTGAGCCTCATTATAAGTGAGATCCCGATGCCTAACGGCATTGCCGTTTCACCTGATGAGAAGACTTTATATGTCGGATGCTATGACGAGGGAAGTGAAGCTGACTCGGTAAATAAAACTTCAGGAGCTCCGCGCATGGAGATCATGTCCTATGACCTGAATGAAGACGGGAGCGCCAAATTAAAAAAGGTTCTCGTTAAACTTCCCACTGAAGGAGGGCCTGACGGCATCAGGCTCGATGAAAAAGGGAACATATATGCCGCAATAAGAAATGAGGCTTCGCCCTCAGTTAAAGTGTTTTCTTCTGAAGGAGTGGAAATTGCATCTTTGCCGATGCCAGAAGTGCCCAGCAATCTCACTTTCAGCAGGCAGGGCTACCTTTATATTACGGCAGGCAAAAGCCTCTATAGAATAAAAACATTAAACAGGGGACATTTTACTTCAAAATAAAGCTGAGGGGATATGAAAAAAGTAAAACTGGGCATTATAGGCTGCGGCATTGCAGCCAGGGAACTGCACCTGCCGGCATTGGAGAAGCTTAAAGATAAATTTGAAATAACCATGCTCTGCAATCATACGGCGCAGAAGGCAAAGGATTTATCAGGGAGGCTTGGTAATATCCCTTATGTACTTGATTACCGTGAACTCCTAAAAAATAGTGACGTTGAAGCCGTGGATATAGCGCTTCCAATCCACCTGAATTACCAGGTTACAAAAGACACCTTACAGGCAGGCCGCCACGTAATCGTGGGAAAACCTGTAACGGCAACACTTTCGGAAGGAAAGAAAATACTGTCTTTATCAGAATCCTCAGACCGTGTAATGCTGGTTGCTGAAAACTTCCGCTACCGCAAGATTTTTTTGAGGGCTAAAGAACTAATAAAAAAAGGAAGAATTGGCAAACCGTATGCCGCAACATGGGATCTGTTTAACCAGGTAACGCTTCAAAGTAAGTATGCCAGAACAAAGTGGCGCCAGCACCCACTGTACCCCGGCGGCTTTACAAGTGATGGCGGTGTCCACAACATTGCCGCCTTAAGAATGCTCTTTGGGGATTTTACATCTCTCAGTGCATTTACAAAAAGCATTAACCCAAAGATCGGCCGCCCGGATACGATGAGCATTCAGTTTGAAACCCGAACGGGCGTAAGCGGCGTCTTTAACATCTTCTTCTCAGTTGACGGATACTGGGAAAATAAACTCCTTATCTTCGGCAGCAAAGGGAGTATTATTATCCAGGAAAATAAACTCACACTGAAAAGAAACGGAGAAGACGACTTTGTTGAGGACATTGAAGACGACAACGGCTACGCCGCGGAGTTTCTGGACTTCTATAACGCCATAACAAAAAAGAGAAAAGTCCAGAGCACCCCTCTTGAAGGCTACAAGGACCTTGAAGTAATTATTAGCGCCTTAAAATCGGCTGAGAGTAAAAGAAAAATAAACCTGTAAAGATTCACATTAAAAGGCGGACATTTACTTTTGTGTCCGCCTCAGATCTTAGGCTTTCTGCTTTTTAATCGACCCTGC
>JBLMYS010000163.1:0-8784 GCA_050258415.1 Acidobacteriota bacterium | reverse complement strand
GCCCAGAATGGAATTTTTAGTCCAAATATGCCGATAAAGTCCTGGAAGTAATGGCTCCATCCGTGCGCCACTGTAGCCGAGGCTACGGCGTACTCCAGAATAAGGTCCCATCCTATGATCCAGGCGAACATTTCGCCTAAAGTAGCATAGGCATAAGTGTATGCAGAGCCTGCCACGGGCACCATGGAAGCAAACTCGGCATAGCACAGGGCTGCAAAGACGCATGCAAGTCCTGAAATGACGAATGAGAGGATGATTGCCGGGCCTGCTTTATCGTGAGCAGCGACGCCAGTGAGCACAAATATACCGGTACCGATAATTGCGCCCACGCCAAGGGATGTGAGGGCAACGGGTCCCAGTATTCTGCGCAGGCGGTTTTCGCCCTTCATCTCCTCAAGGAGCAGAGAGAGGGGTTTTTTTGCAAACAGTTGCTTCATTTTTTACCTGCTTTAGATTGCTAAAAAGAAATATTGTAATATTTTACGAAAATCGCACATTCAGATTTAATTTGCAACGTAATTACGGTATAAAAAGGCGGTCTCCGGAAAATATCGTAAAATTTTCGAATTTGGGGGTGTTATATTTGGAGAAAAAATCTTATTTTCTACGAGAGAGATTACTTTCTGTTTTGTCCACTATTGTTTATTCTTTTTCCGGTTATTTACTCTGAAAAGTGTAGGACTGCATGGGTGTGTTAAATGCATATATTATTGATTGCGGTGATCCATTGAATCCTGCAATCTTTTTTTTTCTCTGAAAATGCATTTGCCTCCCATAATACCCCATCTCCAGAGAAGCAGTTCTTTTGCCTGATATAATTATAGTTCTAATATATAATAAAACAGGAGAGAAAAGATGGAAGCCAATCTGATTTTGGCAATTAGCATTCTGGGACTTTTATTTGCCGCATATCTAACACGCTACGTTCTAAAGCAGGATACAGGAACCGCAAGGATGCAGGAGATATCCAATGCGATCAAGGTGGGTGCCGAGGCCTTTCTGAGAAGGCAAAACAGGACGATCATTTACCTTGCCATTGCACTTGCAGCTTTTATATATATAATTTACGCCTTTGTCAGAACTCAAAATCCTCACGACCCCGCCAGTCCCTCGCAGCTTGCATTGTGGACCACGATATCTTTTATACTTGGAGCCGCCTGCTCGGTTGCAGCGGGATACATGGGAATGTGGGTTGCAATACGCACCAATATCAGAACCGCCGCGGCAGCCATTAAGGGGATGAACGGAGCTTTGCAGACTGCCTTAAGAGGCGGGGCGGTTTCAGGGTTCTTTGTTGTTGCAATGAGTCTTCTGGGTGTTGCTGGACTTTTTACAGTTGTTAGGCTTCTTGGAGTTACGGATGACCCGGCAAAGATACCACTTCTGATTGTAGGATACGGATTCGGGGCAAGCTTTGTTGCTCTTTTTGCACAGCTTGGAGGCGGCATTTACACTAAAGCCGCCGACGTTGGGGCCGACCTGGTGGGCAAGGTTGAAGCGGGAATTCCGGAAGATGACCCGAGAAACCCCGCCGTTGTAGCTGACCTGGTGGGTGATAATGTGGGCGACTGCGCTGGGCGTGGCGCCGACCTGTTTGAATCCACCGCAGCTGAAAATATTGGCGCAATGATTCTTGCCGCGGGACTCTATCGCGCTAATATCGGGGTATTTGAAGCACAGGGACTGACGCTTCTTTCAGTACTCCTCTTCCCTCTTGTTGCACGCGCATTCGGCATTGTGGCTTCAATAGTCGGTGTTCTTGTTGTAAAGACAAATGAAGAGGAAGATCCCATGAATGCCTTAAACCGCGGCTTTTATGTGACAGCGGGGCTCGCCATGGTGGGATTTTTTATTGCCTCAAGATGGCTTCTTGGGACCTACTACCTGAACTTTTTCTTCTGCGGCGCAATCGGCGTTCTGATTTCACTGGCTTTTGTTTACCTCACACAGTACTACACAGAATACCGTTACCGTCCTGTTAAGTAT
The DNA here is from genome assembly GCA_050258415.1 of Acidobacteriota bacterium. GTDB lineage: Bacteria > Bacteroidota > Ignavibacteria > Ignavibacteriales > SURF-24 > JAAXKN01. The sequence goes on along the minus strand of JBLMYS010000163.1, from coordinate 6,798 downwards.
ATTGCAGAGGCCTCACAGACGGGTTCGGCAACTAACATTATTGCCGGGCTTGCAGTCGGCATGGAATCCACAGGATTCCCGGTACTTGTAATTGGAACTGGTATTGTAAGCACTTATTTCCTGGGGCAGACCTCAGGGCTTAAGGACGCGGGGCTTTTCGGGACGGCTGTAGCCACAATGGGCATGCTTGGAACTGCGGCATACATTTTGGCCATGGACACTTTCGGTCCCATTACAGACAACGCAGGCGGAATTGTTGAAATGAGCCAGCAGGAAGAAGCAATTAGAAGAAAAACCGACCGCCTGGATTCAGTGGGTAACACCACCAAGGCTCTTACAAAAGGCTATGCAGTGGGTTCGGCAGCACTGGCGGCATTCCTTCTTTTCGGGGCATACATTGATGAAGTAAGGAATTACGTACCGGGCTTCCAGCCTGTAATAAACCTGAACAAGCCTGAAGTTTTTGTCGGTGCAATCTTAGGGGCCATGCTGGTTTACATTTTCTCTTCTCTTGCAATTAAAGCCGTGGGCAAGGCAGCATACTCAATTATACGCAATGTAAGAGATCAGTTTAAGAATAATCCGGGCATTATGCTTGGGACTTCGAAGCCTGATTACGGGCAGTGTGTTGACATTGCAACCAAGGCAGCGCTTCAGAAGATGGTTGTGCCGGGGTTACTGGTTGTAGGAATGACGGTGGGAGTAGGACTTATATTTAAGTATGTTTATTATTTAGGAGGCGGCGCAAACAATCCCAATGGTGCAAGCGGAGCAGAAGTAATTGGAGGCTACCTGATGGTTGCGACAATTACGGGTATTCTGTTTGCGTTATTCTTAAACAATGGCGGCGGCGCGTGGGACAACGCAAAGAAGTTTATTGAAACGGGAGCTTACGGAGGAAGGCACACAGAGCCTCATAAGGCTTCAGTTGTAGGCGACACCGTTGGTGATCCTTTTAAGGATACGGCAGGCCCCTCGCTTCACGTGCTTATAAAACTCTTAAGCACGCTTACGCTGGTATTGGCGCCGTTATTTATTTAACATAAAGAAGGAATTCTGTGGAGGAGGGCTTTTAAGCCCTCCTTTCATTTTAAACCATTCTACAATATCATTTATTCATTTCTTCTGAGCAGCTTTAAATAATTTTGCCGGTTCAATTCCATCCATCCGAGGTCTGCTTTTGAGCTGTTATCTGCCCTTCTTAGCGGGGGTGTTTTATCATCAGGCGACATTGAATCATAAAGCAGTGAGTTCCCGGGGATTTCATCCGGTCTCTGGAAGTATGAAATCATATTCTCTTTTATAGTAACTAATGCTCCGTAACTATTTATATTTTTTGTTATTGTATGAAAACCCAATGCTCCTCTTATATCATCCGGGGACTTTTCTTCTTTTAATCGTAGTATCATAACGTAATCTCCAGGCGCAATATTGGCTATTATTAATGTTGAATCCTGAATGCTTACAGAGCCATATTTCAAATTCATAAGTTCTGCAGTCCATTTATAAATTACACCTGTCCTTTTATATATTGAGTCCGGCACTAAATAAAGGTACATTTTATCAAATGCGCTTGGCTGTTGTATACCGAACTTTCCATAAAGAATTCCTGTACCCGGCAACAGGTTATATTTTTCTTTCCAGGCATCGGCTTTTGTGGTTTTAGTGCCGGCACAGTTGAGATTAAGGAACATCTCTGTTATTAAAAGAATAAATATTAGCTTAGTTTTCATTTTGCTATTGAGATATGATAAAGTCACTACTACTTCTTAAAGAGATTGACGATTCCTTAAAAGATGAAGAGGGTGAAAATAGGCTGCCTGTAACCTGTTTTTTTGAAAAGATATAATCTACGTGTTATCGGTTTCCTTTAGGATTTGATTGATACTGTTTTTCAGAACAGGGACGTCGGATATTACTGTATTCCAAATTTCCTCCAGGTCAACTCCAAAATACTGATGTACAATAAAGTTGCGCATGGAGATAATATCTCTCCATGGAGTTGAAGAATATTTTTGTTTTAGATTTTCGGATAGTTTACTTGCTGCTTCACCAATGGTCTGCAAATGGTGTATCATCCATGTCTGAATTAATTCATCTTTCTGAAAGACTATTTCTCCTTTAACTGAATACTTTTCTATCAGCGCAATTTCATCAAGAATATCCTTAAGCCATTCATTGTCGTTCCTCAAAGCTGAATTACCTCACGCAGGATATTCTCTTTAATTCTGCCTTTAATTGCACTTTCCGAAACTACATCTACTTTTATTCCTAATTCCTCTTCAAGTGCATGAACCAGAGAAATATGTTTCAACAAGGTTGTACCTTTTTCCATTTTTGCCAAAAGGTCCACATCGCTGCTTTCATTCTGTTCGTTACGAGCAATTGATCCGAAAATCCGCAGATCCTTTGCCCCGTAAAGAGCTGCTATCTGCAAAATGCGATCTTTTTTTTGTCGTAATTCCTGCAAGGTCATATTACTGTCTCAGAAGTATTTTATAAATTTTAATGGTTTAAATTAAATTACCTAATTTTCAGCAAAATTGCATCTGAGCGAGCAGATCATAATTTCCTGCTATCTGAAAGGTCAGTCCACAGGTTCAAGACATCTTTCATCAGTATTTCCTTTACTCTTTCGGGCTCTTCATATAATGGACTGTGGGCGGACTTCTCAAATGTGTAAAAGGCTTTTACCGGGGCCTCCAGCTTCTGAAAATATGCTTTTGCCAAATCTATGTTTACTGTCAAATCATATCTGCCGCTGACCGCGGCATTCATTTTCAAAAAGCAAGTGTTTCTAAATGCTCTTGCCGCTATACGCTGATGGTTGTATCCCATTCGTGATATGGGATTTCGTGACCGATGCCTTCCAACAAAATCAGTTAATTTTCTTCCCTTTCACGGAAGTTCGTACGGCAGCCCGTGGCGCCGCCGCAGGAATTTGTTAGTCCTGAGATAAGGGGGGCAAGGCCTATTATTCCCATATATTTCGACTCCCCTTCCCCTATGAAAAGCCAGGAGAGCATGGCAAGACCCAGTGCTATTTTAACAACTCTTTGAATAACTGATACTGCTGAATTCATATTTTCTTCTTTATTTTATTTAATTTGATGAAAAATTGCGAAAAAGGATTCAAGGGGCCGGAAAACTCTTTTTATAAAAAAACTGGTGACTTTTTTCTTTTTATTTTTATATTATGGTTAAATATCAGGGGTCAACATGAGAGAAAATTTCTTCAAAATCTTAATGATTGAAGATAGCCGCAGCTTTGCGCAGTTAATCCTGGAAATGATTGAAGAAGCCCGGGGCGCTGAGATAACGCTGGACCATGCATTCAGGCTTTCGAACGGACTGGAACTCCTTAGAAGCGGGCGTTATGACATTATTCTGCTCGATTTAACGCTTCCCGACAGCATGGGGTTGGATACACTTAAGAAAGTTAAGGATGCCTTCCCCGACCTTCCGGTTGTGGTAATGACAAACCTGGACGATGAGGAAACAGCTACAAAAGCTATTCAGGCGGGGGCGCAGGATTATCTGGTTAAAGGGGATTTTGATACAAACCTGCTCGTGCGATCGCTTAAATATGCAATTGAAAGAAAACACGCGAACGATATGCTTCGGGAATCCGAGCAGATGCTTTCAGTTATTTTTCAGGAAATCCCTTCTTTAATCGCAATAACCACATACAGAGAGGGGCTTTTTGTAGACGTCAACCGCGCCTTTGAAACCATCACAGGATACAGCCGCGACGAAGTTTTAGCCAGGACACTTTCTGAACTGACATTCTTCAGAAGTGAAGAGGAACGGGAACAGTTCCAGAAGAAACTTAAGGAGCAGGGCTTCATTCAGAATATGGAGATATGGTTTAAAAAGAAATCGGGCGAAGAGGTTACAGGCTTAATTTCCGTCAGGAGACTTAAATTAAAGGGAAAAGAGTGCCTTTTAAGTGTCTTTACCGATATATCCGAGCGCAAGCGCATTGAAGAGCACCTGAAGTCGCTGCTGGAATTGCAGTCATCGGGGAAAAAGGACTGAAATTCTTATCTTTTTACTTTGCATAAAGGTTAGTTTTGTTTATATTCGGATTTATTATTCCGATTATATTATGAAAAATAACTTATGTCAAAACTTTTACAATTAAATGGAAACAATTAAAGAAGATATTTTCAGGGACAAGCTGAGGGCCCTCCCCTTATTTTCGGAGCTGGACGAGTGCCAGATTGAGCAGGTAGCCGGGATCAGCAAAGAGTGCCGTTTCAAGAAGAACGCCGTTATATTCATGGAAGGTGAAAAGTACAGGGGATTTTTTGTTGTGCTGCAGGGCTCGGTTAAAGTGTACCGTTCCTCTTCCTCGGGAAAAGAAGCAATACTGCACATAATAAAGCCATTTAACGCTTTTGCCGACGTGCCGCTTTTTGAAGGAGGCGATTATCCCGTCAGCACCCAGGCGCTTGAAGACAGCGTGCTGCTTTTCATTCCAAAGACGGAGTTCATAGGACTTCTGGAGAAGAACATTTCAATAAGTCTGAAGATGCTTGCGGGTTTTGCCAAGAGGCTTAAGGAGATGACGAACAAGGTAAAGGATCTTTCGGAGAAGGAAGTAATCAACAGGCTCTGCAGTTATCTTGTAAGCGAGGTTGAGGCAAGCGGCAAAGGGAGTCTGCCGGAGCCTTTTATAAAGCTTGCGGTAACGAAGTCGACCATTGCGGCATATTTAGGGACAATCACCGAGACGCTCTCGCGCACCTTCCGCAAGCTTGAGACCGAAGGTATAATCCGCGTGCAGGGAAAGAAGATATTCATTTCCAATTACGCAAAGCTGAAAGAATTAGGGAAAGGGAAGAACTGAAGTCAATTAAAAATTATAAATTAAAAATTAAAAAGTAAGAACAACCCGCGGGGCCATTAAATTTCAGATGATGCCGGAAGCAACCTCCCGGCATCATCTGCACCATATCCCAAACTGCTACTATTCCTTTACCCTTCTTTTATTCAGAATTAAGCCTAAAATTATACCGAGTATAACGAGTGAACTAAGGCTCAATGAAATAATCTGGCTTACCTTAAAACTTACCGGGGCAAAAATGAATTCAACCTTATGTGTTCCTTCGGGCACTACAATTCCGCGGAATGCATGATTGGTTCTGTAGATCCGCGTCTCCTTACCGTCAATGTAAGCTTCCCAGCCATTGGGATAATACGCGTCACCCAGGAAAAGAAAATTGTTGCCGGTTGCTTTTGCCTGAATGGTAATGTGCTCATCTTTATAACTCGTCACTACTGCAGAAGCTGAAGCCGTATCCGGCCTGTCAACCCTGATATTATCTTCTTCCAGAAATGCAGTCTCTTTCGGATCAAAGGCATTATTCTTAATCAGGTTCAGTATCTCAAGAGCAGGCCTGGTCTGAACCGAGTTTACAAAGTAAGCCCTTGGAAGCGCTCCATCGTTTCTGTATACAACACCCTCCCCTGACCTGTCAATCTCCACAAATCCGGGGAAACTGACCGGCTTGCTTAAGACAACATATTTTACATTCAGCATCCGCCAGAGCGTGGGATTTGCAACATTGCCCAGGACATCCACAATATCCTGGTACGCCCTGAACTTAATTCCTGAATATCCGTAAATATCCTGCAGAAGGAAGTATGCGTTAAAATTTGCATTTTGATAGTCGGCATTTCCGTGTGAACCATCCTGCCTTAACCCGATCACCCTGAACGGTGATGAATCCTTCTGAGCCTTAATTGCCCTGACATAACCCGGTTCATTAAAAACAGCATCGGCATTCTGTTCTTCTGTATATAACGCTCCCCTATTGTCAATCCGCCAGAGGTCGAATACTGTAAACACAATTATTGCAAGAAGGAATACATTGCCCTTTATTTTGCCTGAGACATAAGCATAAGCAAGACTGAAAGAAAGAGCACAAAGAGCAAGTGCAATCATTGCATCTGAAATAAACATACCTGAGATGTATTCTGAAAGCGCTTTGAATTTATCAGGTTCAAGTCCGGCGCTTTTGGATTCCAGCATGCGGGAAGTAAACCAATTTTTTATAGGATCTGAGAGTACAAGAGAAACAACAAACAGAGAGATAAAAAACATAGAAGCGTATTTAACCAGGTTAAAAGCCCTCTGATCCCTCTCTTTCCTAAGTGAAATTATTTTATTTATCCCAAGTCCGGCCAGAAAAGGCATAGAGAGCTGTACTAATACAAGTATCATTGCGGGCACACGGAATTTATCGAAATAAGGGAAATAATAAAACATAAAGTTAAAAACAGGAGAGAAAGTTTTCCCGAATGATATGAAAAGTGCAATGCCTGAAAGTATGGTCAGGAACTGTACAAACGGATCCTTCCAGCACGTAAAAATTGCAAACAGAGCGAAAAAGAAAACAAGCACTCCCATGTACATGGCTACGTCTACCGATTCCATCTGCCCGAAATAAGTATTTACCTGAATGCCGGAAGTCCCTGAATTAGGCTCGTTATATATGGAATTCCCAAAACCGTAGAATGAAGGGACCATAAATGTCATCACCTCCTGAGGAGAAAATGACCATAAAGTATGATAATCATAGTAGGCTGAGCCGGATGCAGATTTATCCGGTTCATTTGTTTTTGTTTCAACAACGCTCTTGCCTCCACGCGTTGAATAAGGGGAATACTCGTAGATCTGTGTCAGGTTGTCACTCTGAATGAGTATGGCAATCATTGCCGCTGCGGCAAATACTCCGACTGACTTCAAAAGCTGGCGCTGAAGCATGCGGTCTTTCTTCATGAAGGAACGGA
>JBLMYS010000162.1:0-2616 GCA_050258415.1 Acidobacteriota bacterium | reverse complement strand
AGCACTGCCATAATGCACACTACCATGTGGATGACACCAACCCCTTATACGGGCTAAAGTTGGCAGTGTATAATATTACATTTTTTAAGAAACCGACTTCAGCCCGCTAAAGCCGGTTTTTTTGTTTTTAAAGCAGACGGAATAAAATGAAAGTTCTAAAATTTGGCGGTTCTTCGGTAAGTTCACCCGAAAGAATTAAAAATGTTATCGACATAGTGTCTCAGAACACCGGCAAGGGAAATGACCCGGTTGTCATTTTCTCGGCATTCCAGGGGATAACAGACACACTTATTGAAGCAGGATTAAGAGCAGCCTCAGGCGACGCCTCATACCAGCTTCTCTTTGATAAAATCCAGGCCCGGCATCTTGAGGCCGTTAAGGAACTCGTCACGGAAGACAGGCTCCCAATTGCGGTTGAAACTGTCTCTAAGCTCATAAGCGACCTTAAGCAGGTGCTCTACGGCATATGCCTCGTAAGGGAAATCTCCTCAAGAAGCATGGATTACATTATGAGCTTCGGTGAAAGATTTTCAGCTTATATCATTTCTGAGGCTTTCCTCTCTCGCGGCATCCGTGCGGGATTTTTAGACAGCCGCGAGGTGATAAGGACCGATAAGACTTTCGGCAATGCCATTGTGGACTTTGTGGCAACGGGCGAACTTATAAGAAGCTACTTTGAAGATAAGGACTGCCTACAGATTGTAACAGGCTTCATCGGGAGCACACCGGATAATGAGACCACTACACTTGGGCGCGGAGGTTCAGATTATTCAGCCTCCATATTCGGATCTATACTGAATGCCGATGAAATTGAGATCTGGACGGACGTCGACGGGGTGATGACGGCAGACCCGCGGAAGGTAAAAAAGGCATTTTCAATTGAAACCATGAGCTATGACGAGGCCATGGAAATGTCGCACTTCGGTGCTAAGGTTATCCATCCGCCAACAATGCGTCCGGCAATGATGAAGAATATTCCGATAAGGATTAAAAATACTTTTAACCCTCCTTTCCCGGGTACTCTGATATCCTCTAACGGCAACGGGAAGAAGAACCTTATTACCGGAATAACTTCAATCGGCAACGTTGCCTTAATCAGGGTACAGGGCAGCGGTATGGTAGGTGTCGCCGGCATCGCGCGCAGAATTTTTGGCGCAATGGCCGACGGCTCCATAAATATCATCCTTATTTCACAGGCCTCATCTGAACATTCAATCTGTTTTGCAATTCTGCCCAAGTTTGCACAAAAGGCAAAAGAGCTGATTGAAAAGGAACTCCGCTACGAAATATCCGAGGGATTCGTTAACCAGGTGGTGGTTGAAAGCAACCTTTCCATTGTTGCCGCCGTGGGTGGAAATATACGCGGCACCTCGGGGATTTTAGGCAAGGTACTGCAGGCACTCGGGCGTAACGGTATCAATATTGCAGCCATCGCACAGGGTTCTTCGAAATTAAATATATCAATGGTAATTCCGAAACACGATGAGTCAAAGGCGCTTAACGCCATACATGATGCCTTCTTCCTGTCGGATCTTAAATCAATTAACCTGTTCGTCGTTGGAACTGGACTCATCGGACGGACACTCTTCCAGCAGATTAAAAACCAGCTGGAATTCTTATACAGCCACCTTAAAATAGAAATTAAAATAATTGCCGTTGCCAATTCACGCAAAATGCTTTTCGACTATGAAGGCGTTGACGTTGATAGGTGGGAGGAAAGGCTTTTCGGCGAGGGGGAGGAATCGGACTCAGATCTTTTCGTTGAAAGGATGATTAAGAGCAACCTCCCGAACAGCGTTTTTGTGGACTGTACTTCAAGTGAAGTAATAATGCTGAAGTATCTTGAGATACTCTCTTCTTCAATTTCAATTGTTACTCCGAATAAGAAGGCAAATTCAAGCAATTATGAGTATTATCTGCAGCTCCAGAAGGCGGCGCATAAGCACAGCGTAAACTTCCTCTATGAGACAAACGTGGGCGCGGGACTCCCGGTAATCAGCACACTGAACGACCTCGTCTTCTCGGGCGACAAGGTACATAAGATTGAAGGCGTCTTAAGCGGTACTTTAAGTTACATATTCAACGTATTTGACGGCAAGAGCTCATTCTCCTCAATTGTGCTCGATGCCAGGAAAAAGGGCTATACGGAGCCTGACCCGAGAGAAGACTTAAACGGGCTTGACGTGGCGCGTAAGCTCCTGATACTCGTGCGCGAATCGGGCTACAAACTGGAGCTTGAAGATATACAGGTTGAAAACCTTATACCTGAAGAGCTGCGCGGGGATATAAGCATGGATGAATTCCTTGAGAAGCTCAGCTGCTACGACAGTTACTACGAAGAGAAAAGAAGCAATGCCGCAAAGGAAGGAAAACTCCTGCGCTACATAGCTTCATATAAGGATGGAAAGGCGGAAATTAAACTTACAGCCGTTGACAGCCATCATCCTTTTTATTCACTGACCTCGAACGACAATATCATTGCATTTACTACTGTATATTACAATGAGCGCCCGGTTGTAATTCAGGGTCCCGGTGCCGGTGCCGTTGTTACTTCTGGAGGCGTTTTTGCCGATATTGTCAGAATTGCAAATTATCTCTTTAACAGATAGAATGATA
>JBLMYS010000161.1:0-38990 GCA_050258415.1 Acidobacteriota bacterium | reverse complement strand
CTTTTCCATAAATAACCCTCAACTATCCTAAATTATTCCTGTAAACATAAATACAAATTCATCTAAATACCTAATGTCCTATTTAAAATATTTCAATATAATCTTGGGATATCAGGATTTCATTTCGAAATGCTCTCATCGGGAAGTTTGACCATAAATTTTGTACCCTCTCCCGGTTTACTTTCGAATGAAACACTTCCTTTATGCAGGTCAGTGCAATATTTCACGATAGAAAGGCCAAGTCCGGAGCCGGAAATATTGTGAACATTATCGGCTCTGAAGAACGGTTCGAACAGTCTATTCTGTACATCCTCAGGTATTCCCATGCCTTTATCAATTATTTCGAAATTAATATAACCTTTATGTTCCTTAATGTTTAGAAAGACAGTTGCCCCGTCGGGAGAATACTTGACTGCATTTGAGAGCAGATTTGTCAGAATATGTCCCAGCAGTTTCTCATCCATAAAAACCATTCTGGAAGTGAAATCCGTATTTATTTTGATTTCACATTCTTTACAAATGCCTAATCTTTGCAGCAGTTCTTTACTGAAAGCAATAAGGTCAAATGATGAAGGACAAAATTCCAGGCGTTTACTTTCCACCCTGTTAATAAGGAGCACTTCATTGAGCATAGAAGTCATATATTGTACAGTATTCTTTATTCCCCGCAGGTGCTCCATTTTTTCATCCGAAGTCATATCAACGCCGAAGAGTTCCAGTAGTTCAGCCGAAGAAAGTATGGCAGTAAGAGGGGTTCTGTACTCATGAGAAACCATTGAGATGAATTTAGATTTCATTTCGCTGAGTTCTTTTTCCTTCATAAGGGCGTTATTTACCTCCTGTTCCAGTTCTTTTCTCCTGGTTTCATCGCGCAGGTTCGCAATCAGAAACTTCTCTCCCGATTCTTCCTTATAGAAACTCATATGAGAAGCCATTACATGCTTATTATTATTTGCATCCGTAAGGATGTTTTCGAAATCCATTATTTTCTCTTCATTAAGTACCTGTTCGTTTTTATTGAAAAAGTCGGCTGCTTCTTCCTTTGCAAACAAATTCTCAGCGGTTTTGCCTATCATTTCCTGTCTGTTACGGCCGGTAAGTTTGCAGAATGCATCATTAACAAGAATATACTTATGACTGCTATCCTTAACAAACATCGGGTCGCTGGCGCAGTTTATTATGGCATTCAGGAAGTTACGTGAGTTGCGCAGGGCTTCCTGAAGAGCAAAGTGCTGCGACATATCTCTTGAGTTACAGACAATTCCCTTAATAGCGGGATTATTAAGCTGCCCGTTTAAGATTGTCTCCATGAATACGGTACTGCCCTCTTCAGAAGGAAGCCTGAGTGAAAGCTTAATAGGAGGAAGATCAGGGTTTTCAATGAATCTGCTGACTGCCCCTTTAACTTTACCAACGTCGTCAGGATGGAGATAAGGATATAGCTGTTTGCCGAGCCATTCCTCAGGCCTCTTACCGGTAAGGCTTTTGACGGAAGGGCTAACGTATGTAATATATCCATTCACATCCAGAATTCCTATCGTATCTGTCGAGTGCTGAATAAGGAGGCGGAAGCGTTCCTCGCTTGCAAGGAGGGCTTCGTTTTTCTGTTTCTGCAATATAGCATTAGCAAATATATCTCCTATTATTTTAAGCATTTGAGAGGTATCCTCAGGAAACTGCTTAGGGAAAATGGAATCAAAACCCAGAAAACCGATAAGAGTATTTTTAGATACAACAGGAACAATAAGAGCCGCCCTTATCTTAAGTCCCAGTAAAAATTCTTTCTGGCGGGACTTCTCAGGAGGCAGGCTTTCAGCATCAGATAGCAAAATAGTATCGAATCTGCTAAGACGTTCCTTAAATAAAGGCCACATAATTGAATTAATTCTAAAATCTCTTGGAAGTTCTTTACTTGCCTTATGGCTGCACCATTGGTATCGGTTTTCAACTTCACCGTTTTTCAGGTTTGAATTAAAAAAGTAAGCCCTTTCCATTTCCAAAAACTCACACAGCATTTTTAGTGATGAAACAAATACATTCCCGATATTCTCTGCAGAAACATTAATGAACTGATTTGAAATTGAGTAAACCAGATGGTCAAAATTATAGCGTTTTTTTAACAGTGCCCCAGCTGTTTTATGTTCTTCAATTTCCCTCAGCAGCTTTTTATGCTCTTCGGCCAGCATTGCGGACTGCATCTTTTCCCTGTCATAAAGCTTTCTGACCCATCCTGCAGCGGAGCCCAGAATAAAGGAAATCACAATAACGAGAGCTACAGTAAGAGGATTATTCCGGTGGAGATTGAACACTATAATTAAAAAGAGACTGCTTAGCATGATGAATGTTCCAGACAACAATCCGCGTTTAGTTCCCCAGAACCATGCTGAAGCGACCATAGGAAGAATGGTTAACGGGAAAGGTGGAATAGAAAATAACTCATGCAGTACTGCAAATAAACACCAGTATATTACAATTGCAGAAAGGACAATTGAAATTGATTTTTCCGAAGCAGTTTTTCTGTTATTATTCATACAACTTAATTTATTCAAGAAAATGTTTTGAAGTGCAAATATACAGTCGGAAAAAGATAAAATAGTTTGAGTTTAAAAATTTTTTTTATTAATCTCATGTTTAGAGTAAAAGATGAGGGATAAATGCAGACAATTCTTGGTGCTGGAGGGGCAATTGGAATTCCTCTTGCAAAGGAACTTCCGAAATATACAAATAAGGTCCGGCTTGCCGGGCGCAACCCGGTAAAAGTAAATTCTTCTGATGAACTTTTCCAGGCCGACCTGAGGGACATTAAGCAGACAATGGAAGCTGTAAAGGGCTCTGAAGTTACCTACCTTACTGCCGGACTGAAGTATGACACAGAAGTCTGGAAGAAGGAATGGCCTGAGGTTATGAATAATGTAATTGCAGCCTGCAGCGCGCACAATTCGAAGCTTGTATTTCTGGATAATGTTTATATGTACGGGCGTGTTGAGGGGTGGATGACTGAAGAAACGCCGTTTCATCCGGTGAGTAATAAAGGCGAGGTGCGCGCCAAAATAGCTTCCCGGCTTATAGATGCATATAAAAAGAAAGAAGTTACAGCCGCAATTCTACGGGCTGCCGATTTTTACGGGCCGGATAACAGGGGCTCGGTACTGAATATGCTGGTCCTCGACAGGATGAAACTGGCTAAAAAGGCAAACTGGATGATTGACGCACATAAGCTTCACACTTATACTTATACTCCTGACGCGGCAAAAGCTATGGCACTCATTGGGAATACACCGGATGCTTATAACCAGACGTGGCACGCGCCATCGGACATGAACGTCCTGACGGGAGAGGGTTATATAAAAATTGCGGCTGATTTCCTGAAAGTGAGTCCAAAGTATACTGTTTTCAAAAAGTGGCAGATGAGTCTGGCGGGAATTTTTAATCCTATTATTAAAGAAAGTCTTGAGATGTTATATCAGAATGAGTATGATTACCTTTTTGACAGCAGGAAGTTTGAACAGCGTTTCAGGTTTAAGGCTACTACGTATGAAGATGGGATACATGCTTATTTGAGGATGTAGGCCGGCTTCGCCAGGGTTCAACGTCCAACGTCCAACGTCAAAAAGCAAAAGTAATGAGAAGGGTCAGGATAGTGGTCCTGACCCTTGCAGAATTATTTACTGCCTGATAAATTTACCTTTGTTTCCTAGGGCAAAAGCATTGCTTTGAGAATGTCCTCTATCGCCTTCTTCCAGTTTGAACCTTGAAATAAGCTCCTGAAGGTTGACTGTGAGGCGGTTCAGGTCCTCGGCGGCACGGGCTATCTGTTCGGTTCCGGCAGCAGACTGCTGAGAGACACTTGAAATCCCCTCAATATTCTTTGAGATCTGTTCGGCCGCGCTGGACTGTTCCTCGCTTGCAGCAGCAACCTGAAGAACTACATCAGTTGTCTTCTGTGCCCCACTAAGAATTTCATTTAATGCCTCAGCTACTTCTTCTGTAAGTCTTGTACCTTCTTCCACTGCGGCCTTAGCATCACCCATTGAAGAGTCTGCTTCCTTAGCCTCAAGCTGGATGGCTTTAATTGTCTCTGCAATTTCTTTAGTGGCTTTGGTTGTACGTTCGGCAAGTTTGCGGACCTCATCGGCCACAACAGCAAAGCCACGTCCCTGCTCGCCGGCACGGGCAGCCTCAATTGCGGCATTCAAAGCTAAAAGATTTGTCTGGTCGGCAATGTCGTCGATCACCTGAGTGATCTCACCGATCTGATCGGTTTTCAGGGATAATGAGGCAATAATCCTGGCAGTTTCGTCGGCGGAATCCACAATTTTTCTAATGCCCTGTCTTGTATCAGCAACTTTCCGGGCACCGTTTTCAGCAGCCTTGCTTGAGCCACGGGAGACCTCAGCAGCCTCGTTGGCGTTTTTGGCTGTTTCATATACAGTCTTTGTCATCTCTTCAATGGCACCGGCCACTTCAGTTGCCTGCTGGCTCTGCTCCTGGGCTCCTGCCGCCATCTGTTCGCTGGAAGAGGATATTTCGTTTGCAGCGCTGGCGGTAGCATGAACGGCCTCATTTACATCACGCAGAGCGCTGCTGAATGCATCAGCCATTCCGTTAATATTATTTTTAATTTTAGCGTAGTCTCCCTTATAGTCCCCGTTCATTCTTGCGGTCAGGTCTCCGTGGGCAAGTTTTTCGAGGATTTCGGAGCTTTCGTTGATAGGTTTGACGACAGCATCCATTGTGGCGTTAATGCCTGCAACAATTTCTTTGTAGCCTCCCTGGAACAGCTCATCGTGGCCCCTCTTATAAAGTCTTCCTTCGACGGCATGGTTGCTCAGTTTATTAACTTCAAATATCAGGTCGCGTATGGTCTTAACGAGTCTCTGTATGGCAGGTGCAATTTCGTCTTTATCGTCTTCAGCCTTAAAGTTTATTTCGGTATTGCCTTCAGAGACTTTTATCAGGGTTCCAACTACTGCTTTCTGGAGGTTTTCAGAGAACTCATCCAGGGTTCTGGCCATATCTCCTATTTCATCTTTCGTATTGATGTTCATTCTAACGCTTAAGTGTCCTTTGCTCATTTCCTTTATTATGGCAATGGCTTTCTGAAGAGGGGTGCTTATTTCCCTGGCAACGATGAATCCAAGAAGAACCGCAATAATCATGGCAATTATGACATATATAAGCATATTCCTGACGGTGTTATTTGCCTCGGCAGTATTTATTTCCGATCTAATCCTGGCTCTGTTGATATAGGTTTCTTTGAGGTCCAAAATAGTGTTCTGCAGCTTTACTCTTACAGAATTCAAATCATTCTTCCACAAAGCTTCGGCTGAAACGTCATCACCGGAACGGCAAGAGCCGACAAATACAAGAAACAGATCGTCAAATTCCTTGTATGCCGCTTCCAGATTATCCACTTTCGCACGGACGTCATCAGCAATTACAGTCTTCTTGAGCGCATTCTTATTTTTCTCGATATCAGCGGCTCTTGCACTTATTGAATTTATTGCATTTTGGTGTTCTTCCTGCGTTTTTGCAATCATCAACTCCAGACCGTTTGCACGCATCCTTTGAAAGTTATCCGTAAGGTCGATCATAATGGATAAAGGGACTGTATTATACTGATAAAGGGCTATATCGCTGTCATTAGCCCTTTTAAGGTTTGAAATACCCAGGTAGCCAACAATACCTGCGATTAATGCGACAAGTATAAAGCTGATCAGCATCTTTATACTTATTCTCAGATCATAGAACCATTTCATTAAGATTTTCCCCTTTTTTTATTTCTAATGAAAATGATATAGTCAGTGAGCTAAAGAAAACTTACTTCAAAAATCATATTGCCCCGAAATTGAACTATCCCCTCTAAGAGCATAAAATAATGAAGTATGATGCAATGGATTACAACCTGCAAATAGGTTTAGAACTGTTGGCACAAAGAAGAGATACGAGTATTAAAATCCTAGCAGTTCAAAAATTCTGAAAAAACCGAAATCCTAAAACAAGGTTACCCACAACAGAACATTCAGAAACAGAAATTTTCGCCTCAAATGGGGCACAACACGCCATTTACAAAAACAGGACTTGTAAAAAGCTAAATACTTTGAAATCAAAGGATTAAATAAAAAGCTCCATATTTTGGCAAATGTTCGCAAAATTAAAGATAAATTTCTTTTCAAACAATTTTTCTAAAAAATAAAATTGTTACATATATATAATATGGTGACGGGGAGCGTTTTCGGAAAATTTTTAAAATATTTTTTTAAGGCAGAGCATGTCAGTCTCTATAGTTTACTTCAGGAGGATAAACTTTTTTGTAAGTATGCGTCCCCCCGATTCAAGTTTATAGAAATAGACTCCTCCGGGGAGGTTATTTCCGTTATACCTTACGGAATAATCGCCTGCAGTTTTATAAGTATCGAGTATGACTGCAACCCTGCTGCCGAGGATATTGTAGACTGAAAGTCTGACCAAGCCGTCGTGTTTAACAGAAAAGTTAATAGTGGTTGATGAGTTAAACGGGTCGGGATAGTTTTGCGAGAGTGAAAACACGCGCAAAGAATCGGGGCGCCAGAGGCTTGATTTCCCTTTTTGTGCATATGAGGCAGCCTGCAGGAGTGCAAGCAGACTGCAAAGTAAAAATAATCTTTTCATTTTTGGTTCTAAATTTTAATATCTCTCATTTTATGAATAAAAACTTCTTTGACGCGCTGAACTCCCCCGCCCGGATTGTATAGATATATACTCCGCTTGGAAGCTGAGGTGCATTAAACCGGACCGTATGGTTTCCGGCAGGTTTATATTCATTAACAAGTGTTGAAATCTCCCGGCCCAGGATGTTGTATACTGTAAGTTTTACAATTCTCCCCTCAGGGATAGTAAAAGAAATTTTTGTCGACGGATTAAATGGATTAGGGTAGTTCTGGCTTAAGTAAAACTTTTCAGGTAAATCGTTCTTGTGTTCCTTAATATTCCCTACTATATTCTCCTCATCTTTGAAGACAAGAATTCCGCCGCCTCCTGTCCCGATCCACTTTTCGCCATTTGCATCTATAGCAACAGACCTGATGCTGTTTGCCAGCAGTCTGGAATTTGAAGTGTTAAATATTTTCCAGTTCTGACCGTCAAAATGAGCGAGTCCCATTCCCCAGGTTCCGCACCACAAAGTGCCATTTTGATCTACAGCAATTGAGACGACCAAGTTTGCTGATGTCTCCCCTGTACCGGTAAAAGAATAATTTGTCCACGTC
The DNA here is from genome assembly GCA_050258415.1 of Acidobacteriota bacterium. GTDB lineage: Bacteria > Bacteroidota > Ignavibacteria > Ignavibacteriales > SURF-24 > JAAXKN01. Next base: position 31,743 of record JBLMYS010000161.1, on the reverse strand, counting down.
TGTCCGTCGAACTTTGTAATTCCTCTAAAAGAACCGAACCATTTATTTCCCTGCCGGTCAATTGCAACAGAATAAACTTCAGGATTGGGCAAGCCTGAATTAAGATTATTATATATGGTCCAGTTCGTTCCATCGAAATTTGCCGCACCTTTGTAAGTCCCGATCCATTTAGATCCATCCCTGTCAATTGCAATAGATAACACACCATTATCAGGCAATTTTGAATTAGAGGTATCATAGATAGTCCATGTGCTGTCATTAAACTTAAAAAGTCCTTTTTTACTGGTACCCAGCCATTTATTTCCAAGTTTATCTACGGCCAGGGTTCTTTCAAACCTGCCCGGCACAGCGGGAACAGGCAGCTGGTATAGAGTCCAATTCTTCCTGTCAAATTTCAAAAGTCCTGCCAGAGTTTCACCCCACAGATTACCATCGGGATCACCGGCCACTGAGTAGAGCACTATGTCGGGGCTATCTTGTATGAGAGTATCGTATAATGTCCAATTGCCTTCAGAATACTTTGCCACACCATCAGCTGTTGATATCCATTTATTCTGAAGAGAGTCTATTGCAATTGAAAATATGCCGTCACTTTTAAGTGGGACATTAGTAGTTTTGTACCTCATGCAAGTCAGTCCGTCATATTTGACTAATTCACCGCTGGCACTGACCCACAAATTTCCGAAGGAGTCAATTGCAAGATCACAATACCAGAAGTCCGGAAAGCCAGGGATATTCTTTGGGTCATAAAGTTCAAATACATTTCCATCAAATTTAAACAGGCCATATTTAACTCCGACCCACACTTTACCCTGTTTATCTATTTTAATGAAAGTGATATTATTGCCCGGCCAGGCATAATTCTCATATTTATACCAGTTCCAGGTCTTGCCGTCGTACTTAATGAGTCCACTGTCGTTTCCAACCCAGACATTCCCCACTTCATCAGCAGCAACATCCCATATTCTATTGCTTACAATACCAGAGTTACTGGTGTCGTACAATGCCCAGTTTTGTCCGTCAAATTTAGCTAATCCGCTACCAGGCCGGGGAGAATCTGTAGTAACCCCCAGCCATTTATTGCCATCCTTATCTATTGTCATACCGAAGAGAAATCTCCTGCTGATATTTCTCCATGGATTATACACCTTCCACTTAGTCCCGTCATAGCTTACAAGTCCGCTGTCAACGGTAGTGCACCAGATTACTCCCTGTTTATCAATTTCAATAGAATTGACCTTGTTTTCAGGGAGTCCGGAATTTGAGGAATCGTAAAGGATCCAGTCATGATCGTCATACTTCATAATTCCTTTTCCATTGCATGCAATCCACTTGCTGCCATTTTTATCAACTGCTATTGCAGAAATCCCGGTGCCTTCCAGAAAAACTTCTTTTTCACCCGTCAAAGTATTAAGTTTTGTCAGGTAGCGGGGTGTGCCCAGCCAGAGATAGTTTCCCTCAAAGGCGTGGCAGACAACAGATGCCTCTTTGACAAAGACCTTCACGCCGCTATCCTGGGCGGAGACGAATGCAGAGAAAATAATTATAAAAGAAATTGCAATGAATTGCCTCATGTTGAACCTCCTGGATTAATTCTGGGAACAGGAACAACTAACTGGCGCATGACATGGCACAAATAAATTTTATGTCTTCAATAATATATATGGTGACAAGGACCGTTTTCGGAAAAAATACTTCTGAAAAGTTAATTTATTTTCAACTGAGGGTCAAATATTTGAATTACTCACCATAGAAAGCCGGGAGAAATCCTGAATTTGGCTTTCTTTTCATAACCACTTTTTTCAACTGACAGCAGCTTCAATTCTGGTCCGGGATCCCCCTTTAGAGTACAAGCAATGCGGTTTTTATAACCACCTCTTTTTGGTTATACTATTTTTACGGATACACAATCTGTGCCGGAAAAAGTTTAGCTATTTGCCAATTTCACGGGGATGATTAGACGGAGTGACCTATTTGAGCTACAAAGCGTTCTGAAAAAACTACAGTTCAATGGGCCGTGGAGGGTGAACAAAAGGAGCCCGCCCTGGATTTATTATCCGGGGCGGGCTTAAAAAAAGAATAATTTTATTTATGCGTTTTCGGGTACCAATTCCTCTTTTTCCTCTTTAACCTTAGCAGGGGTAAAAATACCGAAAAGGCCTTTAAGTCCGAGTGTCATAACAATATTATAAAGGAATGCAATAAATGCAAAAAGCAAAAGTGAGCCTGAAAGTGCTGCAAGCACCATATAGATATTGAATTCGCCATTATAATAAATTGTGCGCCTAAGCATGCCTCTTAGTCCTGCCATACCCATAAAAGCTCCCATCCCGATTCCGCCTAAGAGGTGGGCCCAGAAGTGGAAATTTGCAAGCCTGTCGCTATAGAGTTTAGCGCCGTTTGTAAGGATTGGCAGCAGAAGATAAATTGCCGAATAGAGCGTCATTGTAAGGCCTACGAGCACTGCAACGTGAACGTGGGGCCCGACGATCCACTGCGTGTTATGCAGAATCCTGTTTAAGCCCAGGTCGGCCTGCATGATTCCGGCAGGAACAGCGAGTGCAAAGCCGAGCAGTCCGCCGAGTAAGAACTTAAGAGGATGTGTCATCTTAAGCGGCCTTGCGCTCCAGAGCGTCACAAGTGTGATAAAGAAGGCAAGTCCCTGTGTAATGAGTTCAAATGCCGTTACCATTTCGCCCGAGAGTATCTTAAGTATACCGGGCTGCGCCTGGTCGGACATCAGGTGGTGCGACCAGACGACCCAGGAGACGACCATTTCAACAAAAAGAGCCGCGCGTGCGGCGTTTTCCATAAAAAGTTTTTTGCCGGTAATTAAAGTTGCCAGGAGGTACCACGTTCCGGCTACAAAAATAAGAACCAGTCCGTCTGCAATCAGATCCAGTCCCCACCAGAACCAGTTTTTATAGAGCAGAGCATCGACGGCAGAGTTCTTCAGATTGAAGCCCAAAAGGGCTGCAACCATATAAACCAGAATAAGAACCCCTGTAAAAGTTATAATTCCGGCGTTGAGCAGTGTATCGACGCTTCCCCTGGCAATTGCTGCAACGGGAAGAGAGACGAGGTGCTCTTTTTTCTCTTTTCTGAAAAGGTTCTGAAACCCGCTAAGCCCGAGGGCTGATTTTAGGAGTTTTCCTGAAGGCTGCTTTTCCCATCCTGCTGGGGTATAGGTAATTGTCTTAAATATATTTATGACAAAAAATATTGTCCCTACCATTACAAGGGCGATGCCAAGGATAAAGAAGGTTCCTCCCCATACGCTGAACTGCGAAAAGTCGGCCGGAAGCGGCCAGTAAAGCGTATAGAGGGGTGAGTAATGGGAGACGAAGCCTGAGAACCAGAAGATGAAGGTTCCCACTGCAAGAAGCCCCATAGTCCAGTTACCGAGCTTAATGCTCCAGAGAGGTTTTTTCATGAGGAAGGGAACCAGGAATAGGAAAGCCCCGAAGACGATTGAGTAGGTAGATCCGAAGATTCCGACAAGCGGGTGGGCTGTCATTATTGCAAAGAACTGAGTTTCGCTCACCTGAGGAATGGGAGTAATTTCATAGACTCTCATAATCATTCCTTCGACAACGGCAAACAGGTAGTATACAAGTCCGACTACGACAAAGCGCAGAGCAAGTTTCTGCATTTGGTTTAAGGAATCCGGCATAAATGTCCATCCTTTCCCATTAGTTAATGTATTAATAAAGCTCATATTGGTGATATTCCGTTTAGTTGATAAATGTTTTAATCTGTTACTTCAACTACATCTCTCAAAATCATATTTATTCCCTTCGGGCCGGAGTATTCAGTAGATCTAATTGAATAGACCCCGGGTTTTGTGAACTGCCAGAGAATATCATTTACATGCCCCGGCAGCACCTGCATCTGAAAGACCATGGAATTATCCTGTCTGAAAAGACCGAACCCGTAGGTCAGGTCGCTTGAAGTGACATTAAACCTTACCTTCTCATTCTTTCTGAACTTCAACTTAGTCTCTGGGAGAGTAAATTTGTGGTCTCCCATGGCGATATTAAATTCCCTGTCTGCTTTAATCTCAGCGCGGTCGAGATCCATTTGTTTCCATGGTATTGTCTCGTGAGTAATGATGTGCAAAGAGACCCCGAGAACCACAAGGAGTCCGACGAAAGAGTAGAAGAATACCGGTTTGATTTCCTTTCCGGTTCCGGTGCGCGTCACTTTATAGGCGAACCAGCCCATAAGGGCCATTATGGCGAGCACATAGAAGGTATAGGCAAATGTCTGACCGGTGAGTACAGTAATAGAATCGACCATAGTATTGTCCCCAGTTAGTTTATGATCATTTTTAATTGCTACCCATATGTAGTAATTAAAATTAAAAAAGTCAAGATTTATATACTTTAAATTTTTATTTAATCATTTCAGAGAGACTGGTAGTGGACAGGACCTTAATAATATCGTTTTGGGATTTAGCCCACACGTCGTGCATAGCGCAGGGGCTGGAATGTATGCACTCGCCGAAGCCGAAGAAGCAAGAAGGTTCCTTTTGAAAGCCTTCAACGGCTTCAATTATTTCGGAGAGAAAGATATTATTGCTGGTTCTACTGAGCTTAAATCCGCCGTACTTCCCTCTTACGCTTTCGATAAGTCCGCTTTTTGAAAGGTCGGTCAGGAGGCGCTGGAGGTATTTTTTTGGGATTTTGAGTTCTCTATGGAGGTAATCGGCCGAAAGGAGTTCATCCGGCTTTCCGGTCATAAGAGTAAGTGCCCTGAGGGCGTATTCGGTAGTCTTGGAAAAAGTCATTTTATCTTTTTTTTAGCAAAGATAAGAAAAAAGGTTCGAGGTTCAAAGTTCAAGGTTCAAAGTTCTGAAAAAGGAGGAGGGTTAGTCTACAAATTCCACAAGGTCGTCGGGTTTAAGGGGAATTGAGAGCATGGATTTTCCGTTATTCGGCAGTTTGTTTACAGCGGGGTTAAAGACGAGTCCGTATTTAGCGTCCTCTTCAATCCAGCCGAGCATTCCATTATAGACCGGGAAGTCGTCTGCCTGAATTAAGATCACGGAGCGGCCTATCATGCGCTTATTTATATGGCGTACTTGCACTTCCTTTTTCCTTTAATTAATCGTTTAGTTAGAAATTAAAAGTAAAAGGTTGTGATTCAATGGATAAAGTTATAACCGATGATTTTGGGGACAGGAGTCCCGGACCTAAAAGGTCCGGGCTGGTCAATTAGTTCAATATCCGGCTTTTGGTTCCGCATGGATTATGCAGCCCAATTGATATGTTATTATTTAAGGAAAGCCATTTTCTTTACAGATTTGAAAGTTTCATTATCTGAGTTTGATTTAGCTTCGATTGAATAGAAATATATTCCGGAGGTAAGGTCCGAGGCATCAAAATTAACGGAATGATTTCCTGCAGACTGAATGCCGCTGAAAAGGGTTTTTACTTCCTGTCCGATTGAGTTAAAAACGACAAGTCTTACCTGGCTCTGCTTTGGGATGGAGTAGCTGATAGTAGTAGCAGGATTAAAGGGGTTGGGGTAATTCTGGTCGAGTGAATAGCTCATAACTGTCTGTCCGTTACCTTTCACACCGCTTGTGGCGGCCAGGACGTTCACGCTGAAATTGGGAGCGAAGTTCCACTGCGGTTTAGTGCTTACTCCATTGGCATAAAGGGTTTGAGTTCCGGGGGTAGAAGGAGCAGTATATTTGAAGTTGAAGGTATACTTGCCACCCGAGAAAGCTTTTGCTGAAGTTTGTGTCAGCTCGCCATTCATGACTTTCAAGTTAGAGTCAGAGTTCAGGAGTGTTCCATTTGATGCGGCTATATCGGTGCCAACGGCTGTACCCGAGCCGCCGCTTACAGTTACGGTGTAGCTTGCGGTCTCCCCTGTTTTGAGGGTTGAAGGGCCATTAATGGCCACACTAACCGTACTTGTTGCGCTTCCATGGCAGCTGCAGCCATAGGAGCTTGTCTTTAATGTATACCCGCTAACGCCGCTGGAATGTGAATGTAAATAGCCGGTGCAGAGAACGAAGAGGGAGAAAACAGCTAAAAGAATTATGTTATTTATCTTTAACTTAGTATCGCTTCTTTTCATAAATTATCCCTTGTAATTAAAAAAATAGCTTAGCTTTAATTTCCGTAGCGGCAAAATAAGATATTTTATCTTATAATGTAAAGCATTTCTCATCCCAATTTTTATGCCCTAAAGTGCGAATTCAGGGCATTTATGCGTATCAGGCGGGCGAAGCAGAAAATACTCACCCACATATTTACATTAGTAAAATATTCATCTTTCATTTTGCGTCCGAGTATAAACTCCGGACGCAATTTCTTTTCCCTCTTTTTTAAGTATTAATTTATTATTTTGGGGTGTGAATTTTAATCTATAATGGAGAATTATGCTCAAAGGCTTAACACCTAAAGAGGACAAGTATTTTGATGATTTCAGCAGCATGATCAAGACTATCAGTGAAATGGCTGCGCTTTCAAATGAATTCTTTTGTGATGGGAAATACGATGATGAAATATCCCTCAAAATGAAGTTCATGGAAAGAAGATGTGACGAGATATCGCATAAAGTTTTTAAGAAGCTGGACAAGAGCTTTCTTACGCCCTTTGACCGCGAGGATATATATAAACTTATAAAGACTCTTGAGACCATAAGCGACACAATTTACGCCGCTGTTACAAGGGTTACGATTTACGATCTTAAGACTCCTCTTCCTGTTGCAGAAAAACTTCTGAAAATTGCAAGCACACAGATCGAGGAACTGTACAAGTCAATTGTGGACAACAAGGTAAAAGTAACCGAGGATCTGAAGCGTGTAAGCGCTCTTGAGGAAGAGGCCGACGCCATATACCGCGAGGCAGTAACCAACCTGTTCAAGGAAGAGAAGAACGCAATTGAACTCATCAAGAAAAAAGAGATTCTGGACATTCTGGAAACCACAACCGACAAGTGCGTGGCAGTTTCCTCGGTTATTGTAACCGTATCGCTTAAGAACGGATAAAAGAGATATTCGACCGCTTTGCTGAGGGTGCCTGCCCTGAAAAAACTTTAATTTAAGCCGCCCGTTCAGAAGGCGGCTTTTTTGTATTCTTAAAGAAGAAACTTCATTCCGCCAAGGGCGGCCGTACCGGCATCTTTACGGAATCTCAAAGCATACTCCAGCATAATGCTTATATTCCGGCTCAAGGGGATATCCAGGCCGAGTCCAAGTTGTGCGGCAAAGCGCAATGTACTTTGGGCATGGATCATGACCTCTCCCATTCTCGAAGGCGGATCCAGAGAAGGAGGGGTCTCATGGATCCAGATAACCTCGTTGTTATGATTATAAGAGCAACCAAGTCCTGCCAGAAGATACACTACTCCGAAATTCAGCTTAGCATTTGCCATGAGGTCAACAATTCTGCTTACGGGATTGCCGGGAACGGACGTGGGGTCGTATCCCTTATAGTCAAAACCAAAATCGGAATATTCGGCCAGGAGCTGAAAAGAAGTTATTCTGACAAGGTGGTATTCAATTCCAAGGGCAAAATGGGGACCTTTTTTCCAATGGGAGACGGGGCCGCCTCCCAGGTTCATGCTGCCAAGGCTACTTTGGGCCACACCTGCTTTTGCCAGCAGATATACCTCCCCTTTTTCCTGTGCGGAAATTATTCCTGAAATAGTAAGGACAATCAGTAGAATTTTTTTAAGCATACAGAGTGTCTCCCGAATAATGAAAGTGATATGCAACAGTAGACAAAAATTAAATTACTTTCCGTTATGAAGCAAATGATAAAAGAATCATCATCCGGGATTATTATTGGGCTGGTACATTTTTAAGGACTGGAGCGCCCGGGGCGGTTGTAAATGCTTTTACATTGATTGTCACACACGGATTTTATTTTATAAAGACATATGTACAACAAGAAACGGAGTAATATGGATACGACGTACTTAAAATCCTTTGCGCTTGGCGCTGTTTCTGGAATGAGAAGTCTGATGGCACCGGTCTTTACAAATGAAATACTAAAAAGTCATCATACACGCAGACTTATGCATTCACCTTTCAAGGTATTAGCAGAAGGCAAGCTCTCCCCTTTCTTAAAGACCGCGGCATTAGGTGAGCTGGTAGTGGATAAACTGCCTGATATACCGGACCGGATTGCGCCGGGGCTTCTTGCCGGTAGGGCTGCCATGGGGGCTTTAAGCGGTGCTGCGTTCTGTGCCATGGAGAACAAGCAGATGGCCATTGGCGCCGCAACGGGAGCTGCCGGAGCGATAGCCGCGGCTTATCTATTTTTGTTTTTAAGGAAGAAGGTGGGCAAGGAGTTTAAGATCAACGATACAGTTGTAGGCATTGCCGAAGACCTGATGACTATCGGAAGCGGGCTGGGGCTTATTAAGGCGGCAAAATAGAAAAAATGCGCTCCGGATCACTTTTTGAGCAGAGATCACTTTTTAAAAAGAAGATCAATATTTCCGTGTTTTTTATGGAGTAAAGTTTTATATTTCCTTCGGGGAAAGGTTTAATATAAGGAAAGTCATTGGTTAAATTTTTCCCCGGAGAGGACTTAACTGGCATCTGAAATAAATTTGCGGGACAGATGAAAACACGGTTACTGATTTTCTTAAGTTTGTTTCTGCTGCTTTCCCAGGGAACGCTCAAAGCACAGGCGCTGAGGTTCTTCAGGGAAAACATACAGATTGAAGTAACGAAGGATGAATGCATCCTGACAGGGATATATTATTTTGCCAATCCTACGGGCAATTCAATCTCACAAAGCCTCTATTATCCATACGTTGTAAACGATTCTCTTCCCGTTCCATACAAAGCCGAAGTTAAAGACCTGAAAACAGGTAAAAAAGTATCAGGCATTTCGACTGCAAAGGGTTTGATTTTTGCCGTAGATGCCCAGGCACACGATACAAGTGTAATTGAAGTGAAGTATTACCAGAAGACGCCGATGCACATGATGGAGTATATACTTACGACAACAAAAGAATGGGGCACCTCTTTTGACATGGCGGAATACAGCGTTAAGCTGCCCGCGCGCTTTAAGCTGCTTTCGATGCAGCCTCAGTTTGAAAACGAGAAAAAATCAGATAAATACAGAACGTTTTTTACGCTGAAGCGGAACTACCTGCCGCAGCATAATTTTGTCATAAAGTGGAAAGAGGATAAAAATGAAAAGGTCAGGCGCTAGATTTCTTTTACTCATAGCAATATTTCTTTTTTCAAACAGCCTAAAGGCCAATCCCATAGGAGCCGAATTCTTCAGTGAGATTGTTTTCGACTCCACCGGATGGAAGCTTGAAATGAATCTTACCATGGCTGCTTACCAGCAGGGTGATTCGATTTCATTAAAAGGATGGTATCTTGTAAGCGGTACTGATACAGCTTACTTCAAAGATTGGCAATACCTGAAAGCCCCGGAAAGGGGTACATATTCAAAAGGAGCAAATTTTCTCGTTTTAACCAAAGACAGTCTTAAAGGCTCATTGAATTTAGACATAAAAGGCGGCCGCATAAGCCTTCATGCGCCAGACGGGTTTAATTATGATGAGTTTTCTTACGGCACCATGAAATCAGGCCAGTCCCTTTGCTTCTCATATGATGGATGGTATCTGGATAATTCCCCCACCATCGGCTCACAAAATGACAGTAATGGAGCCACAGGCGTTATTAAAGGTTTCGTGGAGGATTCAGGGAATAATCCGGCAGCCAAGTTTGGTTTTCTCGTCTATTCTTCGCATGGGAAAAGTTACACAACCGACTCAACAGGGCATTTCGAGTTTCACTGGCTTGCAAGAAGTTATCTTTTGGGTCTTCCATATGGTGGTAAAGATAGCTATACTGTCTCCCTTCAGCCCGGAGATACACTGAACCTGGAATTCAAACTGAACCACCTGGTGGGTGTTGAGAAAAAAGAGACACCCGAAATAAAGGAATATTCTCTTAGGCAGAATTACCCGAATCCGTTTAACCCGGCAACTTCTATTAGCTACTCAATTGCGAAGGCCGGGCCGGTAAAGATACTGGTATATAACCTGCTTGGCAATGAAATAGCAACGCTTGTTAATGAATACAAAAATGCCGGAACGCACAAGGTAAGCTTTGATGCTTCCATGCTGCCAAGTGGAGTATATATCTATTCAATTCAGTCGGCCGGGTTCAGAAGCGCTAAGAAGATGACGGTACTGAAGTAATTTAAGGTAATTTCGGGGGGAAATTTATAAACTTAAATTGGGTACAGCTATGAAAAAGGTTTTTGCCGGTATTACTGCTGCATTTTTCATTCTGATTTGCTCAGGTTCACTAAATGCAAATCCCATACGCACTACTTTCTTCAGTGAACTGGTATTTGATTCCACGGGATGGAAGCTGGAAATGTGTCTTAACTCCGGCAGCGATTCGCTTTCACTTAAGGGGTGGTATATTGTAAGCGGGCAGGATACTGCATACTTCAAGGACTGGATGTATTTGGGATATAAACCATATGAGGGCAAAAGAAAATATCTTGTCCTTACCAAGGACAGCCTTTCGGGAAAAATAGACTTGGATATGGAGGCCGATACACTTTTCCTCTACTCCCCTGACGGATACAGGAGGGACTGGCTTATATACGGATCAAATACCACCTACGTCCCCTCCCTAAAACCGAATCAGTCCATATGCCTCCTGCCTGATTCTTATTACCTGGATAATACGCCTACAATTGGCCTCGCAAATGACACAAGCGGTGCTACAGGTAGAATTCATGCATATGTCACTGATAAAGACGGAAATCCTGCATCCAGGGTCAGCTATTTTCTTTACTGGGAGGATAAGCTTTTTGTGACCGATTCAACGGGTCATTTCAAGTTTGACAATATTCTTGCAAGCAGTTACACTTTCTATTTTTCACAGGGTGCGCAGAAAAAGTTCTTTAATGCATATGTGGAACCCGGAAAAACAACGGAAGTAACTTTTCAGTTGGACTGGGTGACAGATGTTGAAAGCGGGAGTAATACGGTAAAAGAATACAGCCTTGAGCAGAATTATCCGAATCCTTTTAATCCGGCAACGTCAATCACCTATTCAGTTCCAAAATCCGGAGTTGTTAAACTTTGGGTTCATGACCTGCTTGGGAAAGAAGTAATGATACTTGTCAATGAATATAAAACTGCAGGCAGTTATAAAGTAAGTTTTAACGCACAAGCTCTTCCAAGCGGAGTTTACCTGTATTCTATAAAGGCAGGAGAATTCAGCATCACAAAGAAGATGACACTAATTAAGTAATACCGGAGGTAAGGGTGCCAGGAGCAATGGATAAAAAATTCAGCACGGTTGATGAATACATGTCAGGTTTTCCACCGGAAGTAAAAGACGTTCTGGAAGGTTTAAGAAAGGCAATAAGGCAGGCAGCCCCAAAGGCTGAGGAAGTAATCAGTTATAATATGCCGGCATACAAGTTCAACGGCATACTGGTTTACTTTGCCGGTCATAAGAATCACATAGGTTTTTATCCCGGCAGCGGCGCTATAACAGGAATATTCAAGGACAGCCTGACGGGCTACAAAACTTCAAAAGGCACAGTTCAATTCCCGCTGGATAAACCCCTGCCCCTTGGACTGATAAAAGAGATAGTAAAGTTCAGGGTTAATGAAAACCTGGAGCGGGCAAAAACAAAAGAAAAAAAATAGTCCGGCACTCACCAAACACATAAAAACTTCAGCAAATGTAATTTCAACCTGCGGGCTGCAATGCAGCCCCTCAGGGCCATCCACAATATATATCCCCTGTTTATAATTTCCGGATTCCTCATTATCAAAATACTGATACAAGCATCAGATTTCTGATTCTTACAAGGAAATGGCAGCGGAGATATTTTCACTCAAAAGGGCTTTATCTGCTGGCCTGAAATTTGTAAATTTTTATTAAAGGTCAAGGGCTTAATATGAAACATATAGCAAAGAATCTGCTGCTCATTCTTCCATTATTAATATTTTTCAGATGTTCAACTGAACCTGAAAAGCATGTGGAAAATTACCTCCTGAAGGTTGACAGTCTTCAGCATGCTGAGAAGGTCAGGCTAAACGGTACGATAAAAATAACTGTATTTGGGCTTGCCGGAGTTGACGGGTGCCACAGCTTTTCACATTTTGAAGGTCTTACCACTCCTTCATCACTTGATCTGAAGGTCTGGGGAAAAGTCGCCCCATCGCAGGCATGTCCGGACGTTATTGTCCCCTTTTGTGAAGAAATCAATACTATTGCCGGGCAGCGGGGAATTTACGGCATCAGTATTCACCAGCCTGATGGCAGCGTGCTCAGGGATTCTATAATCATTCTATAGAATTCCCCCATTTATGGTTAAACGTTTTAGTTAAATATAATCCCAAAGTACTAATCCATTCTAAGTTCCATCGGACTATAAGAATTAAATCCTTCTTCTACTTTCAGACTAAGTGTAAATGCGTCCATTTCCGCTACCATTGGGTGATTGTTAATTTTCTTAAAAGGAGGTATTCTGATACTGCACCATAAAAGAAGTGCAAAGACAAAATCCGGACCCGGTTCAGCTCACAAAAAAAAGCTCATGCCGGGGAATTCAGTTTAATATTTTAATTAGTTTTACTAAAACATTAGTGAAAGGATAAAATAATGAAACGCTTTTTTTTATCAGCACTGCTTTGCCTGGCTTTTGCATTCTCCAGCATAAATGCACAGAATGCAGCAACACGTCTTCAGAAACAGCATGATGTAACAAAGTTTATGAAGGCTCATTTAAGTTCATCAATTGAAATGATAGCCCGGGCGCTTGAGGACCGGCAATATAATATGAGGCTTTCAGCACTGCAGACCACCAGGCAGCTGGAGCAGCTTTTCCCGGAAGAATCTTTCAGCCTACTTGTCCAGCCTCTGGTAAATATTATAAATGATAACAAAATAGAAACAGAGACCCGTGTACTTGCGGCAATTACGCTTGACCAGCTCCATTCCGACAAAGGTGACGAGGCGATATTCCAGGCCGCGCAGAACTGCGATAACTTAACAATGAAGAATTTATGCCGGGCAATTACAAGAGTTACCGAAGAAAATTTCGCCAATGTATCGCAGGATAAATGATGACTTCATTCCTATACCCCACCTGGTAAAAATCCCGCATCTTTGCATGTGGGATTTTTTTTATCAGGAACTATTAAGATTCACAGAAAACAGGACCCGGCTATACTATTAGGACTTCCTTATATCTTGCTATCAATTTTCAAATATGGTATCTTCAACCAGAATAAGAGTGAGGTGATCCAGACGAGCTCAGGTGTTTGGGAAATAAAGTGGAGGTATTTATGAGAAAGATACCCGTAGTAGTGATAGAAGACAACTGGCTTCTCCGTGAGAGTATAAAAGAGATGATTGAGCAGGAGAAGGATTTTAAGTTAATAGCAGCATGTGAACATTTCGAGGAGATTCCATCAGGGTTCTCAGGCAGTGCAGCATCCATAGCGCCGGTAGTGCTTTTAGAGCTGGGTAACTGCAATGAAAAGGGGTTAGAGCTGGTAAAAGCAGTAAAGTCGGCTTTACCTGAATCAAAAATTGTTATAATGAATCTGATTCCAAAACAGGAAGATTTATTGCATCTGGTAAGTTGCGGAGTTGAGGGTTTTATTCTTAAAGATGCAGCCAGTGAAGAATTTTTAGCGACAGTAAAAACTGTCTTTTTTGGGGAGAAAGTTTTACCTCAGCGTCTGACAAATATGTTGTTCTCACAAATTATTGAGCACGGCAACGGAAGTGAGGTACCTTCTTTATTAGAGTCGGCAAATTTAAGTTCGCGTGAGAAACAGATAATCCGTTTTGTAGCTGAAGGGTTAACGAATAAAGAAATAGCTCAGCAATTAAATATATCGAGTTTTACAGTAAAGAGCCATGTACATAACATACTAAAGAAGCTGGATTTAAGGAAACGGATGCAGATAGCAAAAATTGCGGCTCTGCAGGAAGTAAAATAGCTTATTCAATTATGATATAGCAGTTCAGCTTGCAGTTTTACTTAGAACTGAAGTCAGGTTTCTGATAGATCCCCATGGTCCGTTCCACCGGCTAACACATCAAAAGGTTTCAGAGATACTTCCCTTTTAAGGCGGTATACCAAACTAACGACTTGCAGTTGCTTTCTTTTTAGGATACTTTATTACGGCTATGTGGAAACGATGCCATAAAAATCAAGTTCAGTTGACTTCTGGCTATGGCTTTTGTCATATTTTAATTAATATATTATCCAATACGGTATTTATATACTTTCCACTTGATAATTAAGATGCAATATCTTATATACTGTCTTAATTGTACTATTTTCCTTTTATTAATGATCCATAGGACTAACATTGAAATATCTTATTGGTATCTTACTTTTACTCGCTGTTTCACTGTGCTCCTGCTCGGCTGAAAGATCTTCTCAGAAGGATTCGGAGAGCACACTTTTAAGTCATAACGTTACAATTGGTGAAAGCGGAGGGTTCACGGGAAATAACAAGGGCTACTCGATTGACTCTACCGGACTGGTAAGGAGTTTCGAGGGAATAATCACGCCAAAGGCCACAGAGAAGGAAAAGGGGCGCCTGAGTAAAGAACAGATTCAAAAGGTTAACGGGCTTATTACAGAGCTTTTAAGGGCCAAATACTCGGAAAAAGGCAATATTACTTCATACATCACACTTCGTAAGGATGGTACGGCAACAAGGTATTCCTGGTCAGGCCCGGTGCCTGACAAGAATGTACCGGAAGCTGTAAGCAGGTTTTATTCTGAAATCAACAAAATAATTAAATCACTGTAAGAATAACAAATCAGGAAGGATGACGATGCGCATTTTTATACATGCTATGTCTTTATTAATTCCATGTGTTATCATCTTTGGCGGGAACGGCGGGTTAAAGGTTAAGAACAGCCCGGTCAGCTTCACTCAGCACGACAGGATGAAAGGGCTCAGCGTTCTTCAGGCTTCTGCGAGGCATGAATTAAAAGTAAAGTGGAGTAAATTTAATTCCACGCCTGCTTTTATAGGTGGGAAACTAACTGCACCGGGGTATGCTTCTTCGACCCAGCTGCCAGCTGAAGGGATCAGGTTCATTTCTGAAAACAGTGATCTTTTCGGTCTTAACGAACCCGATAAAGAATTAAGGGCTGTTTCTTCTTTTACAGACGATCTTAAAATGACGCACGTAAAATATGAACAGCGTGTAAACGGGATAAAAATTTATTACAGCGACGTAATAGTCCATTTTAATTCCGATGGT
Source organism: Acidobacteriota bacterium (assembly GCA_050258415.1). GTDB lineage: Bacteria > Bacteroidota > Ignavibacteria > Ignavibacteriales > SURF-24 > JAAXKN01. The sequence goes on along the minus strand of JBLMYS010000161.1, from coordinate 16,481 downwards.
TCAATTGAATCTGTAAACGGGACCTACGTTCCTAGCCCAACAATAAATACGGGGGCGCAGATTTCGCCTGATGCAGCAATTTCAATTGCGGAAAGGAAGATTGATTATGTGGCTTCCTCAAGAAATTCTGAGCTGGTAGTTTATCAGAAGAATAATGTCCCGGTTTTAGCTTATGAAGTAAGGCTTCCCGGGAAATATTATCCAAATATGACTTTCTTCATTGATGCTCAGACCGGAGAGGTGATAAAGAAAGATGACGGAATAAGATATGACGGTCCTACGAAGGGAAAAGGCGTTGGGCTTAACGGCAGCATAAAAGATATGGAAACCTTTTTATCTGGAGGAAAGTATTATCTGCTTGATGTAACGCTGCCAATGTATACTCCCCCGCTAGACAGTATGCGGGGAGTAATCAGGACATACAACGCTTATAACGATACTTCAGGTAATGGATATGACAAGACGCTGCTGATTTCAGATCCAAATAACGACAACAATTTCAATGACAACGAGACCCTTAAAGCAGCCGTAGATGCCCACGTTTATTCAAGGATAGTGTATAATTTTTACAAGTCACACTACAACAGAAACAGCTTTGATAATAAGGGCGGCTCGCTGACAAATGTTGTTCATTATAAAGATCAGTATAATAACGCCTTCTGGAATGGTCTTTTTATGTCTTACGGTGACGGAGACGGGCAGAGATTTAGTAATCTTGCCGGAGCACTGGATGTAATTGGCCATGAAATCACGCACGGAGTTATACAGTATACAGCCGATCTGGCATATGAGTTACAGCCAGGAGCAATCAATGAGTCCATAGCCGATGTATTCGGATCTCTTGTAGATTCAACTAACTGGCTAATGGGTGAGGACATATTCACGCCGGCTATCCAGGGTGATGCGCTGCGAAATATTTCAGATCCGCATAACGGGAAGGATCCGGGGCAATCGGGATGGCAGCCTGCCAACATGAGTGAATATGTAGAATTGCCAAATGATGAGGACAACGACTGGGGCGGGGTTCATATAAATTCAGGGATTCCGAACAAGGCTTTCTTCAATGTAGTAAACGGGACAGGGCGCTGGTCAGCCGGGCAGATCTGGTATCGCGCGCTGACGACATATCTGACAAAAAACGCACAGTTCACGGATCTGAGACTTGCGTGCCTGAATGCCGCGAAGGATCTCTACGGCGAGTCATCATACCAGTACAAAGCGGTAGCAGACGGATTTTCCGCAGTGGGCATTGAAGATACTCCCTCTGAGCCCACTTCAACGGAAATGGTATATGATGACGGTAATCCGTCTACCAGTGTATATGAGGCTGAGGCTTACTGGCAGCTAGGAGTTCGTTTCAGTCCTTCGAGCAGTAATTATACAATATCGCAGGTACAGGTTTACACCAACGGGGACAACAAATCGGGCACAGGGCAGTTCCAGCTAGTAATTTATAAAGCTGATCCAAATACAGGTCTTCCGGGAGCAGAATGGTTACAGCCATATACAACAACTCCCAGCGGCACAGGCTGGCAGAAATATACTATAAATGGCGGGTCATTGTCGGGGGACTTTTACGTAGCAGTTTTATATAACGGTGTGGGTCAGCCGTTAATAGGGGCTGATGATCCTCCGGGAAACGGTAAAGCATATGAGTATGACTACGCTCAGAAGTCGTGGTACAAACTTGATACGCCCTATGATTACACACTGTTTATGAGGGCGACAATCAAGACAGCCTCGGCCGTTACAGAAATAGACACCAAAGTTCCGGATAAATTCAGCCTGGAGCAGAATTATCCAAATCCTTTCAATCCGACGACAACAATACGTTACGCTCTGCCTACAGGGACAGACATAAAAGTTGCGGTTTACGACATTACAGGAAAGCGTGTAGCAGAGTTGGTAAACAATTATCAGGCTGCAGGCACATATAATGTGACATGGAACGGCATGAATGACCTGGGAGAAAAGGTCTCGAGCGGAATATACTTCTGCCACATAAAGGCAGGAGGCTTTGAAAAGACGGTAAAGATGAATCTGCTGAAATAATTCATAGCATAACTAAAGTAAAAGCCCGGAGCCAACAGGTTGCGGGCTTTTTTTGTATATGAAGCACTAAGTAGTTTTGAGTTTTGAGTTTTAAGTTTTGAGTTTTAAGTTTTAAGTTTTGAGTTTTAAGTTTCATAGTTGTGGAGGTTCCGGAGGTCAATGATGACATCTCCATTATGGTCAATAAAGAATGCCGGTTTGAAGTGTGCTCCCCAGATAATCTCATCAAACCTGTAAGAGAACCGGGAATGGACGTACTGGCTGAATATATCATCATAGCCTTTAATGAGAATGAGGATTTCAGCTTCCAGGTTTTTAAGATCCTCATGAGTTTTATTCCAGAAAGGGCTCTCCTCATCGATTGGGTGGACGATAGTCCAGCTTAGCGGGAAGAAATAGATATATGACCTTTCGAGCGCAAGGTTATAGTACTCCCTTTTGCTATTGCCGTTAGTATTTTCAACGAAAGCGACCATAACCTTTGCCTCAACTTCAAGAAGAGCATTACTTCTCTGGTTTGCAATTCTGAACTGGAGGCTTTTTTTATCCTGGAAAGGGGAAATGAGGGCCCTGCTGCTATAAAGGATTCTTGCCGTAGGGCGGGAGAATCTTCCATAAAGGAGTCCTGTTACAAGGGCAAAGCCCAGGAGGCCGGTAAGAGTTTCAAAAGTAACGATGAGGTTTGCGGGGATCCCGTGGGGAGCCATATTGCCGTAGCCCACGGTTGATATTGTCTGGACGCTGAAGAAGAAGAGGTTTTCGAGTGTTCTGAGTGCGTTGTCTCCCCTTGCGCCGTGTATGCCGTCTACGCCCGTAATAAAGTAGAGAAAAGCATAGAAGCAGTTGACAAGGAAATAAAATCCTAAGACCACAGAAATAAATCTTGGCCATGAGAGGTTAACCAGTTTCTGATAGAGGTCCCAGAGCGAGAAGCCGGTTCCCATGCGGATGATATTAAATGATCCGTCGTTATTAATAATTCTTTTTGTCCGGCTGAAGTATTTTTCGCTAAGGCCGGGGTCATTAGATTTACCTGATGATAGCATTCTGATTCTTTGACTATGTTACATAATAAATAATGTAAGTGAAAATTACCCGAAGTGCCAGGAAGACTATAGTCAAAAGTTAATCCGGCAAATAATCCGATGCCAAACTTATTAACTGAGGGAGACTCATATTTATAACAGTCTATGCTGGTTAATTAAGACATTTGAAGTCTTGCAAAGCACAGATAGATTGATGTTATGCTTTAGTGTTATTGGATCTGAATCTGTACTTTAGCCAGCCTGCTTCACGCTCATACTCCTCCCTGCTTCTTTTATATCGGGCTGCAAGAACAGATGAGCGCCCAAAATAGCCAATGAGCTCTTTGGGATTATTGCGGTCCACAACAGGAAGTCGCCCAATGTTATTCCTGGCCATTTTCATTGCCGCAACATGGACCGTCTCATCAGGAAAAGTAACCCACAATGAAGAAGTCATTACTTCTGAAACTTTACAGTCGGGAATGGAATCGTTCTTCATGGATTTAAGTATGTCCCCTTTTGTTATTATTCCGACGAGCTCATTATTTTCATTTACTACTGGAAACGAATGATAATTGGTAAATGCCATCTCCCCTTCTGTAATCTGGTCAGCCAGTTCCTCTAGTTTCATTGATGCAGGAATAGATACGGGATGTTCTTCCATGACTTCACTTACTTTAACCTGTTTAAGGACATCCACCTCATAGTCATGATGTATACTAAGCCCGCGCCTTACGAGTTTTTCTGTCATAATAGAGTTTTTCATCAGAAGGATTCCTATTCCATCGGCAATCACACATCCCAGCATCAAGGGGAGAATTGAGTTATAGTCGCGTGTAATTTCAAAGGCAAAGATGATGAAAGCGAATGTTGCCCTTGAGGCCGCTGCAAATACCGCGGCCATTCCAACGAGGGCAAAAGCACCGGGTGAAAGATTTGCTCCCGGAATGATTGAATTAACCACAATAGCAAAAACTCCGCCCAAGGCAGCGCCTGACATAAACATCGGGGCCAGGAGACCACCTGAAGTGCCTGAGCCAAGGGAGATGAGAAGCGCCAGACTCTTAAAGACCATAATTAAAGCCAGTGCTGTAAGAGGCAGCTGTGCATTTAATATGGCTGAAATCGTATCATAACCTACTCCCAGAACCCTCGGGTAGAAAAATCCTATAATTCCAAGTCCCAGCCCTCCAATTGCAGGCCACCACATTTTATCAAAAGGAAGGCTTTCAAAGCGGTCCTCTATCCAGTAAAGCGATTTGCTGAAGATGACTGCAGCAAGTCCCGATATTACTCCCAGTATTGCATAGAAAATAAAATTAGAAGTAATATTGAAGTCAAAGCTTCTTACTACAAACATGGGGCCGGGACCCATAAGGCGAATATGTATTGCGGTAGAAAGTGTGCTGGCAATTACAAGTGGAATAAATGAACGGGATTTAAATTCAAAAAGCAGGAGTTCAATTACCAGTATGACAGCAGCAATGGGAGTAGAGAAAGTTGCCGCCATTCCGGCAGCGGCACCGCAGGCAAGCAGGACTTTTCTTTCTGCGGCAGTGACGTGGATTATCTGCCCGATAATGGATCCGACCGCACCTCCGGTCTGTATTATAGGACCTTCTGCCCCAAACGGGCCGCCAGTTCCAATTGCAATAGCGGCAGAAATTGGTTTTAATATGCCGACTTTAGGTTCAATCCTGCTTTGATTAACGAGTACCGATTCCATAGCTTCCGGGATTCCGTGGCCTCTTATTTTGCTGGTGCCATATTTTGCCATAAGTCCTACTATGAGACCTCCGGCTGCGGGAACGATGAGAATCCATGGGCCCAGCAGATTAAACTGCAGGTCCGGGATGTTGCTTGAAACGCGTTGGAAAAACACAAGGTTACTCACCAGCCCGATCAGCAGATAAAGCGCATATGCAATAAAGCCAGCCATTATGCCGATAAGGGCTGAAAGTATAGAAATGAATGTTAGGCGGAAATCTCCCAGCGTATTGGTAGAAAAGAAAGGATCGGCATTCTTAAAGAATTTATTAATTACCCTGCTTACCATGTAAAGCTACTTTCAAATAAATCTTATATAAGATACAATGTCTTAATATAAACAATTCCGGGAAGGTTTTCAATTCCCCTCTTTTTCGGTTGATTATAACAGCCCAATTCCATAAAAAGGAAGAACCAACAACGTTATGAAAGATAAACTATATGAACAGGAGCTATATCAAGGAGGAGGTATCCTTCACAAATAAATCGGTCGAACAGTACTACAGCTCAGGCGACCTTATGGAGAAAATAACTCAAGTCCTTAAAGCCTCAGGCAAGGACATAAATTCAATCACGCCGAATGATCTGATCCCGTTAGAGGAGCTGAACGCGCGCGGGCGCGAAGCAACGCAGCGGATATTATGCACTTCACGATATTTTTATTAATTCCGAATCCACAGAACTGGACTTCCCTCTTCCGTGGGCAAAAACAGTTCCATCAGTTTCCTTACGGAATGGGATAAGTATAAATCTTTACTGGAGGAGTGCGGCATGAATACTATAGCTGAAGAGGATCTTACGAAGGCAAGTTTAAGCTGGATGAATACAATGGCAGAAAAAGCAGCCCGGAAGGAGCTGCCTCTGGCAAGCCTCCCGGTGGTACTGGGTGAAGATGCGCCAGTAAAACTAAAAAAAGTAATGAAAGCAATGAATGAGAACAAGCTAAGGGTTGTGCAGGCAGTTTTCCAGAAGGTATAGACGGAATTTGAATTCTTAACCTTGAACTTTGAACCTGATTTTAGTGCATAAAACGGGAGTTGTACAGGTTTTTAAAAATTTATATAATCTAAGGTGTTCATAATTTCTAAGAAAGGAGGTGTATTTATGGAAGCGTTAGTATATCATGGAGCGGGCAAACGTGCCTGGGAGAAAAAACCGGATACCAAGATTCTTGATCCCAAAGATGTAGTTCTCAGAATGTCAAAGACCACAATTTGCGGAACCGATTTACATATAATGAAAGGTGACGTGCCGACTGTTACAGACGGCCGCATTTTAGGGCATGAAGGCACAGGTGTAATAGAGGAAGCAGGCAAGGCTGTCACCAATTTCAAAGTGGGAGACAAAGTACTTCTTTCCTGCATTACAGCATGCGGCACCTGCTTTTTCTGCAAGAAAGGCATGTATTCGCACTGCGTCAACGGCGGGTGGATTCTGGGGAACACAATTGACGGCACGCAGGCAGAATACGTAAGAATTCCCTATGCCGATACAAGTCTTTACCATTTTCCGCCTAATGTAGCGGAAGAGGCTCTGGTTATGATAAGTGATATATTACCAACCGGATTTGAATGCGGAGTTCTTAACGGAAAAGTTCAGCCGGGAGATACCGTTGCTATTGTAGGCTCGGGCCCGATAGGTCTGGCGGCATTATTAACCTCGCAGTTCTATTCACCATCGGAAGTTATAATGATTGACATGGATGAAAACCGTCTTAAGACCGCAAAGGCATTCGGCGCCACCAAAGTGGTAAGTAAAAACGCAGTTGAAGAGGTGATGAAACTGACTGACGGCAAAGGTGCTGACGTTGTAATTGAAGCTGTGGGCATACCGCCGACATTTGAGATCTGCCAGTCGATAGTGGCCGCAGGCGGGCACATTGCAAATATCGGTGTACATGGTAAGAGTGTTGAGCTGCATCTTGAAAAGCTGTGGTCGCATAATATAACAATTACCACGCGACTGGTTGACACTGTAACAGCTCCAATGCTCCTGAAGGTTGTTTCTTCAGGGAAGCTGCAGCCCGAGAAGCTTATTACGCATCGTTTCCAGTTATGTGATGTAATGAAAGCATATGACACATTTGGAAATGCGGCAAAAGAAAATGCTTTAAAGGTACTTCTTACAAACGAATAGAAAAGTTATTCTTCTCTTTTTCCTCAGGATTAATATCCTGGGAAAGTCATTTTAAGAGCCGAGGGCAAAGCCCGGAAAATTTTATTTGCCATGAGAATATTCCGGAGTACCCGGAGCTCATCTAAAAAAACAGGGCCTTATGTGTTCTGCTTCAAGGCAGACTTCAAGTGACTGAAAAACAAATAGCACATTACAAATAAATTCCCTATCTTATTAGGCAACAACATCTTATAAAAGATTAACGGCATATTCTGAGCCCCTGTGTGAATATATAAGACAGATCTATCCGGAATTACTCCCCCCGGATGGAGGCCATTGAAAACTTCAGTTCTGTTCATGGACTTTGGTTAGTCCATATTCTTAAACCGGAAAGTTTTATGGAGAGTTTATATGTTCAGATATCTTTTCTTTCTTATTATATTTCCAGGTGTAATCTACCCGCAGCATAAGAATATCATTTATCTTACCTGGAATGACGTGGTCGTAAAATCACTCAACCAAAACCTGTCATTAAAGACGCAGATGCTGGAATATGACCTGCAGAATCTTGAAGTCTGGCGCTCCTATTCAAACTTTTTGCCTTCAGTTACATATCAGGGGCTTGCAGTAAAAAATCTGGAACTGCCTTCCATTGTATTTATGGGTCAGCGGTTTACAATGGGCACGAATTACACGTTCCAACACTCGCTGGATCTCAACTTTACGCTTTTTTCAGGAGGAGCAAGGCTGTTTAACCTGAAAGTTCAGAATTACCTCAGGAAATCATTAAGCGAAGAGCTGAAAGGAAAAGAGCAGGAAACCGTGCTACAGGCACTTGAGTCCTATTATGGAATTATTCTTTCAAACTCACTCTCCCGTTCGGCTTTTGATGCTGTTCAGCTTGCAGATTCAAACCTGAGGCAGGTAACTGTTTTCTACAATCATGGAACAGCAACAGAGCTCGATCTTCAAAGGGCACGCGCGCAGTATTATTCGGCGCTGCCACAGCTTGAAAATGCCGAATCGAACAGGCTTTTATCTTACCAGAGGCTGAAGGCTCTTCTGAATATACCGATGGAGGATTCAGTAATAGTTCGAGATTCCTTATCGGCAAGGGATTTTCTGGATAAGTTCAAAGGGACAGATTTATGGGGCTACAAAAGTATTTCTATGGAAACCCGTCCTGAGCTGAAGGCAGTTGCTCACAGAAAAGACGCCTCGGAGGCCGGGCAGAAGCTGGCGCTTTCACAGTTTTCTCCAGTTGTGGCATTTTCGGCAAATCTTATGTATCAGGCATTTTCAGACAATAGTAAACTGATGTGGCAGGATTATATAAGGTCAAAAGCCATATCACTTTCCATTTACTGGCCTTTGTTTGAAGGAGGCAAAAGGCTTATTGATTACCAACAGGCAAAAATAAGAACAGATGAGGCAGAGCTATTAAGGCAGCAGATGAAAAACCAGTTCTCACTGGAAGTGGAAGAAAGCTACTACAGGTTTAATGAGTCTGTGAAGAATTTACAAAGCCTTGAAGAAGCCTTAAAACAGTCCAGTGAAAGCTTAAGGCTCTCCAATTTATTGTATTCCGAAGGAATGGCGACGCAGCTTGATGTTTTGAATGCGCAGTTTCTTTACAATTCAAGCCGTGTGCAGTATTTGCAGGGGATATATAATTATAACATTACACAGCTCATGTTATTAAAATCGGTCGGGAAGCTCAATACAATTTGGGACTAATATTTCGAGGCATAAAATGAGAAAGCTTGTTTTACCTTTACTCATCCTGCTTGTAATTTCCGGATGCAGCAAAGACACAGAAAAAAAAGAAGAAATTAAGGTGCCGGTAAGGGTTTATAATGTGCAGCCGGAATCGCTTACAAGATACCTCAGTCTTAACGGCACAATTACAGCACAAAAGGATCAGGTCCTTTACAGTAAAATTTCGGAAAGAATAACAGACCTGAAAGTAAAAGCCGGCGACAGGATTATAAAAGACGGAATTATACTTACTCAGTACAATGCAATCTTAAATCAGGGGCTTGATCAGGCAAAGGCAAACCTTAACAATGCAGAAGCGCAGTCGGAGCTTTCGGAGCAGAATTTTGCCAGGATGCAAAGGCTTTTTAACCAGCGCGCCATAAGTCCGCAGCAATTTGAGCAGGCGACGGCACAAAGGAAAGCCGCTTTATCGGCTCTGGAAGCAGCACGGGCTCAGTTAAATCAGGCACAGGAGCAGGTGGAAAACAGTATGGTAAAATCCCCTTTTAACGGTGTTGTAGCTGCGGTTTTTGTAGATCAGAATCAGATGCTTCCATCAGGAGTGCAGGTAGCACAGATAATCGATCCTTCAAGGATGATTTCGAAGGTTAGAGTGGCAAGCAGGGATATAGGCCTGATTAAAGCCGGGCAGGAAGTTCTGGTATCAATTCCTTCCATTCCGGAAAGAAGGTACAAAGGGAAAGTAACGATAACAGACAGGGCTGTTGATCCTGTTTCCAAGACTCTGGAAGCGGAAATTCTGATTACAGATGCCGACAGCCGTATAAAGTCGGGCATGTACGGAGAGTTTATGATTGCCACAAACTCAGTTACAAATTCCGTAGTTATTCCGGAGACAGTACTTTTAAGTCAGACCGAGGTAAGAATCAACAAACTGACGGGCACACAGGAGCCTGTAAGAAAATATTTCCTGTTCGTAGTCAACGGTCAAAAGGCAAGGTTAAAGGAAGTTAAAGTAGGCCTTATTAGCGAGGGGCGGGCGCAGATTACTGATGGTGTGAGCATGAATGACAAAGTTATTATCGTCGGGAACAATATAGTTCAGGAAGGACAGACGGTAAACATTATAGACTGAGGGTATTATGATAATAACAAAGTTTTCAATAAAGCGGCAGATAACATTACTCATGTTTTATGCCCTGGCTATCAGCTTCAGTATTTTTGCATTCACACAGCTGAAGATTGATTTTTTCCCTGACATCCAGTTCCCCTTTGCCGGTGTAATTACGAACTATAGTGGTGTAGGCCCGCAGGATATTGAAAATACTTTAACGCGCCCATTAGAGGAGGCAATTTCAAGTGTAAAGAATATTGAAAAAGTAAGTTCCCAATCCTTTACAGGGGCTTCGGTTATTACGCTTGAGTTCAAGTATGGCACCAATATGAATGAGGCTGAAAGCGACATAAGAAAGAATATAGATTACATAAGAGACTATCTGCCAAATGAGGCAGGTGACCCGGTGGTGTTCGTTTTTGATCCCTCTATGAGCCCTATCATGTTTTTAAGCCTGAGCTCGCAATACCTGGGGCAATCGGAGCTAAGGAGGCTTGCTGAAGATAAAATTGAGCCTCTCATGGAAAGGATTCCAGGAGTGGCGTCTGTTCAGACATTCGGTGGCCTTGAGCGCCAGATAAATGTCAACATGGATCCCACGCTTCTTTCCTCATATAATCTTTCCCCCAGCGACGCGGCACAGGCGCTGCAGTATGCCCGGGGTATTCAGCCCGGAGGAACAATTGAGACACCGGAGAAGACATTTCAGCTAACGCTCCTAAGCGAATTTACAACGCTTGAAGAAATAAAGAAAACCACTGTTGCAATGCGAGGCGGAAAGGCTGTTCTGGTTGAGGATATCGCTAGTGTTGAAGACGGTTTCAAGGAAGCAGCAACTGAAGTAAGAGCAAACTTCGGCGAAGGGATTATGATTATAATCAACAAACAGTCCGATGCCAATACGGTCCAGACCACCAGGCAGATTAATGCAGCTCTTCCGGGAATTCTGAAGCAGCTTCCGCAGGGAACCCGTTTCAGCACGGTTTACGCCCAGGCGGATTTTATTACAAGTTCTATCAATAATCTGAGGGATTCGGCTGTAATAGCTTTTGTGCTTTCATTCCTCGTGATTTATATTTTCTTAAGGAATCTGCGCGGCAGCATAATAATGGGGATTTCAATACCTGTTTCCGTTATCGCAACCTTCGGAGTTCTCTATGCCTCAAATCTGACGTTAAATATTATTTCAATGGCAGGTCTTGCTCTGGCGGTTGGTATGCTCGTGGATAACTCCATTGTAGTTCTTGAAAATATTTACCGGCACAGGGAAATGGGAGAAAGCAGGAATGATGCCGCCGATACCGGGGCATCTGAAGTGGGCATGGCAATAACAGCTTCAACGCTTACTACTGTTGCCGTATTCTTTCCCGTGCTTTTTGTTCCCAATATTACGGGGCAGCTATTTAAGGACATGGTGCTGACTATCTCCTTCAGCCTGATGGTGTCGCTCATTGTTGCTCTCAGCCTTGTGCCTATGATGGCGTCAAATATATTAAGCGTTGAACAAAAGGAAAAAACCGGCGTCTTTAGCAGGCTCAAGGATAAGCTGGGATATATGGTTGACACTCTTAGTGTAAAATACCGGAAATGGCTCAGGTGGTCACTTTATCATAAAAAGATTGTACTGGGCATAGTAACGGTAATGTTTATTTTCTCAATTGTTCTGGCCTTCTTCATTGGAGGAGAATTCATGCCGAGAACGGATCAGGGTTTTATAAGCCTTGTTGTTGAAGCTCCATCCGGAAATCCTAAAGAAAAGACAAGGCTTATTGCCTATCAGCTGGAAAATATTGTAAAGGACGTCATCAGGCCCGAAGAGCTGGAGAACGTATCAATTATGTATGGGCCCCGGGAAGGCATTGCGGCCTTCGGCACAACTTCAAGCACCGTGGAAATTTACATAAAATTAAAGCCGCCAGAGGAACGCAAAAGGAACCAGTTTGAAATAAGCGACCTGATGCGTGAGCGCCTGCAGAAAATACCCGGCATTACATATGTGTTCCAGGAAGGCGGGGGCTTTACGACTGATAAAGCAATAGAAGTAAAGGTGCTGGGCTTTGACACAGACGGGGCGCTCAAGATTGCAAATGAGCTTAAAGCGAAGATGCAGAAGATTAATGGGTTTGTGGATGTAAGCACTAACATTAAGGAAACGACTCCCGAGCTCCAGGTTCATCTTAATACCAGTCTGTTAAATGCGTATCACCTCTCAACATTCCAGGTTGCAGGTAATATATCGACGGCGATTCAGGGAAAGGTTGTAGCCCGCCTGAGGGACAAAGGAGATGAGTTTGACATCAGGGTCCAGTTTGCAAAAGATTTCCGCAATCAGAAAGAGGCTCTTGAGGACGTGCATATTGCAATGCCAACAGGAGACATGATAAGGCTGAAGGAAATTGCAGAGATTGAGCAAACAGAGGCTCAGCCCACGATATTCCGGGAAAACCAGAACAGGTTTGTCTCTGTGGGAACGAATCTTTCCGGGATAGATCTTTCCAAAGCCGCAGGTGAAATAAACTCAATCATCAGCCAGACGCCCATTCCGTCCGAGTTTCAGGTTGTCCTTGGCGGCACGGCAGCAGACCAGGAGGAGGCATTTTTCTATCTGATGCTGGCGTTTATAGCAGCCATTCTTCTTGTTTACATGATCATGGCAGCCGAGTTTGAATCGCTGGTTGATCCCCTTATAATAATGTTTACCGTTCCCTTATCTGTAATTGGCGTTTTTATACTGCTTTTTATAACTGGAACATCATTAAGCGTTATGGCGCTTGTGGGGCTTGTGATGCTTGTAGGGATTGTGGTAAATAACGGTATTGTAATGGTTGATTACATTAACCAGCTAAAGAGGAGGGGCGTGGAATTATATGAGGCAGTTGAAGAAGGAAGTGTGGCAAGGCTGAGACCTGTTTTAATGACTGCTTTAACGACAATACTAGGCATGGTTCCGCTTGCAGTTGAGCTAGGTTCCGGCTCCGAGACCTGGTCGCCCCTGGCGCGGGCGGTTATTGGAGGCCTTACAGCGGCAACATTTTTAACCCTGTTTGTAATACCTGTTCAGTATATTGTTTTTGAGATGGCCGGGCAAAAAGTTAAATCATTCCGGAACAAAAGAAAAAAGGCTGAAGCAGAAGCAATAAGTTCAGAAACCGCAGGAACGATTTCCTGAGATTTTTAAGGCTGCCAGACCCCTGCCGGGGGCTCTGGCAGCCTTGGTTGAAATCACTTTCCGTTTTTATACCCGAATAACAAATGCATATCAAGAGTCACCTCTTTAATTTCATGCATCTTTTCCTGTTTGTTCTTCAGGTTCCATAAAAGCGGCGTCATCTCTGCCAGGTCCTGTACATTCTCCTCTTCAATCTTTACTGTTTTCATAATATGATAACTCTCAACACAACTACGGTAATTTTCAAAAAGTGAAAGTGCCTGAGGCACCGGATTTTCGGGAGCACGTTTTCCCACTGAAAACAGGGTTCTTAACTCCTTAAGATATTCCTTACCCGGGACGGCTTTTATCAGAATTCCGCCTGGAGCAAGAACTCGCTGGAACTGGGAATAGTTTGCTGGAGCAAGGAGGTTGATTATTATATCAGTCGAGTTATCTGTTATGGGCAAATCCGCAAGGTTTGCCACCATCCACAATACATCCTTATAATCCCTGCTTGCAATTCTAATACCCTCTTTGGATATATCGAGGCCGATAGCGTTGGTTTCAATGTTGTTTTCGCTCAGCTGTTCTTTCAGCTGATGGAAGAGAGTTCCTTCACCGCAGCCGGCATCAAGCAAGGTAAGGCTTTTACAATTGTTCTTTCTTTTTGCTATTTCAAGTCCAAGCAAATCCGTAATAGGCTTAAAGAAGCCTTTTTGCGTGATGTTTTTGCGGGACCTAAACAGCTGCCGGCTATAATTTGTTTTTACTGTATGGCGTACGAGATTTATGTATCCTTCACCTGACAGATCAAAACTGTGCCCATTTATGCATTTAAGCTGATTTTCATACAAGAACATTTGTCCTTTGCATACAGGGCAATGCAGCAAGTGCAGATTCTGTCTGAAGGCAAGTAAGGTCTGAGAATTTCTCATTATGAGTTCCTTCAAATAGTTAATATTTAGATATAGTTATCCCTTCTGCCCAAAGCATTGGCAGCGGGTTAATTTAACCGATCTAAAGATCAACCATAAATCTGAAGGAGCTGAGTACTCATACGAATAATTCTTATTGTGCAGTTATTAAATATTTTTTGTAATGACAAATATAGACATAACAGAGTATTTTTCCCAAATGGTTAATATTGGAATTACAGCCGGCAGCCATTAAACATTATAAAGAAACTTTTAATGGCTGCACTTTCCTGAATTATATTGTTTACAGCTTTATAAACTCAACCCTGCGGTTGAGGGCTTTATTGGTCACGTTGTCATTCGGCGCCACGGGTTCACCTTCCCCTTTGCCGTCAGTTTCAATTCTGGAGGCTTCGATACTGAAATCGCTGACCAGTGCCTGTTTAACTGCCTGCGAGCGTCGTTTTGACAAATCGAGATTTGCCTTATCGTCGCCGTCGGAGTCTGTGTGGCCAACGATTTTTATTTTCACGTCCTGATTATCCTTTAATATTGCCGCAATTTCCTTAATTGAGGGGTATGACTCCGGTTTCACAACGTCCTTATTCACGTCGAAATAGATCCCGTAGCTTACAAGTTTGCCTTCAGTTAATAATTTACTCCTCATATCCGGCAGTCCCGTTGCAACGCGGAAGTTTGTTATCATGGGCGTTCCGTTATCGAAGCGGATCATATTGTACTTTACGTTTTTGGACATTACTCTTGGAAGGTCAAAGAGTTTTGTCTGGTCAACGTAGAGTCGAAGTCTTTCCTTCTGTTTCCAGATTGATATTCTGTATTTATTATCTGCTTTTAATTTAGGTTCATGTTCAACTCCGCTCATGGTCGGAGTACCATCTGAATAATAAGCCGCGTAGAGGTCATCGTAGCCAAAAGTAAATTTAATGCCGTCGCCGCCCGGTCGTGCCAGTCCGTACTTCAGATCCTTTGGTTTGGGTGTTCCGATGATGTAGAAGTTGAAATCGATATGTTTGTTGTTTTTAGGATTTGCTATCGGTATAAGGTCAAATTCAATTGTAAAATTTTCGGGGAGTGTCAATGGATCCAGCAAAGTAGTAATGCCGCTCCCGTTTGTAATATAAAACCAGCGGCCCTGGGCAAGGTTTGTTGTGACAACTTCACCTGAGCCTGTAGTATTCCACTGAACCGGGTAATCGCCAATATTTTCGGCAGTAAAATCGTCGAAGAAGATGAGCTTTTCACCGGGAATAAAATCGTATTTAGAGTTGATCTCGGCTTTGATGCTGTTTTCTGCAGGAAGCTGGTTCGCATTTGTTTGAGCGGGAGGGTTTTTGGTATTATCTTTTTGTTTATTGTCCCCCTCACCTTTTAAGCCTTTTTCAACCTCATCGTATCCTTTTTCCACTCCTTTATTGACCTTATCCTGAGCTCTTTTCTCCCCTTCGCTTTTAACCTTCTTTTCAGTTTGTTTTTTCAGTTTATCCCAGAACTGCGCATTTGAAGTCTGGGTAAAGCTGACTGTAAGTGCCAGCAGAAGAATAAAATAAAGACCTTTCATAGTTCGACCCCCTCATTTTGTTTTGAGATTTATGTATCAAAAGAACATAATTTCCACAGGGAACAGAACCACAATCCGGATTCAGTATTCAGGTTAAAAGCAATATAATAAAACTTTATAAATTAGCAATTTTGCTCAAAGGTTTGGTCCTTTTCTCATCCTGCTATCATTTCTTTAAAGCCGCTTTAGTAAACTGCGATTCAGGGATGCTGACGTGGAAGTTTATTGAATCAATAATGTATTCTGTCCCTTCGCCTCCCGTCTGCATAAGATCCCGGAATGTCATTTTTTTCGGGTACCAGCGGTTATCCACACGCATTACTTCTGTAATCTCGCTCATCTTTAAGGCCTTGCCGCTCCGGGCATATCTTTCTTCTTTTAAGGGGAGCCATCTTTCCTTATCAACCCAGAGTTTACGGCTGTAGTATGTGATGTCTTCCTGTTTTGCCGTCAGTTCCACAACAAAACATTCCCTGCCCTGGACTTTTTCAGAGCCTGTAACCTTTGCGTTATAAATGTCAGTAAGCTTTCTGTTTTCAGTTATATCCTCGTATGACAAATCGGAGCCCATAACGGACTGCCTTAAGAGGTGTCCTGAGATTGTAATAATCCTGTCGGTCGGTTCAGGTATGTAGTTCCATATCTGGTCGCCAAGTTTCAGCATCTTTTTCCCTTTTTCACGCGGAGGATCGGTATATTCCACAAAAGCCTTATCGCGCCCTTCAGTCCAGGTCTTAGCCTTAACGGACCGCGTTCCGGCCCTTGCGTGAATGATCATTGTAGTCTGGCTTACTGCCTTATCGATCACAAGGTTTTTATCTATCTGTTTTAATATATCCTCTCCTTTCGGTGTCTGAGCTGAAACTATGCCGAGGAATAAAAATAGAAATCCAAATACAAACAATAGTTTTTTCATGCTTCCAGTTCCTTAAATAATTGTGCTGTCTGACGATTAAAGATTTGTATTCAGTAGAGTGCTGTTCCTATGTTTGTAGCAACAAGTCACGGAACAAAACCGATATAAAAGCTCGTAGGGCTGATTCTG
>JBLMYS010000160.1:0-2679 GCA_050258415.1 Acidobacteriota bacterium | reverse complement strand
TCAATTTTTACGGGTTCAAGAACTGTCTTTGGAGCCGTAATTTTGATATCGACATAGTTCTCATTTAACTGCAAAGGGCCAACTTCGGCCGAATACCAGGCATCCAGGCCGTCAAGCGACCAGCCGTCGCCAAGCGAGTTATCGTCAAAAGAGTTATCGTCACCAATGACGTTTCCTGTAATATGCCTTATGCCTTTTTCACGAAGCATTTTTGCCCAGCTGAAGAATAGATCCCTGGGATCTTTCTGGAAATGGTTATAAAGCGTGGGGTCCCCGTTACCAAAGACCACCAGGTCGCCATTTATCACCGAATCCCCAACAATGCCGTTGCAGCAGAGGTCGGTCTCAAACGTAAAGTCGGGTCCCAGCCTTGTAAGGGCTGCTGCCGCAGAGATGATCTTGTTATTTGAAGCAGGGTTAAACATGCGTTCTGAATTTCTTTCATACCATACGCGCCCTGTTTTAAGCGACTGAATCATAACGCCCCAGTGTGCGTGCGCAAAGAGGGGGTCGCTGAAGCGCGCGTCAATCTTCTGCTGCAGCTCTTCAACCGTTGTAATTTTGTCTTTGGATGTTTCTTTTACCGAAGAGCATCCCGCGGAAATAAGTGCCAGTGCCAGCAAAGGCCATGCAAGGAAAGTAAGGTTTATCTTCATAATACTATGTCCTGAAAATTTTATGTGCAATTTACAATATGAATAGCTGAAATTAAAGTGCCGGGGGTTATCTTTTTCCCCGGGATCAATTATTATTTCAAGGGCATTTTATATTCCTTTTCCGGTTTGAGGCAATGACGTAAATTTTTAGAACAGTAAGTTATTAAGAAATAAAGAGAGAAATAAACAATGCGTAATATATTTTTTGTTTTATTATTTGCTGTTGCGGCACTGGTAGCCGGATGTAAAAAAGACGACAATTCCACAACTCCCCAGTCCGGCAGCGGAAGCGCCATGCTCAAGCTTTATATGGCGGATGCCCCGGCGCATTACAACTCCGTTAACATTCAGGTTACAAAGGTTGAGGTTCACCAGGGAAGTGACACAAGCAGTTCCACAGGCAGCTGGCTTGTAGTTAAAGACAGCACGATGAACATAGACCTCGTACAGCTCCGCAACGGTGTAACGGCGCTTTTAGGCAATACTCCTTTACCGGCAGGGCAGTACTCGCAGATCCGCTTAATGATAGGACCGGGAAGCTATGTTACAGATGAAAGCGGCACAAAGCACGACCTTTCAATCCCGAGCGGAAGCCAGACTGGCGTGAAGCTTAATAATTCCTTTACCCTGCAGGACGGCGTGACTTATGAGCTGACGCTGGACTTTGACGCCTCGAAATCGATTGTTGTAACCGGCAATAACAGTTATAAACTGAAGCCTGTTATAAGAGTTGAAGCCAATGCACTTACAGGCACTATTTCGGGGCAGATACTTCCTCTGGATGCCAAGGTTGACGTGCATACAATTGCAGGAGCCGATACCATTACAACATTTCCGAATGCGCAGGGCTATTTTAAGCTCATGGCAATTCCCGAAGGGACCTATACAGTCCACATCGCCCATTCAGAAACAGGCTACAAGGATGTTGAGCAGGCAAATGTAAAGGTAACAAAAGGCCAGAACACCGACATCGGCACCATAACGCTTACGAAATAAATAATTATAAAAAATAGGCATCCCGTTTTTTTACAGGATGCCTTTTTTCATCCCGTGTTTCGTACACCGGCGGCGATGCCGTTTACGGTGGAGCGCAGAAGGGATAATAGCTGAGCCTTTTCAGGAGAGGGAAGCTTCCCGCCCCTGAAATCCTTAATAAATTTCACCTGTATGAAACTTATAGGATCGATGTACGGATTCCTCAGAAGAATCGACCTCTGAAGCGACTTGTTTGAATCCAGCAGGTTCTCTTCTCCCGTAATCTCAAGAATCATTTTTGTCGAAAGCTTAAACTCTTCATCAATCCTTCTATATATCTCCCACATTGAACTTCCATCCTCACAAAGCGAGAGATACTCGCGCCCGATGATCATATCTGTCTTAAGAAGCACCATCTCTATATTATCCACCATCACCTTAAAGAATTCCCAGCTGCGGTACATCTTCCTGAAGTCTTCAATTGAAGCGCGCCCTTTCTCAATTACCCTGCTTATGGCGTGCCCGAAGCCGTAGTAACCCGTTATGGTCTGCCTGTTCTGAGTCCATGAAAATACCCACGGTATGGCTCTTAAAAGCCTTATGTCTTTCCCTTTTTTCCTGGACGGGGGACGCGAGCCGATTTCAATCTGCTCAATTATATCAATTGGCGTAACCGTCCTGAAATACTGATAAAAGTCAGGATGCGTAATAAGCTCCCTGTAGTATAAAAGCGCCTCACGCGAGATGTCTTCCATAACCTGGCTGTACTCCTCAAAACGGTCCTTCTTATCCTTCTGCCTCGAATTGCTGGATGCGATAATTACGGCGGAACTTATAAGCTCCAGGCTCCTTTCGGCAATCTCAGGAATAAGGTATTTGGATGAGATCATCTCACCCTGCTCGGTAATTTTAATTTTGCCCTGTATCGTTCCCCTGGGTTGCGCCAGTATGGACTGGTTCAACGGGCCGCCACCGCGCGAAATGCTGCCACCGCGTCCGTGGAAGAGAATTAGCTCAATGCCCGAAGACTTGCAGAGCCTTGTAAGAT
>JBLMYS010000159.1:0-13297 GCA_050258415.1 Acidobacteriota bacterium | reverse complement strand
CTTTAAGGCTGCCGGGGATTGTGAGGTCTATCTTTTCAACCCTTGTATCCTTTACCATACCGGTCGTATCGCGGCGTTCGCCGGGAAGGTTGGTCTTAAGCCAGGAAACCACAGTAACATCCCCGTTTTCATCCTGGAATGTTGTTGTATAGCTTTCGGAGCCCACAGGTTTTCTGACCTCAACGGATTTATCCAGGCTCTTACTTTTTTTGGAGAACAGTGTATTAAAAAATGAGAGAGCCTTAAGTGCGGGCTTAGGGCTGTGGTCTGCAAAGGCAACGCCGAGGTTCCTGTTATTGTTGTCGCCGATGACGTTTTCTGCAGGCGGAAGGTCTTTTACCTCATACCAGCAAATGGCCGCAAGTTTATCCACGCTTAGGGCAAGGGACAAAGTCTTAAAGAGTTCAACTGCCTGATAGCGCAGTGTGTGCTCGTAGTCGTAATAAGGGTTATAGTCGCTGGAAATTTTATTTGGTTTCATTCTCCAGGTACTGTAGCCCACTTCAGCCATCCAGAGTGACTGATGGTTGCCGTAGCGCATTACTATTTCGGAGAGCTCGTTTACATAGTCCGGGAGTCTTTCAATCGGGTTATTGCTCCATGTCTCGTAGTAGTTATGCATATTTACGATATCGACGTATGGGCTTATGCCGTAGTCGCGGAAGAGCTGGCGGAAGAAGTCTGGCTTAATTGCGAGGCCTCCAAGGACAACCTTTGCCGATGGGTCCGCCGCGCGGACGGCTTTGGAGCCAATTTTAACCATTCTTGAGAACTGTTCGGGTGTGCCCTGCCAGTAGATTGAAATGTCGGGTTCGTTCCAGAGTTCCCAGGTTTTAATCCAGGGTTTGTAGCGGTTTACGAGCTGAGTCATAAAGACTCCGAACTCATCGTAATCTTTTGGCGGATAGTCCCAGTAGAACGTGGTATCTGTCCCGCAGGTGGAGTTCCACTTAGGCATATAGCAGACGTAAGGAACGAGTGTAATGCCGTATTCATCGACGGCCATTTTGACAAAGTCGTCCCAGAAGAGCCACTTGAATTGTCCCTTCTGTTCTTCAATTGCGTCCCATCCGAATGAGATTCTAAGGAGGTTAATGCCCGCGTGCTTTAAGAATTCCATGTCGTCGCGAATGAGTTTCAGGGTTGTGGTTTCTTCGGGGTAGTCCTCGCAGAGACCGATAGGCACGTGGTAGTATGCGGACCCGTCCTGTTGTTTTATGAGCTGGTCGTATATAGTTTTTTTACCCTGTGAAAATCCGGTAATGGTAAAAACTAAAACAAGGAATGCCGTTAGTAGTGATCTTCTGAACATTTTTTCTCCGCGATTAATATTAAAAATGTTTTCTATTTATTTTGGCCGCTTCATATTGAATAGCCACGGCATGAATAGTCACGAGCTTTAGCTCGTGGGATGCGAGATCCCCCAAAGATCGGGGCTTTAGCCCCAGATTCCCGGACGGATAATCGGTGGCTAAAGCCACGGGTTTGTTTTGAATCTAGTCCACGAGCTAAAGCTCGTGGCTATTCAGTGGCTATTAAATTTCAAAAATTCAGAGGGAGATTTCTTCCCTCCAGAAATCCTTTCTCCATGCGAACTGGTTCAATTCTTTTAATTCCTCTTCCTTGAGTAGTATGCCGTCACTAACAGAGGTATTAGTCTCTGCCTGGCTGACATTTCTTATGCCCGGTATGACAGTACTTACAGCCGGGTGGCTGAGGCAGAACTTTAGGGCGTAGCGCGCCATGCTCATGCCGGGGTGGCGTTTTTCCTTCACGCAGTCAATTTCTTTAACTTTCTTTATAACAGACATAAGGTTATTGCCGCGGAAGTAGTGGCCTCTTACGTCGCCTTCCGGGAATTTTGTATCGGGTGTGAATTTACCTGTTAAGGCGCCTTCATCGAAGGGAACACGGACGACAACCGCAATGCCCAGCTTCTGGCAGACGGGAAAAAGGTTACATTTAGGGTACTGCTCGAAGAGGTTATAGATTACCTGGACCTCATCAATTTTGCCCAGGGCAAGAGCTCCAATTACGCTGTCCGGCGTAGTGTCGTGCACCGAGACTCCGGCAGCGCGGATTTTACCCTGCTCTTTAAGTTTAGTAATTGCCTGAAACCATTCATCGCGCACGTTAAAGCCGGGCGCCCAGGTGTGGAACTGGTAGACATCTATATAATCCCTCCCGAGCCTTTTTAAGGATCCTTCGCACTGCTTAATTATGTATTCGGCGGGGAAAGATATATTTACGTCGAAATTCTCCGGCGGAGGCCACGGGGTATCGGGAACAGGGGGGACTTTTGTTGCCACATAAATTTCCTCAGAGCGTTCTTTGAGGACTTTTCCAATGAGCTCCTCGCTGTGCCCTTTTCCGTATCCCTGGGCTGTGTCAATAAAATTAACTCCAAGGTCGAGTGCCTTGTGGAGGGCCTGGATCGATTCCGTGTCATCCTGGTGGCCCCACATGTCTCCCCCGATTGCCCAGGCTCCGAAGCCTATTTCGGAGACTTTCCAATCCAGGTTTCCAAATTTTCTGTACTGCATCAAGTTTTCCGTATTAGTTAAAGGTTACGCCTGAAATGAGTATGATATTTGCATAAGGGGTAGCCTCACCCGTGCGGACGAAGGCGATATTTCCCTCGGGGTTTCTCGTTATATTCTTAAATTCCTCGTGAGAAACCTTCTGGATATTGATCTTAGGAAGGAGGGTTGTGACCTCATCAAAGACGCTGCAGCTTACGTCGAGCATTTCTTCTGCAACAATTGCCTCTTCGATCTGAAGCTCCTCTAATATGACCTTAAGAGTTTCAATAAAGCGCGGCAGGTTTGTACTGAGTGCAAGGTCAATAACTTCAGCGTCTCTCGGAATAGGAAGCCCGCTGTCGCAGATGACAAGTTTGTCGGTGTGTCCCATTTGAGCTACGACGCGCGAGAGTTCAGAATTCAGTATTCCATTTTTCTTCATAATAAGTCCCCTTATATATTAAATCACTTTTACCGCTTTTATTTCGTCCATTGTAGGCATAGATGTCTGTGCGCCCAGCTTTGTAACTGAGTAGGAAGCCACAATGTTTGCGAATTGTATGGCCTCGTCAACTGATTTCCCTTCGGAAAGAGCAAAAGCCAGGGCGCCGTTAAAGGCGTCGCCTGCGGCCGTGCTATCGACGACGTCAACTTCTCTTGTTGCAAAAAGTTCACTCCTCTTGTCATTTACAAGAAGTGCGCCTTTTGAGCCGAGTGTCACGATAACGTTTTTGACCCCCATATCGATGAGTCTTTTGGAGGCAAGGGAGGCTGAATCCGTGTCCAGGACAGGGATTCCGGAGAGCATTCCAAGTTCAATCTCATTCGGGGTAATATAATCCACCAGTTTCAGCAGCTCTTCAGGAAGCCTTCTGGCCGGCGCGGGGTTAAGGATAAAGATTGCCCCGTGTTTTTTTGCAATGCGCGCGGTTTCCACTACAGTCTCCAGCGGTATTTCAAGCTGTGTAATTACAACGCCCGCCTGAGAAAAGGCATTCTCATTGTGTCTTATATCCTCGGGCGAGAGCTTCATATTGCTTCCTGAGACGACAACGATTTCATTCTGCCCGTAGCCGTTTACTGTAATTAAAGCTATTCCTGTCGGTTCAACCTGGTCAGTTAAAAGATAGTCCAGCCTGACTCCGTCGGTCTGCATATTCAGGGACAATTTATCCCGGAACATATCGTTACCCATTTTACCGACAAAGAAAGTATTTCCCCCCAGCTTAGCGCTGCATACGGCCTGGTTGGCCCCCTTGCCCCCGGCGAACATTCCGAACTGTCGTCCCAAAATTGTTTCACCGGGTTTCGGGAAGTCTTCACACACAACTACCATGTCCATATTTGCGCTTCCTACAACAAGTACTCCACTCGTATTCATTAGATGCCTCGACTGCTAAGAATTATAAAGAAATAACGTATAATGGTTTAAATGTAATTACAGGTTCAGTGAGTATTCCGGATTTTTTCTGCACTGCCTCAAGTACATTTATGAGTGTATTTGTTACCTTAAGCTGAATAGTGTTTTTTCCCGGCTGAACCATCTCTGTAACGTCGAGCCTGTAGGGATGCCAGGGCAGGACCTTGCCTTCATGGCCGTTCAGGCTTACTTCCAGCACGTCCTCGCCAAGGTTAACCTCCAGGAAGAATTTCCCGTTCGTGTAATTTTCAGGCACCGTAAAGTCTGTCTCATAAATGCCTGTACCCGAGAAGAAGGGGAATCCCTGTTTTGTCCAGTCGCCTGTTTTAATCTTATTTTCTTTTTGTACTATTTTATAGCCATGTTCAGTCTTAGAAAGAGAGAACCTGCCTGTAATTTTAAGAAGGTCCAGTATACCGTCAGTTCTTCTTTGTGCAACGAGTCTTACTGTAACCTGGTTTAATCCTTCCTGAACAAATCTGGTAACGTCGATCTCTTTAATTTCAGCGTCGAGGTAGCTTCTCTGGCCTTTGTCTTTTATCTCCTGTCCGTTTATATAGAGCGTATGTTCCTTTCCGCTGAAGCCGTCTATAAGGAGATTTAACCTTTCAGGCATATTCCCGATTTCAAATTGGGTGCGGTACCAGAGAGTTACGGGATAAGTTTCATTATCTCTTTCCTGCGGAAGCTGCATTTCCCAGGCGCCGTTTGTAACCTTAAGCCAGTCTGAGTCATCGAAAGAGGGATCTGAATAGCCTTTAGAGCCACTTTCATCCTCCAATTTCATCTTCCAGCTGCCGATTAAAAGGACGTTATCTTCTTTAATGTCGAAGTTATACGTTCTGCCCAATTTTATTGGAGCCAGGGGTTTTATCTGCGGAGCCTTAAGCCTTTTAATGCCGTTATTTGTTTCGACTTTAGCGAAAACCTCTTTGTCGCTCGTTTCAAGATATCCTGTAATTTTCTTTCCGTCAAAGTTTTCCACTACAAGGTTTGTCTCCTGTATGAAAGGCTTCCTGACGCTGTTTCTAATTATAACAACGTGCGACTGGCTTTCGGAGAAGTTAAGGTCTACGACCGTCCTGCCGTTTTTAATCTGGTAGACGTAGAGAGGTTTAATTTCGCCTGAAGTGGGATCCCAGAGTTCAGGGCTTCCGGTCTTTTCGAAGGAAATTTCAACCCGTCCAATTTCTTTCTGAGAAGTGTTAACAATAAAGTAGATGTCGTAGCCGTCTTTTACGCGGTGGAGGTAGAAGACCTCTTCATTGTCAATAATCACATCCGGGGTGAGGATTTTATTTAACAGTTTTCCAAGCTCTTCGCGTCTTTGAGTTTTTGTTTTTCCTTTACCGCCATAGAGGTAGACATTCTTTTTTGATTTAATACCCGAAAACTCCTTGCCACTTTTGAACTCCGCGAAGAGGCTCTTAGGATTAACGCCGAAGAGTTCCTTCATTTCGCCTGCGGCGCCGTCGCCCCCGGCTTCCAGGAATTCGAAAGGAAGGATGGTATCGGCAATTACCCTGCCGCCATTTTCAACAAACTTCTTTATCACCTGGAAAGTGTCTTTTTTAATGTGAGTAAGAGGGGGCAGCACGAGGAGCGAGTACTCCTCATTGGCAATTTTTATTTTGTCTTTTGCGACTTTCGATTCAATTAACACATCCTCATCCACATAATCATAGTCGTAGTGGAGTCTGAGGAGTGAATCAGTAATGAAATTGAAGTTGCCTTCAATTGTCTTGCTCGTTGTGCTGGCTTTCTGCGGCTGATAGTTTGTCCACATGCTGTTAATGGGATAAATTACGAGCACCTTGGCGACGTGGCGTCCGCCGGACAAGATGTGGCCCAGGCGTGACATATAGGTTGTAAACTCGCCGTAGTTATTCCACCATGTATGGTGATAGAACTGTGAAGGGGGCCAGTCGCGTTTTCTTTCACCTTCAATTGAATAGTGGTAGCCGTGGTTGTTGAAGAGGTTTACTCCGAGGACATATTCCCAGTTAGCAATCCATTTCATGCGTTCGAGCGTGCAGTCCCAGTAAGCGCCTCCCATAGATTCGCATAAAAGTCTTGTGCTTCCGTAGTGGTGGGCGGCAGAGCTTGCGAGTTTAAGCGCCACGTGCTGGTCGGGTTCTTTTTCCGTACCGATCTTGGGGTAGAGGTGGTCGACGCCCGTAATATGCATCTGTTTTAAGTGTTTGAAAATATTTCCTTCGCATCTAGCCTGGAGCCTGAGCCATTCCTCGAAGAGGACGTGTCCGGTAAAGATGACGCCGTTCTCATCGCACCACTGGCGGATTCTCTTGTAGTAAGAATCGGTATACTGTTCGCTTAATGTGCGCCAGAAGTCGTAGCGTATTTTTGCAGTAATTTCACCCATGTCGACGTAAAGCGCCGGCAGATATGGCTTCAGGTCGTAGCCGCGGCGCTGCCTGAAAATCTTAAACATCTGGCTTGACCAGGGAATGACATAGTTATCGACGCCAACCTGGTAGTAGTGCATTGCGGGTTCATCTGTGTAGAAGCCGGGCACAATTGTGCCGAAATCTTTTCCCACAGCATTTTTATATCTGTCGTGAGTAAGTTCAATAAATCTGTTTGTGGATTCAGGGTTAAGAGCGTCAATATAATATGGCACTTCCTTTTCGAGGAAATAGAGAAGTTTCCATTTTCCTGCCGGAGCCTCCCAGGGGATGACTTTGTTGAATGACAGGTTTGGCGTAAGGTCTATGAGCTCTTTAATTCCGTTTTTATATTCATCTGCCGAGCATGCGAAGGCTGCAATGGGGCGTGAATCCCCCGTATTGACGTAGCGCGAGTCCGTGGCCTCAAGGAAAGTAAAGAGCGGTCCATCGACGTTAAGGGCAACGAGTTCAAGGTATTTCTGGGACAAGTGCGGGTATTTTTTAATTACCTGGCGTTCAGCCGTACCGCTGGGCCAGTTCATCTCGTCATAGACCCAAATGTCGAGGCCGATTTCCTTAGCTTTTTCGACGGCAAATTTTACGCGGTCGAACCATACGTTCGACAGGTATCCGATCTCTTCGCCAAAGCGTCCATGGATAAAGAGTCCCGGGATACCCTTATCGTGGTATTCCTTCATCTGCCATTCCATTTCCTGTTCATTCATCTCACCGTTCCAGAACCAGAAGGGAAGTATGCCCAGTTCTTTAGGCGGGTTTTTGAAACTCTCAGGTGTAAGTTTTTCTCCATTAACCAGTTTTTGTGAAAATGCCATATGAGTCTATTCCTCTCTTTATAATTTTCTTAAAATGCAAAAATGAGTGAAAATCTGTGCGGGGACTCGAGGAAGTCGTATTTTACGTAAGCGTAATCGACTTCCAGTTTAACGCCCGATAATTCAGTCTTAAAGCCCGCGCCGAGGGCCAGGTTACCCTCTTCATAGTTGACTCTGTATCCAGCCCTTAAGGAGAGCATATTCATAAATACATATTCGCCTCCTACGTGGAGTCTTTCGGCGTAGTCGTTAGTATGAATTGCGTCAACGTCCAGTGTAAGTTTATTCATAGACGCATCGCCGCCGAATACGAGGTCTTCGCCGCCCCAGAGGTCGATAGAAGTACCGATGCGGAATACGAGCGGGAGTTCAAAGGACTGCTGGTTTTCTTCCTTAGTATACATCCAGCGGGCCTGTTTGGAGAAGTTCTGTGCCGTCATAGCGATGCGGATACCTTTCCACTGCGTGTCGTAGTACGTACCGACGTCCATAGCCCAGAGCGAGGTTTTATAGGTATAGAGGTCCTCTCTCAGGTATTTGACATTAACGCCGATTGAGAGCTGGTCTGTAAAGCGGCGGGCAAGCGTAAGGCCCAGAGCCAGGTCGCTGCCGGTAAATGAGTTACCCGTTCTGGTATCTACCTTACCCAAGTCGCTGGTTGTAAGGGCTTCCTGAATATTGCCGTAGTTTAATCCCATATAGTTTATGGCAAGAACTGCAGGGCCGAAGTTATAGCCAACAGCGGCACTTGTAACGCCCAGGTCAGCTATCCACTTTGTATAGTTTACGCCAGCCTCGAGGTTTTGAATACCTGTAAGTCCGGCAGGGTTCCAGTAGACGGAGTTAATATCCTGCGTATTGGCGATTGTAGCCTCGCCCATAGCAGCAGCGCGGCCGCCGACGCCGATCTTAAGGAACTGAAAAGTCGTGCGTCCTGCTTTATTAAACTGCTGTGCCGGGAGCAATCCGTTTAGTGCCAGGAGCAGAATTATTAAGATAAAAAATTTCGTTTTCAATTTATGTTCCTCCAGTTGCTTACTTCAAGGTCCGGCATAGAGCCGGGCTTTAATTTTTCTTCAGAGACGCCACATTTATCTTATGATCATCAGTTTGCCTGTAAACTTGCTTCCCGTTGTACCCTCGGTCTGAGACTGAACAACATAGATATAGAGTCCTGGAGCCACAAGAAGTCCGGATTCCGAGCGCTGGTCCCAGGCAATACTTCCATAGAGGTTTCCGTTTACGTCCGGCCCGTGCTGGAGAGTTTTAATTAGGTCGCCGGCAAGAGTATAGATTTTAATTATTGCCTTTTCAGGCAGATTTCTGAATTCAATTTTCCTAGGTGTCGGTTCGCCGAAGCTATGTTTGGAATCACCCTCTATGTAAGGATTAGGCGCGGCAAATACATCCCAGCCTTTTGTTATGTCGAGCGGGCCTGGTTTTGCCGAAACGAGCGGTGTACGGTTAACGTCATCGCTGGAAAGCTCCTGTAGTCCGGTCACCTTGGTCCCGTTTACGGAGGTCCAGGGTTTCGGGGTGGAGTTATAAGCCTGCACATAATAGTAGAATTCAAAGCCGAACTGAAGTTTTCTATCGAGGTATTCATATTTATTCATGTCAGCCCTCCAGTATTTCTGGAATTCGCTTCTTGGGATGTCTGCAACCAGGTCCCATATGCCGCGTTTATCGTTACCGCGGTAGATTCTATAGCCGCTGACGTCTGTGGAGCCGTCGAAGAAAATTCCGCCCGATCCGTCGGTATACTTAGTTTCCTCGGCGAGTTTATCCCACTGGACAGCGACGATAGCCGAATCAGAGCCTTTGGAGGCATTTGTAGCCCTGCAGTCCGGTGCCGGCGGAGCATCCGGAACATCAGCCGCCATATTAATGCCATTCACATTGCCGTTTATGCCCCATTTGACTGCGTTTCTGGCAGCTGCGGCGTGGCGTCTTATGGCAGCGATGGTGCTGTCGGGGAACCAGTGGTTCGGGTCGCCCATCTGGACCTGGTGCATATCCATTACGCCTGCAACCTCAGCCAGGACGATCCTGACCGAGTCGCCGGGAGCAAGGCTATAGGGGCCGAAAGAGCTGGTATACCAGCAGTAAAGGTTACCATTGTTTGCCGGTCTCTTATCGGATGTCGCAAAATCGTAGAGCTGCTTGGCTGAGAATGTGCTTAGGCCAAAGGTTTCAAAGTCCACAGTTCTGCCCTGGAACTTATCGCCCTCGTCGCTATAAATATTAAAGTGCGTCGGGTCCGCGTCAAAAGGATCTGTGTTTGCGGCACCCTGGGGAGGGGTGCGGTAAAGGAATTCAAATCCGAAAGCCGATGGGTCCTGCAGTTCAGGCTGCCATCCCTCTTTTACGCGCAGAAGCGTTTGCCAGTTCGATTTAATGCCGAAGTTATCCCATGGAACGGGTGCTCTTCCGCCATTATAATGCCTGCTGAAGTAGAAGAGGCCTTTTCCATCGCCCGGCGCGTCATTTTCAACATTGTAGTAATTAAAGTATCCGCCCGAAGGGTGCCAGCCGAAGCCGCCCGCGGGGGCAGCGGAATTAAGGAAGTTGCTGTTGTAATGGAAATTCAGCATTCCTTTTGTGGAGACCTGTATTCCGCTATGGAATACGAACCATACTTCGTTGAGTGTCTGGTCGAGGTGGAAAACCTTATTTACCGACTGGACGACGATATTTCCCGTATTCTTAAAAGTATAGTCGTAGACAATAAAGTCGTGGTAGCCGTTAAAGCTCCATGACATAGAGCGCTGTGTTACGGTAATGCCTGTGGAGGTATTAAAGGTACACGTATTCATTTCCTCCGGGAGCTGGGGATTAAAGTCCTTGCTTCCCGCAAAATTTCTCACAGTTACAAACGGGGGGTTAGAGGACAAGACGCCGTTTTCACCCGTAGCCAGAGAAGCCTGGTATATAAGGAAATCCTTCTGTTCAGGATCAAAGTTAGGAGGAGTAGGAAACTTGCCTCCCTTTGCAATAATCCAGGGGCCGCTGCGGAAGTTGTGGAAGTTGGCATCGGTTATAAAACCGTTTGCGACCTCCTCATCTTTGGGATAAGTAAAGCCGGGGAATCCGGGATAGAATCCGACACCTGTTGTTTCCAGGTAATCCCATGCGCCCGGGTCACCAATAAAGCCCCAGTTATATAATGTCTCCCAGAGTTTTCCTCTTGTATGGGTAGCAGAGTTCTGCTGGGGCAGTATGCTGCCATTAAGGAGGAAGAAGATAAAAATCAGGCTTAGAAAAATCTTTTTCATTTTAACGACCTTGCGTTATATGGTTTATTTTATAGCTCTCTAAATTTTGAAATATCATTTCTTAATAATTCAGTCCTAAAGGCTGAGTGCGAAGCCAAAGACAACCTGGCGCGGAAGATTTGTGTATTCAAGCACGTCGGGGAAAGGAGCGCCGTTGACATTTTTCTGAGGGAACTCAGTAAAGCCTGAGTTAACGAATTTCACTCTATCCTCCGGAGAAGCGGTCTTGACCACGCTGAAATTAACCCACTTATCGTTGAAAGCGTTGCGGATTTCAACAAAGAAAGCGGGGCGTATCACCTTAAAATCAAATTCCTTTCTGATTCTGATATCAGCATTTCTGTTGGAAGTACGCATAAAGTTTTTCCCAGCCTCGGGGAAAACGTCATCAGGAATATTTGGATTCGGGTAGTAGACCTGGTAATCAAGTGAAAGCTGCAGGTTAGCAAGTATGCTCCGCATCCATGTAAAGTCCTGCGGCACGACAAAAGTAAGTCCGAACTTTAGGCGCGAGGGGTCATAAGCAATAGCGTCGCCTATATCATAGTTCTGGCTCACCTGAATATTTGATCCGGGGGGAACAATTACCGACGGGTCGCCCGAGCGTCCATAGATACCGGTACTCCATGAATAGTTAAGGTATCCGCCCCAGAAACCTGTCATCGGTTTTGTAATTGAGATTTCAAGGCCCTTTGCGTCGCCATAGTCGCCGTTGCCTGAGGTGAGGTAGCGTGCGCCGCTAAGCGTGTAAACGGTAACCGATCTGATAGTCTTGGTAATATCCTTATAGAATGCTGTCAAATCTGCAACCAGGCCTCCGAAGTTATGTTCAACGCCGAGCTCGTAGGCAACGGTTTTCCTCGGTTTTAAGTCCCTGTTTCCTAGGTTATAAGGAATTACCGTAGCCGAATCGAGGCGGATCATATAAGTATTTAAGATACCGGAGACAGAGGTGCCTTCGCCGTAGTCGCCAAAGCTTGCTCTCTGGAAGAAGTGTCCATAAGAGAAATGGAGCACCGTTTTTTCAGAGATCGGGTGAGAAATACCGACTCTGGGAGAGAGCTGACCGTAGAGTTTTGTAGGTTCTGTCTGCGGATGCGGGGCCCTGTTTTCGAGGGCAGCCGTATATGTATCCAGCGGGTCGAACGGATTTGTATAAACCTTATCGTTTGCGTTATAGAAATCGTAGCGGAGTCCAAGGTTCATGATAAGGCCGCCGAATTCGAGTTTATTCTGTATATAAAGGTTACCTTCATAAGGATGGTAAGTATTGTCTTCAATAGCCTTGAATGCTTTTGTTTCCTGGAAGCGTTTCAAAGTATAGTAGGTAGCGTCAGCCCCGCCTTTCATCTGCCAGTATTTATTGAGCTGGCTTGTGAGGTTACCTGAAAGGGAAAGGTCGGTATTGTCATCATGCCCCCTGTAGTAATAGCCGGTTGTATGGAGTCCGATGAGGTTATTATAGCCTCCGGGGACAGGGTTTCCGTACTGGTCAACAGCCCTGAGGCGGTCATAAAGAGGCACGCCAAGATCCCATCCGTTAGCATCGTTTGGGAACACGCCCTGACTTTGGTAAGTATGGTTTCGGCTTAGCTGGATCTGATAGAAAGTGCTGACTCCCAGGACGTGGGTCATCTGAAGAATCTGGCCGTCGGTTCTGTGTTCAGGATATCCGGGGTAGTCATAATAGGCATATTTATTATCGAGGCCATAGCCGGTGACCCAGTCGGCATCCATCGATTCCATTCCCTGATTAGTATTTTGAATGCCGTAGAAGCCGGAGAACATAAATTTCACCGCATCGCTGGTCTTTAATGTGAGCTTTGCCGTTCCGTCGAACCAGGTACCCTTGTTTCTGATGCTGTTGCCCGTAACAGGCGGGGCGGTGCGGTATTTACCGGAGACGAAGAAGAACATGTCGCGTATCAAAGGAACGGGACCGCCGATAGAGAGTTCCTCCTGATAAGTATCGCGGTTTGTATAATCGGTCAGGGGCTGATGAGTATTCATATAGTCCTGGTAAGCCTGTTCCGGAGTCCAGATGCTTCTGGGATCGTTGCCCGCAATACCGTTAGGATCGACCCACTGGTTAGGGTTATCGATCCACCACTGGAGGTGTCTTGCATGAGTATTCTCCCAGTAGCGTGTAGTTGAATAGTCGTAGAAAGCGGTTCCCCAGTGATGGAGGCCCGCAGGGGTCCAGCGGAATTCGCTGGTTCCTGAGATTGAGTTTCCGCCCTCTTTTGTAATAATATTAAATACACCCGACTGAGCCTCGCCGTACTCGGCATTAAAACCGCCAGTGATAACCTCGAGTTCCTGAATGGCGGTTATATTAATATTTGTATAAGGCTTAAAGTCCAGAGGATTGCGGGCCCTGATGCCGTCGATAAGGAACGAGACCTGGTCGAGTGAGCCACGGCGAACAACGACCTGTCCGTTACTCATATCGATACCCGGCAGCGTGGTAAGGATTTCGGTCAGCTGTGTAGTAGGCCGGGCGGCAATATCTGTAGCCTCGACGTAGTGTCTTGTCGATGTCTGGTCCTTTTCGACCAGTGGTCTGTCGGCGACCACTACGACATCCTGCCCCACCTGAACGACAGTTGCATCCAGTTCATAATCCAGGTTAGTCGTATGGTTTGCGCTCACGCCGACGCCTGTTTTAAGGATGTTTTTATATCCCACCATGGAGGCCTGGACGTTGTAGTTTCCGGGGCGCACGTTCAGGATATAGTAATCACCTTCGACGTCAGTTACGGCACCCTGCCCGGTGCCTTCAACACGGATTGTTACTCCGGGCAAAGGTTCTTTTGTGCCGGCATCTCTTACCTTGCCT
>JBLMYS010000158.1:0-27644 GCA_050258415.1 Acidobacteriota bacterium | reverse complement strand
CGGGCTATAGACAAAGCGCCCCTCTTCGGGGCTTAGTAACTGCCCGTCCGCCTTTGGTGTGGCGTTATTCTAATTGCCCAGCTTTCATGAATTTATTATTGCTCCGGTTTCATGCCTTTTATTTGTAAATTCGCATGCGAAATGCCACATCCATACCCCTGCATTTTACACGAACGGCATTGCTTTTCTGGCGGCCTTAATTTAATTTGCCGGCATAAATATTTTTAGCTCTGCGTAATTCAGAAGAATATTTTCAACAACAAAATACATTGACAAAGCCGGGAAATTTTATGAAAAAGAGAGTCATCTGCATTTTAGCTCTGGCAATGCTGACGCCTGCGCTGCTTCATGCACAGAAAAAGCAGGCCGATAAAGCCGTCTTCTCAAACAGCAAAAACCCTTACTGGGAACTGGTGGAAAAAGACATTAAGGACTTCAATAAGAAGGACAGCACCGAAGAAAAATATTTCAGGATGGACTTTACGGGGATGGACCTTCCGAAGTCACCCAATGAATTTACAAAGTCATGGCACAACACACCCATCAACCAGGGGCTTACAGGTACATGCTGGTGCTTTTCCACTACTTCATTTTTTGAATCCGAGATATACCGCCAGACGAAGCGTCAGATAAAACTCTCTGAAATGTACACGGTATACTGGGAGTACGTTGAAAAAGCAATCCGCTTTGTTGAGAAAAGAGGCGAATCAAATTTCGGAGAAGGCTCTGAAAGCAACGCCGTAAGAAGAGTTTGGAAAAAGTACGGTGTCGTTCCTGAAGAATCCTACAACGGCATGCTTCCGGGGCAGAAGCACCACGACCACAGCAAGATGTACGCCGAGATGAACGACTACCTGCAGAAGGTTAAGGCAAATAACGACTGGAATGAAGATGCCGTGGTATCGACCATCAAATCCATTATGGATCACTACATGGGCAAGCCTCCTGTAAAGGTTATGACTGAGGCTGGCGAACTTACTCCGCAGGGATATTTTGAAAAGGTTGTAAGGCTTAATATGGATGACTATGTAGACATTATTTCGCTCAAGGAATCGCCTTACTACGGCCAGATGGAATATAAGGTGCCTGATAACTGGTGGCACGACAAAGATTATTATAATGTTCCTCTTGATGAATTCATGAGCACAATAAAGAACGCTGTTGCCAAGGGTTATACGGTTGGAATAGGCGGCGACGTTTCAGAGCCCGGATGCAGCTCACAGAATGAAATTGCAATGGTGCCAAGCTACGACATCCCATCAGAATACATTGATGAGAACGCACGCCAGATGAGATTCAGCAACCAGACAACCACTGATGACCACGGAATTCACATTGTGGGATATGCCGAGAAAAACGGCAAGGAATGGTTCCTCATTAAGGATTCAGGAGCAGGCTCCTACAGCTCGCCAAACCCGGGATATGTTTTCTTCCATGAAGATTATGTAAAACTAAAAATGATCGATTTCATGGTTCATAAAGATATGGCAAAAGATCTCTTAAAGAAGTTTGCACAGAAGTAATAAGAGCAGTAAGTAAGTATAAAATTGAGGGAGGCTTTTCACATAAAGGCCTCCCTTTTTTATTAACAATAAATATAGCTACTTAAGAAGCATTATCTTCGAAGCCTGCGTGAAAGATTCCGAATGAAGGACTGCAAAGTACAGGCCGCTCGACAAATTGTTTGCCTCCCAGCTCAGATAATAAATTCCTTTAGACTTATACTCATCCATTATTGAAGCCACCTCGCGCCCCAGCATGTCGTAGATTTTAACTCCCGCCCGGGATGAAGAAGGAATTTTAACCTGGAACTTTATTGTGCCGTTAAAAGGGTTGGGATAGCCCTTAAGTTCAAACTTGTCAGGCATTAAAGACGCGGTCAGGCCTTCAACTCCTGACGGGTAAAAGAATTTGTTTTTCAGGGTCATAATCCTGGCGTAGGACTCGTCTATCCTGCTTTCAGGGATAGTTCCGTCCAGGACTTTTTGCTCCAAGTATTCCTCAAGTCTTCTTACAAGAGAAGTGCTATCAGAAAGCAGGTTCTTATTATACAGGAGAATATCCACACCGGCATTTATTGCCATAGCGGCAGCTTCGAAAAACCCGTAATATTTTGAAATGGCGCCCATTGACATATCGTCTGTAACCACAACCCCCTGATAGCCAAGCTGGTTTCTCAGGATACCCTGCACGGTCTTTTTTGAAAGCGTGGCCGGGAGTGTATCGATTTTCGCATTATAAAGATGCCCCGTCATTACAATATCAAGGAGTCCTCTGGAAATAAGCTCTCTGTAAGGGACAAGTTCAGAATCGGCCCATGTGTTTGTTATGTCTGTAAAGCCCAGGTGTGAATCGGTTGCAGCGCTTCCATGGCCGGGGAAATGCTTTAGAGTGGAAATGATATTCTTTTTATGGAGTTCTTCAATAAAATAGCCCGCGTGTTCGGCTACTTTCAGAGGATTTTTGTTGAAGCTTCTCTGAACACCCGCAATAGCCGGGCTCTGGGGATTTACGAGGACATCTGTAACAGGAGCAAAGTCGACGTTAATGCCCACCTCTTGAAGCCAGCCAGCCATAGTTGAAGCCCAGAGGCGCGTGCTGTCCATGTTATCGATTACAGTACCCATAGTGTATGCTGTACTGGTTGACTTAAAGCCGTTGGAGCGGCCGAGCCTTGCAACTTTTCCTCCCTCCTGGTCTGTAGAGACAAAAAGGGGTATACGGGCCAGGGCTTTCATATTATCAGAAAGGAGCTTCATCTGCTGAGGATTCTTAAGGTTGTATGCAAATTCCAGCACGCCACCTAAGTTTCTTTCTGCCAGATCAATTTTAAGTGTATCCATTGCACTGATGGTATCGGGTATAGCTGTACCCGGGAAGCTGACAATAAGCATCTGGCCGATTTTGTTTTTAAGTGTTTCCTGAGCTGAGATTTTTGCGCTGAAAGAAACAAGGGCAAGAGCAGCAAATAAAATGTATAATTTTTTCATGTGGTAATCTGTCAGTCCTTAAATTTTGAAGTGCTGAAAAATACAGGAATAAATTCAGGAATAACAGAAAAAAGCAGACAGGAAGGAAGTTATTTTTGGAGCATTCAGGATAGCAGGCAGAAAAGGAGTTTCCGCCTGCCAGACCGGATAAACTTAGAAAAGGAAGGTCAGTCCGCCTGAGATTGAGCTGAACTTTGCTATGTTATAGTCGAAGTTGAGGTTTATTACAGAAAGCCTGAGTGCCAGGCCCACGGCCAGTTTTGCAGAGTTCTCCCCTTCTAACTGGAAAGAGATATTTGTTGGCACCTCAACACCCTGCGACTGATATAGATAGTTATAGGATACATCCATAGTTGAATTCTGCATTGTAAGTCCTGCATACGGAGTAAGGCTGAAGATGCCCGGGCCGAAAGTCTTGCTGGCAAAAATGCCGTATTCATCTGCCCTTGATTTCAGAGTGCTACCCACCTTAAGGCTCTGCGTAAAATACCCGAGGGTAACGTCCAGTGGGAGTGGTATCCAGACGCCGATATTATGTTGAATGCCGAAACCGAAATAGTCTGATTTCCCCAAGTCAGCGCTTATCTCAGTCGGAGGCAGGTAGCGGAAAGTCACCTGTGTCCCGTATAATGTACCGAGAGTAAGCTGTGGGGCTCCGAATGGAAGAAGAGGTATGTTATCGAGGACTCCTTTGATTTCTTGCACGGGGATTTCCTGCGGGGGCACATATATCTCCTGCGCCGGCTGCCCTGATTGTGCCTGATAGCTGAGTGTAGTGCCGTAGAAATTCACCTTCATATAATCGTCTTTGCTGCCTATAACAGTGGGGCCTGAGATCCGGACGTTAAAATCCCGGGAAGTCAGCTGATCTATAAGATTCTGCTGCGCATCCTGCCCGTAGCGGTTTGCCACAGACTGTGTCATGAGTTGAGCCTGCGAAGGCGTAAAACGGAAATTTCCGTCAATCGAGAATGTTTTATTATCGCCCGGCAAAAATGCCCCCATTGCCACAATACCCAGCTGCACATCGAGACCCAGTTTTACAGGTTTCGGGGCTCTTGAAAACCAGCCCGAATTCAGGTCGGCCCCGAAGCCGTTGCTGGCCGGGTTAAGGTACGCCTTTGCCGCCTGGTCCGACAGGAGCTGCAAGGTGCTCTGCAGGTCCTGAGCTTTTAATAATGGGGATTGCATTAAAATTGCCAGGCAGATTCCAACAAGAACAAACTTTATTTTGTCAATTGCCGAAATGAACATACTTAAAGCTCCTTTCCACAAATAAAAAAGTACATAATGTATTAATATGCATTTTACTGCGAATAAATGAGCTAATATTTCGTCCCAATTATGCCGGCAGGAAATGGAATAATTTTTACATGGAATTTGGCCCCGTTAAATTTATTTATATGCTTAAAACATCAGCTAATCTGTTGAGCAGATCCCAAGAAAGATTGGCACCTTATTGCCTCATTAAATCCAATCGACAACATCAAAAGCTGCTTTGGACAAGCAGTCACAGATACCGTTAACATTCTCAAGTTCCTGAAAAGAGTCAGTTTCAATTATAATTCCGGAGAGAATCTGGTAAAGGTAGTTCCCCCGGAATTATTAACTGTTTCAGCACAAACAATTCTCAGGAGGTACTATGAAAAGAATAGTTACGGCGGTATTTACAGTACTCATCTTCTCCAAAGTCCTCTTTTCCCAGGCCGATGACAAATTCAGCTATCTCGATGAAAATGAAGTAAAAAATTTCGGAAAGCCACTTGTAACGGCATTGGGGATAGGTATGAATACGGGAGCGTATCACACAGCCTATGTGCCATCCGGCTTCCAGTTCTCAATCGGGATTAAAGCCATGTACATGTTTATTCCTGAAGACCAGCTGACATTTAGTCCAAATCTGCCTGCCGGATACACCTCACTGAAAGCAGACGACAAGACGGCAACAATCTTTGGGGACCAGGGAGGCATTTATGCAGGGACCGGGGGAATTATTGCCTATCCGAACGGACTAAATGAGAAGCAGATACCGATCCTCTTCCCACAGGCAACTATAAGCTATGCCGGTACAGAGCTATTATTCAGGTATGTTCCCCTAAAGATCAGTAACAGGGATGTCAGTCTCTTCGGAGTAGGCCTGAAGCACAGTATAAGCCAGTATATTTCCGAGCCCGCAGTAGATGTGGCCCTGCAGGTTATGTACAACAACTTCAATATCCAGAACCTGGTTAAGTCGGACCACATGGCCTTCAGCGGACAGGTAAGCAAGGCCTTCGGAATATTTACAGCCTACAGCGGCCTGCAGTATGAATCCTCAACCCTCAAATTCGATTACGACATTAAAGGCGATCCCGCAAGCGGCAATCCCCTTTTAAGGCAGGACAGGAAAGCCTCAGCCGAGGTTACAGGAGATAACCATTTACGCTGGACCTTAGGCGGAGCGCTGAAGCTCGCATTCCTGGTACTGAATGCCGATTTCAGCTTAGGATCGCAATATGTTGGATCGGCCGGAATGATATTCCAATTTTAGAAAAGAGGAGTAACTGAAATGAAAACAATTAGATATTTACCCCTTACCGCAGCTTTGATTTTTGCCGGATTGCTGAACGGCTGCATACTGGATGCGCTGGACCAGCTGGTGCAGAACTTCCCGTTCTCTGCCGTCATTAATGTGTCGGGGACGCAATCGGATATGACCTCTACGACAACTTTTTATATTCCGTATAGTTCAAAGACTATGAGCGATTATGCCGACAAGCTGAAAAAACTGGAATTCGGCGGCTATGCCACTTTCAGGGACAGCCTTGTAAGCCCAAATGATCTTCAGGGGAATGTTACACTTGAACTTTCGATCAATAGCAAGAAAGTATATTCGCAGGATCTCGGGTTAATCAGGCCTGCCAGTTACAAGCTGACGCCCTACAAGCTAACGTTCACGCCGGAACAGATACAGACCATTAATAATGAACTTGCGAATTTCAAGACAACCGGGGTTAGATGCACTGCAAGCATTACAACGAAGAATGTAACGCCCGCGCAGGGGCAGAAGAATATTATTGGAGTAATTGACCTGGTATTTACAGGGACAATTGATTAAAAATCTTTCAAATTGCCGGGCAGCTTTTCTTAAAGGTTGTCCGGCAGAGTTTTACCTGCCGGCAGCCCACACTTGGGAAAGGTAAAGATAGCAAAATATTCCTAACTTTCAAGCGGATTATTTACTATAATTTCCCTTCGCAACCTATTGACTTTTCAATTCCACTCATTTAGTTTCCCGTACGTTTGGTAATAGAATTTTAACGGTTTTACCGGAAGCCCGGGAA
Organism: Acidobacteriota bacterium; assembly: GCA_050258415.1. Lineage (GTDB taxonomy): Bacteria > Bacteroidota > Ignavibacteria > Ignavibacteriales > SURF-24 > JAAXKN01. The sequence goes on along the minus strand of JBLMYS010000158.1, from coordinate 21,331 downwards.
ATTAACACCTTAGAACAGAGGAAGAACAAAATGGCTGTAATAGGATTGGACTTAGGCGGGACAAAGCTCGCAGGAGCTATCTTCAGCAATGAAGGCAGTATAATACATAAGGAGGTTCGCCCGCTTGAAAAAAGACGCGGGAAAGAGGTTGGGAAGCTTATACAAAATTTACTGAAGGATTTCTTCAGCAAGGCAGAAGAAGAAAAACTTGAGATCGAGGCAGTTGGAGCCTGCATACCCGGGATCAGCTGGTCTAAGACCGGGAAGGTTTGGGCGCCTAATATTCCGGAATGGGACGACTATCCATTAAAGGAGGAAATTGTTTCTGTCCTTCCAGATAAAAATATTAAAGTGGATATAGACAGCGACCGCGCCTGCTACATTCTTGGCGAGGCCTGGTCGGGTGCGGCAAAGGGACTTAAAGACGCAATATTCCTGGCCGTGGGAACAGGCATTGGTGCCGGTATTATGATTGACGGCAGAGTATTAAGAGGCTCAAACGACATTGCTGGGGCGATAGGCTGGCTGGCCCTGGACAGGCCTTATCAGCAGAAGTATGTCTCCTGCGGATGCTTTGAATACCACGCCTCGGGCGAGGGGATTGCGAAGGTGGCAAAGGAATTTCTCTTCCTTGACAAAGAGTACCAGGGGATCTTAAGAGCCAAAGATATTAACGCTGTAACAGCTCACGATGTATTTGCAGCATACAAGACAAACGACCCGATTGCAGTAAAGACATTAAAGCAGGCAGTGGAATTCTGGGGTATGACGGTTGCAAACCTGGTAAGCCTTTTTAACCCGGAGAAGATAATTTTCGGAGGCGGCGTTTTCGGTCCTGCCGTCCAGTTCCTGGATGATATTATGCAGGAAGCGCGCAAGTGGGCTCAGCCTATAAGCATTAATCAGGTTAGTCTTGAAGCCTCACAGGTAGGCGGAGACGCGGGACTGATTGGGGCGGGATATCTGGCGCTCAGAAGCATATAATAAGTTTTAAGTGTTTAGTTTTAAGTGTTTAGTTTTAAGTTTTAAGTTATAAAACATAATTCTGTTACAAGGAGATTTTAATGTATAAAAAGAATCTGGTTTTTGCAGCTGCCTGCCTCGGTATGCTGCTCTTTGGAATGGTGTTTCTTTCTCTGGGTACCGTCTTTACTTTCATTACTTCAAAATACGGCGTAACCGAGCTTACGGCGGCCTCACTGGCCTCTCTTCTTCCAATAGGCATTCTGGCAGGATCCGTAGTCTTTGGTCCGGTTGTAGACCGTTTCGGCTATAAAATTCTTTTAATCGTCTGCTCAATCTGCATTCTGGTAGCCTTTGAAGGAATTGCATTTGCAGGCTCATTTACAGTTCTGCAGCTTTCATTCCTGCTTATAGGCTTTGGCGGCGGCGCAATCAACGGCGGAACAAACGCACTGGTGGCAGATATTTCTTCAGAAGAAAAAGGCGCAAACTTAAGCCTTCTTGGGGTCTTCTTCGGCATTGGAGCTCTTGGAATGCCGGTTGTTCTTGGCTCACTTGCCAAGACATATTCTTATGAAAGCATAATTGCAGGTATAGGACTTACAATTGTAATTCCCCTGTTATACTTTATCATTGTCGGCTTCCCCTCTCCCAAGGTTGCACAGGGATTTCCAATCAAACAGAGCTTTACGCTCATCAAGGAATCGGCCCTGCTTCTGATGGGATTTGTACTTTTCTTTGAAAGCGGCGTTGAAGGTATTGTTGGCAACTGGACAGCCAAGTATTTAAGTGAAGGCGTTGGGCTTACAATTGAAAACGCTCTTTATGCGCTTTCGGCACAGGTTATAGCCCTTACAATTACACGGCTTGTGCTCGGCTTCCTCTTAAAGAAGCTTCCATCCTACATTGTACTTTATATCTGTATGGGAGTTGGAACACTTGGAAGCGTCCTTTTACTTACGGCTTCAAGCATGACGATGGCTGTTATAGGTCTGGCTTTACTTGGTGTCGGTTTTGCAGCCACATTCCCTGTTGTGCTCGGATATGTTGGCAATATGTATTCTGCCTTATCCGGCACGGCATTCAGTATAGCAATTGTAATTGCTCTTATAGGTAATACACTATTAAACTACCTGGTTGGCGTAATTTCCAATTCATACGGAATTGCAAAATTCCCCGTGGTACTGCTCGTAAGCTTTATCTTAATGGCGGTTGTATTTTCAGTTGTATTAAAGAAGATATCGGCTAAAACTAAAATATAAGGTTAAAATTTTAGTGTAACTAAAAAGGGCGGAAAGTGTTATCCGCCCTTTTTTTTAATTACTTACTAAAAACCACGTTCCCGTTTATAAGGGTTTTGAATACCGACCTGTCGCGGTCGAATATAACTATATCGGCATCCTTGCCTGGTTCAATTGATCCTTTCTTATCGTCAATTCCAAGAAGCTTCGCGGGATTTTTTGTTATTGTATTAAAAGCCACCTCGAGAGAGCAATCTGTAAACTCCTGAAACTTAAAGGCAATATGCCCGAGGCTCATTGTTGAGCCGATAAGCGTACCATCAAGGTATCGTGCGGCTCCGGCTTTTGATTCATATTCCCTTCCGTTATAAAGGTAACTGCCTTCAGGAAGCCCCATAGCCTGCATGCCGTCTGTAATGCAGATGCTTCTTTCAGGTCCAAGCATCCTGTAGACAACGTTTACAATAGCCGGGTGAAGGTGGTGCCCGTCGCTTATAATCTGAGCCGAGACTGTGTCGCTTTCAAAAATTGCAGCAAGCGGGCCCGGCACCCTATGGCTTAAGGGGGGCATTGCATTGAAGATATGGGTTACGTGGTTAATACCGGCCTCAAAGCCTTTTAATGCCTCTTCGTAGGTGGCATCTGAATGGGCAAAAGCCGGGATTATGTTATTTTCTTTGAGAGCTTTTATGATCTCAAGATTTCCCGGAAGCTCCGGGGCAATAGTCATCATTCTTAAAGTGCCATCTGTCAGATCCAGTATCTCCTTCAGGCGGTCCATTGAAGGGTCATAGATTCCCGAGGGGTTTAAGCCCCCTTTTTTCTTCATATTGACAAAAGGGCCCTCGAAATGGAAGCCCAGGAGTGTTGCGCCTCCCATATCCTTATTAACATACTGCTTTGCAACGTTTATGTGCTTATTACCTTCCTTAGGGTTAACAACGGTAGTTCCGAGGTAACCGGTTGTGCCCAGGGAAGCCAGGGTTTTGGACATTCTTTCTAAAGATTCCACACTCCCGTCGAGTATATCGGCACCACCGGCGCCCTGGATGTGCACGTCAATAAAGCCGGGGGCGGTAAGGCGACCTTCGGCATCAATTACCTCAGTGCCTTCTTCGGGATGTATATTCTTTTCAATTTTTACAATAGTTTTTCCATCAATCAGGATGTCTGCATACTCATTTTCAATCAGAGTATCATAAAGCAGGCAGTTTTTTATCAGCAATTTTCCCATTAATCTAACCTTATATATTTATTACTTAATAACTAATAGCAGAATGGATGAAAAATCCGATTATTAAATATACAATTATTAGGATAATGACAAGAAGAAATATTTGCGAATAATTTATGGGGGGAAATTTGCAGTTTTTCAGTTAAAAAGGTCGAAAAGCGGACGGTAGAGCCCCTTGCTCACCTGAGCCAGGTTGCCTCTTTTAATCTCTTCGGCTGTGGAGGTGGCAGCCTCAGGAATTTTCTTTGTTTTGTCATATTCGTGAATATTGAATACTTTAAGCTGATTGCCTCTCTTCCCGGCGCCATTTTCGCCTGAAATTGGGGCAAGCTCCTTAAGCAGGCGGTGGCAAAGGCTATTTGCCTTTGAATCCGGTCCAGCAATAGCAGCATCTGTTTTCTCAAGTTGTTTATAGACAACTTTAGAGTCGATGACACCGGAGACTGAGCTGTTGAGGTTAAGAAGGAAACTTCCGGTAAGTTCATTATCCCTGCTTTCTATCCATTCATCGGGCATGTAGCACTTAATGAATTCCACAACATTTTCCGGTTCCTTGTGGAAGGTGCTTTCAAGATAACGCGTAGTTTCTTCCCTGGAGCCCAGGAATGACCAGACTGAAAGAAGAAGCGGTGTTTCCTCCGGCATGCTCAGATATACCGGGTGACGGTAGGCAAGGCTCTTTATTCTTTCTGTCAGGATCTGGCTTAACTCCTCCAGAATTTCAGAAGAGAAAATTTCCACCTCTTTTTCATACGGGCGCATCCATCTTAAACACTCAAAGGCAAAGGAAACCGGTTCAGACTCTTTCATCAGAAAAGCGGCAATGCTGAACCTGTCATTAAGTCCCGGAATATTTAGCAGCAGTTTTCTGATCAAAACGGCAGGATGCGAATAAACGGTCTCGAATGAGAATAAGCTCTCAGGATTTAAGAAGCTCCCCCCTGTCTGTGCCAGTGCCCTTATCATATTGCCAGAAGCAACGGCAGATACTTCAGAAATGCGGTTTTCCACACCCGTAATAAATGCGTCCATTCCTGCCTGGCGTACAAGTTTTCTTACAGAAAGGGCCAGATCGTTTATGTTTGCAGTAGTGCTCCTGAGTAAAAGCTTGTCAATTTCTCTTTGCAAGTCGTCTGTTCCTGAAGTATTCAGGAGAAAGTAGCGCGAGAAATATTGTTTTGAGGCAACGGGCATTTCCTCTATCCAGGGATTTTGAGGGAAGTAATCATTTGCCCCAAATCCCGGAATTCCTTTAAGGCACGGGAAAAGGCCGGCCATAAGGACTTTTACGGCCTTCTGCTCTTCATCGGGCATGTTATCCAGAGCTTTATTTACGGTAAAGAGGCTTATACTTTCTTCAACTTCACCTCTCCGTGATTTATTCAGTTCAACCCCAATAAAGGTATCGGGATTATTTCTTATCACCTCATAGAGCACTGGATAAAAAACTCTTATTGCCTCAACAATCATAAAGTCCAGGTTGTCCAGTCCCACGCCATAAGCCGGTAAAGAAGAGGAAATGGTGTTCAGATACAAGTTGCACTGGCGTGGAGTTTTAAGCACATAAGAAAAAGCCTCACTGAACTTTTCCTTAAACTTCTTCATCCTTACGGTCTCAGTATCAATATTCAGGTCACTTAAGATCCGATAAATCCCGTTGTAGCACATCTCAAGAAGCCTGAACTTTCCGGCAGGAGGAATCTTAAGTGAGAGGTGGAGAACCTTCTCCAGAATCCTTCTTCCTTTGGCAAGGTTTTCCTTATTGCCCCCTCCTCCCAGCTGCATGGCAAGAGTTGGCTCATCAAAAGAAAGGACAAAAACCGAGTTCGGGAAATTGGCAGAAAGCTTAATTAAACGTATGAATGTCCTGACTTCATTAAGTTCAGTCTTATCCAGGTCATCAACGAGGAAAACTATTTTCTTCCCCAGTTTTCTAAAGCACGTATCGAGGCTTTCTTTAATTTCGGCCGGTGATTTCTTAAAAAGCTTAAGCTTTTTTCCACCTGATAATTCAGACTCCACAGGCGCGAGAAAAGATGAATAGCCCTCTAAAAGGCGGGTAATCTTCTTCCTCATGGATGAAGGAACGTCATCTGAATATTCAATTGTCTCTGAAAGCCTCTCAAAGAAACTTTTTATAAGTCTTTTACTGCTGGTGGCTTTGGATGGGTTAAAGCGTAGAGGAGTAAGGTTCTGAAACTTTGCAAGTTCATGTCCTAAGAAATTAAGGACAGTAGTTTTCCCTTCTCCAGGGATGCCGGAGATGCCCATAATGACGCTTCCATCGTTTTTGCGCTTTTGGATGGCACCGGCAATTTTTTTTGCAAAAGAGAAGCGCTCCAGCTGATCGAGTGAAATATCGCTCAGCGGACTGCCGGCCGAAGAAGGAAGGAAAGGTTCTTCTTTCATCCATTCAAAGGATAAATCGTCTTCGCCCGACTCGGTTGTCCTTAAATTCGTAATTACCCTGAAATTACTCAAAAGCTTCTCTTAAAAGTGGCTCCGTTAATAAAACTGTCCCAAATTTGCTCTTTAAGATACAAAGCGGCATGATTTAGGGCAAATTTTATTTAAAGGATTAATCAGATTTAATTCCCACGTGAGAGTCTGTCATTATTCCCCCATAATTTCGGGCAAGGATTGAATTTTGTTTCTTTTCTGAATAGATTAAATTCAAAAGAGGAACCGGAAGATGAAAAAGAGATTTTTCAGGTCTTTAGAGAATCTGCTGGAGAACAAGAAAGTAGTACTCCCCTTTTTAGGACTTCTGGCGGCATCTGCCGTACTTGTATGGACGACAGCTTTTGTACCAGGGAAAAAAGAAACCGAAGATGAAAAAGGTTTTGGAGAAAGTAATCCTGAAGAGGAGAAAACTTCAGCTGAAGCTATGGTTTCACAGGGAAAGAGGGCTGCGGGGGCAGAGACAGAGGCTGAGCACAGGCAGTGCAAGGCAATTACGAAAAAAGGTACGCGCTGCCAGCACATGGCAGATGAATCGGGATACTGCCGTCAGCACCGCGCGCTTTTTGAACAGGTTCCGGTTGAAACCAATCCGAATCTATAGAACCCGGGGGATCTGTCCATAGCATTTCTACTGAATAGACATGAAGGAATATTCTTAAACGAAAAAGGGCGGAAGACGACATCCGCCCTTTTTCTTTATCTTAAACTCCTCAGAAAGGATGCTCAAAGGAAAGATAGAAGAAAGAATCCACATAAGTATTATCTTTATAAATATTTATCGGTACGCTGAGGCCCGGCACAATCTGGAGCCGGTTTAAGTTAATGGCAAAACGGACGCCCGGATTTATAATGTGAACATTTTCAAAAGCCACACCCCCCTTTTCATCAAATGAACCGTTAATCTGATTCAGATATTCAAAGAGAAAATTAAAATTTGAGGTAGTAAGCCATATTAAGCTTCCGCCCCAGAAGTACGAGGGCAGCAGTTTTCTTGTTTCATTACCGTCCGCATCTGTGTATTTCGGGAATAGTGCCGTTGCCCCAAGGTTAAAGTGAGCCGCAAATTTTTCCGTAAGCCTCTTACTAAAAGGCAGGTTCACCTGAAGGCCGTAGCCTCCTGTGCCCAGGCCTTTTTCGGAACTGCCGGTAGGAAATATTAAGGATAGTCTTGGCGAGGCCGCAGCCCAATCATCATGCCCCAGGAGCTGGTATCTGTAGTTTATCATTATATCCCCCAGCCCGGAAGATCCGTTTCTTATAAAAGTAAGAGGGATTGTATAGCTCAGCTGATTAAGCTGTCCTCCAACGGGCCATTCCTGCGTAAAGGTATAGAAGTAGGAGGAGGGAATTTGAGGCACATACATCAGATTTGAAATGTGCTGAACCACTCTTTCTTCCTGATTGTATGCCTCTTCAATGAGGAAGGAATTATCCTCAATTGCCGGAGAGAACTCCTCTTTTTTTTCTACCTGGGCGGAAACTTTTGAGAGTGAACCCAATAACATGCCGAATAATATTAAAATTGTAAAATTTCTCATATATTAAAACCTGCCTTTTTTATTTAATGAATAATGAACCATAAGCCTGCTTTTTAATGTTTTTACATTAATTCCCCGGCTTAAATTAAGATTTATTGGCATCTGACTCAGGAATAGATTAATCTTTTATTAGTCATCAGCTTGCCTTATTTTTGTGTTTTCAACTTGAAATATACACAGACTTATTACAATTATCAGGAAAGTAATGTTTACAAAAGACTTTCAAAAGACGGCTTTAATCCATAACGGTAAAGAAATCAGCTACAAAGAGCTCCTGCAGAATATAAGCCGGTTTTCTTCTGTATTAAATATTGCTCCCGGTGACAAGGTGGCGATATTTTCCGAGAACCGTCCCGGGTGGGTCTATGCCTTTTATGCTGTATGGAACAGAAGAGGCATTAATGTCCCGATCGATTTTATGTCCACACCTGAAGAAGTGGCATATATCATAAACGACTGCAGGCCTTCTGCCATTATCTGCTCGGAGGGGACCAGGGATGTTCTTAATAAAGCAATTGAAGAAAGCGTTGTAAAACCCGAAATAATTTCTTTTGAGGAAGTTTCCGAAACAGCTGAAGTCTCCCCTCTTAAGCTTGAGGCCGAAGTTGAGGACGGCGTGGCGCTTATAATTTATACCTCCGGCACAACCGGCAGCCCCAAAGGCGTTATGCTTTCTTACAGGAATCTCTATTCCAACGTTGAATGCATTACGGGATTAAACATTATAGGCCATAGAGACCGTCTTATAGCGCTGCTTCCTCTTCATCATGCATTCCCGCTTCAGGGCACAATGCTGATGCCTTTATACGACGGTGGCACTGTAATATTCTTAAACCAGATGTCCTCAGATGAAATATTAAAAACTCTTCAGAAATATAAGGTAACCTTTATACTTGGCGTCCCGAGGCTCTTTAATCTTTTCCATGCAGCTGTTACGGGTAAGATAAACTCCAATTTTGCGGCCCGGATGCTCCTGAAGGTTTCAAGAGCTGTTAATAGCTACTCTTTCGGGAAAGTTCTGTTTAAGAAAGTACAAACTACTTTTGGGGGCAACATAAATTATTTTATCTCCGGGGGAGCAAAGCTCGATCCTGTAGTGGCAAGGGATTATAAGGCTATGGGATTTAAGATTCTGGAAGGCTACGGGATGACGGAAATGGCCCCTTTAATTTCATTCAACCCTCCTGAAAAAGTAAAAATCGGGTCTGTCGGGAAAGCATTTGAAGATATATCATTAAAAATAGTAGATGACGAGATTTTAGTTACCGGGCCAAACGTGATGAAGGGCTATTATAATAAGCCCCCGGAAACAGATGAAATACTTAAAGATGGCTGGATACATACAGGCGACCTGGGATACGTGGATAAGGAAGGATATATATTTATTACGGGAAGGAAAAAAGAAATTATTGTGCTTCCCAATGGAAAGAACCTGAACCCCGAGGAAATTGAAAATAAGCTCCTCGGCTATTCTTATATAAAGGAGGTTGGTGTATTTCAGAAAGAAGGGCAGCTTTTTGCCGTCATTTATCCTGACTTTGCGCTCATGCAGCAGGATAACGTGGTAAACATACAGGAAACCATAAAGTGGAACATAATTGATAAATATAACCTCTCAACTGCCCCCTACAAGAAGATATTCAATTTTGCCATCGTCCACAGTGAGCTTCCAAGGACGCGTCTTGGAAAAATAAAGCGCTACTCTCTGGCACAGCTTCTGCAGAAGGAAAAGAAGTCACTTACAAAAGCTGAAGTGCCCGACTACCAGGAATACAGGCTTCTTGAAGAGTACTTAAAAGGAGTGGTTAAGAAAGAGATTTTCCCCGATGAGCACGTGGAGCTTGACCTCGGGCTCGATTCACTGGACAAGGTTGAACTTCAGGTGCATCTGGAGAAGACCTTCGGCATTTCAATGTCTAACGAGGACCTCTCGGCTCATTCTACGGTAAGGAAGCTTGCAGCATACATAAAGGAGAAAAGGACAAAGATTGAAAATGAGGTAATGCACTGGGGTAAAGTGCTGAAGGAAGACATAGATTTTGACGTTCCGCAGAGCACATTTATGCTGAAGTTCTTAAAGGTGATATTTAAGCCGTTGTTTAAGTTCTATATCAGGCTTGAAGGGGAAGGACTCGATAACATACCTCCCACACCCGTAATTATCGCTCCAAATCACCAGAGTTTTATTGACGGTCTTCTGATTGCAAATTTCCTGAAGAATAAAACTTTGAACAGGACCTATTTTTTCGCCAAGGAGAAAAACATTAAGTCATCTGTTGCCCGCTTCTTTGCGCGGAACAGCAACATACTTGTACTTAACATTAACCGTGACCTTAAGCTTACACTGCAGAAAATTGCCGCCATCCTTAAGAAGGGAAATAATATGGTAATTTTCCCCGAGGGCGCCAGAAGCCGCGACGGACGTGTAATGAATTTCAAAAAGTCGTTTGCAATTATAAGCAAGGAACTCAACATACCTGTTGTACCGGTGGTAATTGAAGGAGCTTATGAAAAGTTTTCCATAGGAAGCAAGTTCCCGAAGCCGGGTAAGATAAAGCTAAAATTCTTAAAACCGATATACCCGGCCGGAATGGATTATGACACAATTACCAGCCTGGCTCAGGAAGAAATTACGAAGCAGTCGCTGAGACTAAAAATCTCACAGTAAAATGACACAGAGTGAATTAGCAGAACTGCTTAAAAAAGAATCCCTGGAGTTCATCCGCGGGCATATAGATGATGACCCGGAACTGTTGGCTTTGAGGTTCCGGGGATACGGAACTTTACCCATAAGAGCTATTGCTGAACAGATACGGTGCATTAAAAAAGCCGGGAGCAAACTTCCGGAGCTTTCAAGCCACCCTCTTCTATATGAGAAAACCGCGCTCGAGCAGGCTTCATCGGAATATACTGCCAGGCTTAAGACAAAGCTCTATAAGGGAGATAAGCTAATAGACCTTACAGGCGGACTTGGAATTGACGACATATTCTTCTCCGGGAGTTTTAAGGAAGTAATTTACTGTGAAAGGAACCCCCTGCTTTCAGAAATCTTCAGGCATAACTTAAATCTCCTTGAAATAAAAAATATTTCCGTGAATGAGGGCGACAGTATTGAGATACTTAAGTCCTTTCCAGATAATTATTTCAGCTTAATTTATGCCGATCCCGCAAGAAGGGATGAAAACCGCAGGTTTATCGGGCTTAAGAACTGCTCTCCCGATGTCGTTGAAGCAATGCCCCTTATGCTCAGAAAGTCGGAAAAGATTTTAATCAAAGCTTCACCTGCAATCGAGATTGAGGAGATAAAAAGGCAGTTTACAAACCTCGGGGAATTCACGGTGGTTTCAGTCGACAATGAATGCAGGGAAGTCCTGCTGAGGTTTGACAGCCATATAAAAGAAACCGGTGAGATTGTAATTAACTCGGTTATGATTGATTCCTCTTCCAATACAGAAAGAACATTTACCGGTTCTGATCTTCTAAAGAGTGAGAAGAAAGTTACTCCGGAAGTACTTCAATGGTTTTATGAGCCGGACAGCGCAATTATCAAGTCACGTTTAACTGCAAAGCTGGCAGAGGAATTTTCGCTTCGGTTTATAAACAAAAGCGTCGACTTTCTTACTTCCGGTGAGTTAAGGAGCGATTTTCCGGGGCGGGTTTTTGAAGTTAGGAAAGTGCTTCCCTATAAGGTGAAGGAGATAACACATTATCTTAAATCTGAAGGCATTACCTCGGCAAACCTTTCAAGGCGCGATTTCCCCGATGCTCCGGAGAGGATAAGGAAGCTTCTAAAGCTTAAGGATGGAGGAATGGACTATTTGTTTTTCACGAAGGACACTTCCGCGCGTCCTATTGCAATATTCTGCAAAAAGTACAAACAAAAAACAGGAGAATAAATTTTGGACAACATCACTGCACAAAAGCTAGTAATTAAAAAAGCCTGCAAGAATGACACGCCGCTTATACTTTCATTTATAAGGCAGCTTGCTGAATATGAAAGGATGTCGGATGAGGTTGTAGCAACTGAGGAGTTACTGGAAGAGGTTTTATTCTGCAACAGCCCCTCAGCCGAGGTGGTGCTTGCCTATTACAATAATGAACCCGCAGGCTTTGCGCTTTACTTCTTTAACTTTTCAACCTTTGTTGGCCGCCCCGGCCTGTACCTGGAGGATCTGTTTGTAAAACCGGAGCTGAGGGGAAAAGGCATTGGAAAGGCGCTTTTAATTCATCTGGCAAAAATTGCAGTTGAGAAAAAATGCGGGCGCTTTGAGTGGTCAGTCCTCGACTGGAACGAGCCTGCGATAAATTTCTATAAGAGTCTTGGGGCAAGGCCAATGGATGAATGGACCGTCTTCAGGGTTGACGGCGAGAAGCTGAAAAGCTTAGCTGAAAAGCTTAGCTGAAGTTGAATAATATTCTCACGACTGTTCTGCTTTCCATAAAAAAAATGCAGGAATGTGAATCTTACTTCACATTCCTGCATTATAGAATCATCTCACAAAACTATCATCTTACCAGGTTGGTTATTTCCTGAAGCAGGTTGTCTGAAGTTGTAATTACCCTGGCGTTAGCCTGGAAGCCTCTTTGAGAAACTATCATTCTCGTAAATTCCTCGGAGAGGTCGACGTTGGACTGTTCAAGAGCGCCCGACTGGATTGTTGTAGCCGAGTTTTCACCGGGTTCTGATATTCTGGGGTCGCCTGAGTTAGAGGCGAGTGTATACATATTGTCGCCAATGCTGGTAAGGCCGTTCAGGTTGGGGAAAGTTGCAACCATTACCTGAGCCAGTGTTCTTGAAACGCCGTTTGAAAATATGCCTACAACCTTACCATACTGATCGATATTCATATTAGTAAGAGTGGCTGAAGCAGCGCCGTTCTGGCTGAGTGAAGAAACCTGTGAAGGCAGGTTAGTCTGTGTAATGCCGCTTGTGCCTGAACCGAAATCGAGTGTAATCTCCTGAACTTCAGCACCGCTTAAAGGTGAAAAAGAAATTTTGGGATAATCAGTAACAGCATTTGTACCCTGTGTTACTGAACTGATTGTACCGTCACTTCCGTTAAATGAGATTACTCCTGAGGTAGCGCTGGTACCAACGCCTGTATAAGGGCCCGATGTATCGGGCAGTGAGACGTCCCATTTCCATTTATTGGTGTCAAGGTGTGTATATGTAACCGTGAGTGTATGGGTATTACCAAGTGAATCGAATATTGTTACGGCACTGCTTACAGGTTCGGTATCTTCACCGCGGTCGAGCTTAGAATCGACCGAAGTGCTGGTGGAAGTATTTGTAACTGAAGAGAAATCCAGGTCAAATGAAAGTCCGCCGGAAGCCAAAGATACTGAGGTGCTGGTCTGAGGAGCGCCCAGACTGTCAGTAAAGCCCGTGACTCTGCCGCTTGAATTAAATGTAAGGTCGACATGGCTGTTTATTGGAGGATTAGTATTAGCACCGCTGGGATCAACGACGTGGTAATTCAAGGTCCACGTACCGGCGTTGTATGTATACCATGTTCTCAGGTGATAAGCATTTCCAGAGTCATCGTATATTACTTTATAATTGTCGGCTATCGGGTTTCCTGTAGCAGGGTCGACATATACTCCCGGTTCTCCGGGTGCCGCGCCGGCGCCTGCGGAGTTAAGGTTTCCTATTTCCTGGTCGATATCAGTCTTCAGTGTTGGAGAAGAGCTGCTCAGGTTACCGCTCCATTTGGTTTCAGTGGTCTTAACGGCCGGAATTCTCTGGCTGGTATCTATTTTAATATCAGTAATTGTTGTACCTGAAGGGATCTGGCCGCCGTTGGCAAGTTTACCCTGCACAATTGCGCCGTTCTGGGGGTTTACGAGGTTTCCGTTTGCATCGAATGTGAATGCTCCGGCGCGCGAGTAATAATTTGCGCCATTGCTTTTCAATATGAATAAGCCGGAACCCTGCAGGGCCAGATCTGTAACAATTCCTGTTCTTTCGAAAGTACCCTGGTTCCAGTTTTTATCGATAGAGTTCAGTTTTGCACCAAGGCCGATCTGGAAAGTGTTCGTACCGCCAGAAGTGGCAGTAGGATTTGTACCTGCCTTTACGAACTGGCTGAAGGTATCGCTGAAAGTCACGCGTGAGCCTTTGTAGCCAATGGTGTTAACGTTGGAAATATTATTGCCGATGACATCCATCATTGACTGATGGTTACGCAAGCCTGAGACGCCCGAAAAAAGGGAATTAAGAAGTGACATAATAACCTCCTAAGGTATTTAGTATTTTTTGGGATTCAACGTCAGTCGGTCGGTTGAATCTTCAGAGCGCCCTCAAAAGGTCCCGCTCTTTATTGTTTAATTTCTTTATTTAGTTACTTTTTACTGCGTAAAAACTACGCTGTCAATGTTTGTAAATATGTTATCGTTATCGCCCAGCTGCATTGCAGTTACCACGGTTTTATTTGGCACGTTTACGATAAAGGCCGTCTTATCCATCATCACCAGTGAATCCTTGGCCCCTTTCATCTCTGCTTTTTCAACCGCATCCTGAAGCTTACTGAGCTCTGTTTCCGATAGTTGAATATTTCTTGCTTCCAGCCTTTTTGCCGCATGGCTGGAGAATTTAATTTTCTCAAGTTCCTCTTTGAAGATCGAATCGAATCCGGAGGGACCGGTTCTGATCCTGTTCTTCTGAATTTCATCAGTCTGAACTATCGGTATAAAAGGAACTTTTACACCGTTAATTTCGGCCATTTTATTTATGCCTCCTAGCTATTATTGCCAAAAACCTCGAGCACGTCTGAAATACCATACTCAGCATTGTCTACCATTATCTTAGTACCCTGTTCGGTGAACTTTACAGAATCAATAACGCCGAACTTAAACATCTCTGCTGTCATATCCTGACCATCCTGTCCTTTGGCTTTCACTTCAAAAGTGTATTTACCATCGGGTAATTTACTACCGTTATTATCGGTAAAATTCCACGAAAGTTTATGGTCTCCTGCAGAAGTATTTTCATTTTCAAAAGTTTTTACCAGCTTACCCGTCGAGTCATAAATATTAACTGAAGCCGATCTGGCATCTGAGGCCAGATTGTAGCCCAATTGTATACTGCTCTGTCCGTTGTGAGTAATGCCAGAGCCGGAGAGCTTGATTTCCTTTCCGATCAGGGATGCAGACATAGTATTATTGACGGACTGAGTCAAAAGGTAGTTTGCCTGTATGCTCTTATTGAGTGAATCGTTCATATTAGTAAGCTGTTCAAGCGATGAAAACTGTGCCAGCTGTGCAGAAAACTGCGTGCCGTCCATAGGATTAAGGGGATCCTGATTTTTCATCTGTGAGATCATGAGTTTCATGAAGTCATCTTTTCCCAGGGAGCTCTTTCCCACGCCGACATTCTGAGCTGCGGCGGCTGCTCCTGTTGTAACACCATTGATTTCTCCGGCCATATTTTCTCCTAAATTAAGTAGTCGTAAGTATTGTAACCCATTTCTTTCTGGCGAAGTTCGCCAATATCATCTGCATCTTTATTACCTTCATCCATAAAGTTCCTGCGCTTCTGTCCAGGCGTTTTTCCCTGCTTTTGCTCCTGGTGGGCAAGGGATATATTTATGGAATTAAGCTGTATGCCGCTCTGGTTAAGTGAATTGTAGAGCTGGTTCAGGTTGTTTTCCATGAGCTTGCGTGCCGACTCGTTCTCAACCTCGATATTCGCGTGAACAACTTTATCTGCAAGGTCAAGTGCAATTTTAACAGTCCCCAGGTTCTCAGGATCAATTTTTAGCACTATGCTGTTTTTATCACCCTGCTGGATGAACTTTGATATCTCTTTCATCACTTCGGCGGCTTTTACAGTTTTTGCAGCTTCACCAAATGGACTGCTGTCGATAGTGCGCTTTACACTGAAGGAGTCTTCGCCTGTTTTTAACTGGGTTCCGATAGTAAAAGGATGCTCTTCCTGAATTTTCCCTTTTGATTCCAAATGCTCGCCTGAAGCGGTGCCATCCGGGTTCTGATGGTTCTGTTCTTTTGAAGAGCTGTTCATTTCTCCTTTGGCGCTGTCTTTGGCATCCGTTTTTATTTCTGATGGCGACGAGGCCTGCTGCTGCTGCTTTTCCTGAGGAGAAGTTTCTTTCAAATCTTTTTCTTTATGATTCAGGACTGTTGCATCCTGAAGCTTTGAAGCAATACCGGATTCCGCCTTCTTGTCTGTGCTTTCATTTGCCTTCTGATTTTTCATCTCTTCAGGATGTAATGAGCCTGAAGCGGACAAATCTTTCGTTGTCACTTCCTGATCAGGAAGTTCCAATTTTTGCTGCTCGGGGAGCTTAGTCTCATTTGACTGAATTCCGGGATCTGTTTTAACTCTTTCAATATTTACAAACTTACCTGTCTTCACCCCGGGTTCTTTTGAAATATTATCTTTTACGACGTCCTTTTCCGCAGAATCTTCTTTTGCCGTGTCCTCAGTTTTCACCATATTCACGGTTGAAGGATCATCATTTGCTGCAATACTGGAATCAGCCTCATTTTTGATTAAAGGAGTGCCAACTTCTGGCTTGCTGCCTTCGGAAGTAATGGGTGTAGCCTGAGTGGAAGCAGTACTTTTTACTGTGCCGGTCCCGATCTGTGGATTTCCCTTTTCCGGTTTAATGGAGAGATTTTCTCCTTCCGCTTTCATGCCTGTTACCGGAGGAACATTTGATAAGGCATTTAAGCCGTCATTAACGGGCTCTGTATTTGTTGAAGCATTCAGATTATTTGAAAACGGCAATTTTATGATAGGCTTTTCAATGCCCATCAGAGATCCGGAATCTTCCTGATTACTTACCAGAGAGAATTTCAGCTTGTATAACGGCCCGGATGCCTGAGGATCCGCATCCTGGGCACCTGCATTCTGAGCAGCTATCATTTCTGCAAGAGTCTGGGTTGAAGTAGTATTCATAGTTTTAGGAAGAGTGTCCTCTTGTGGTGAGGCATTGAGAACACCGCCGCCTGCCTGTGTTTTTGCAGCTTCAGCGGAGAGTTCCTCCATTGTAATAAGCAGCCCGTTATTGCTCTGGAAGGCGGAATTTTCAACGGCAATTGTTTTGCCATTCTTAAGCAAATTGAGGACTTCTGAAGCAGTAAGATTTTCCAGAGGCAGAGCATTCGTTGGACTTATTGCGGTATCTTTACTTTCCGCGCTCTCATCTGCTGCATTTACTATACTGATCTTTCCATCGAGCTGATGATTTGTCAGCAATTCATTTATAAAATTAAACAGCTCTGAATTTCCCACAAGAAGAGAATTTATATCTTCACCGTCTGTCGAGGCTTTTTCTTCCGATGATTCTTTATCCATCAGCTGAAGAAGAGCGGAAGGGTTAAGTCCCTTTATATCTAAGGCCGGGTTCACATTTATCCCGGAGGCATTCTGCACCTGAGCTAATGGAAGCTGGGCAGACTGGCTTGAAAGTGCCGAGACAATACTGCTCAATAAATTATTTTCAGCCGCAGTTTCTTTCCCTGGACTCAGGAGGGAGCCTGTTTCGTTTTTGTCCAGTTGAACCTTGATAATGTCAGAAAATAAATATGAAGGTCCCGTCAACTTCTGAGCTTTGTTTAATAACGGAGTTTCCTGGTTATTTACTACCTGCAAAAATAGAGGATTAAAAAACATTTATTGGATCCTTGTTAATCTTACTGCCGTTTCAGGGCTGAATTCTGAAATTATCTGTGCCCTTTTTTTATTTTTTATTGAGAACAGAATATCCTTAGCTAAATTATCGTTTAATTTCGCAATTATTTTAGCCGCCATTTTGGGGTCCATTACTTCATAAGTTTTAACCATTTCTTTTTTCCATTTAACGTATGCGCTATCCTGCTTAACTTTCACGAATGCTGAAGTGCTCTGAAGTTCAGAAGCCTTGCTTTTTAATTTAGCTTCATACTGTGCTATCTGGCTTTTGATTTTATTGAGGCTGTCGAGCTGTCTGTTGCGTTCGGCAATAATAGCCTCTGTATTCTCATGTCCTTTGGCTGTGGACATGCTGTCAATTACTTCCTTCTTTACTTTGTTTATCCACTCTTCTTTGAGTTTTGTGGTATCGATTTTGGCTTTCAAAGAGTCGGCTTTGGTCTGTGCCGCTGTTACTTTGCGCGGTGAAAAATCGAGCTTAAATATATTTTCATATTTCTGATTGAGAAAAACTATTCCGCCTGTAGTCATAATAAACGCGGTCAGAAATATTACTAAATATGTTATTTTAGTCTGCACTCTTATGCCTCCCTGGCAAATTTCTTGGATGCGATTTCGTCTATTTCTTTTTGTTCGAGCTGATTCTGTACGAGCAGAAAATCCTCGTAGTGCTTTTCCTCGAGGGTTTCAAAGATCTTGTGCTCCTTTGTTTTTTGTTCCAGCTCAAGCATCCTCGTTTCTTTTACTTTTTCCAGATTCGCAATTTCACTTATTATTTTTTTCTCCCTGAGTCCAAGGAGATTCTGCACTTCACTCAGGAACTGAAGCTCGGAGGCCTTAACGAAACTCCTGCCCGATAAAGAATTGCGCGACTTGTTTTTTTCCTCGGCAAGGGATTTAAGAAGTTCGTTCTGCTTTTCGATCTCAAGATCTATTAAGGAAATTTCCTTCTGGATTTTTTTTTCAAAAGTCTCTTTAATTTTTTTTATGGACTCAAACTTATAGCGGAATTTTGCCATTTATTATACCAGAGGTTGTTCAATAATATTATTAAGTCTTTGAATAGTTTCCTGATAAAGAGCTTTTTCAAACATATCCTGCTTCAGGAAGGCCCGGAGCATGGAAATTTTGGTAAGAGCATGGTCTATCTGGGGGTTACTCCCTTTTACATAAGCTCCAATGTTTATCAGGTCTTCAGCTTCCTTATAAGTAGCGAGAATATCATTAAAGCCGATAGCACGTTTTCTGTGGTCGGCAGTAACAATATCCGGCATAACACGGCTGACGCTCTGCAGGGGGTCAACGGCCGGAAACTGTCCCTTGTTTGCCAGCTTTCTGGAAAGAACAATGTGTCCGTCCAGAATTGATCTTACGGCATCGGCAATCGGTTCGGTCATATCGTCACCATCGACAAGCACGGTGTAAATTCCTGTAATTGAGCCCGTTTCACCGGTACCCGTTCTTTCAAGGAGTTTTGGAAGTACTGCAAATACAGAAGGGGTATAGCCTTTTGTTGCAGGGGGTTCCCCGATTGTAAGCCCTATTTCTCTTTGTGCCTGCGCGAACCTGGTTACCGAGTCCATCATGAGGACGACGTCTTTTCCCTGGTCCCTGAAGTACTCGGCAATGGTAGTTCCAATATAGGCACCTTTCATTCTTATAAGAGCAGGCTTGTCGCTTGTTGCAACGACCACAACGGACCTTTTGAGGCCCTCTTCGCCAAGTTCTTTTTCAAGAAATTCCCTGACTTCCCTTCCGCGCTCGCCGACGAGTGTAATGACGTTTACGTCGGCATTGGTATTTCGTGCAATCATGCCGAGCGTTACACTCTTTCCCACACCGCTGCCGGCAAAAATACCAATGCGCTGTCCTTTGCCTACAGTCAGAAGTCCGTCAATTGATCTTACTCCGGTCTGCAGCGGCCTGGAAATTCTTTTTCGTGTCAGGGGATTAGGCGGTTCACGATAAATATTCATGTATGATGGAACAATGATATCACCCTTGCCGTCAATCGGGTTTCCAAGGCCGTCAATTACCCTTCCCAGGAGGTTTTCCCCAACACCGATTGAAAAACTTCTTCCTGAGGCTATAATTTCACAGGCCGGTGAAATCTTTTCAACTTCGCCGAGAGCAATTGAAAGCACTTTGCCTTCCTTGAAGCCCACAACTTCTGCCTTACAGACCTCGCGTCCTTTCTTGTCGACTATGGTGCATATTTCCCCTAAAGCGACATTAGGGCCGATGGAAACGATGATGAGTCCAATTACATCGGTAACCTTGCCATTGACCTTGATAGTATCTATGCGGTCTATTACGCGCCTGTATTTTTCAATATAATTCTCAGCGAGCTGCATCCTGTTATGTCACCTGGTTATTGAAGTGATTATCGAGATGCTTTTTTATTTCAGTGATCTGTGTGAGAATTCTTGAATCCACGCTGCCTATATCTGTTTCAACAACGCAGCCCCCGGGTTCAATTTTCTCATCCTGCTCAAACTTGATCTTGGAGAATGACTCCTCGAGCAGAATCCCCTCCTGCTCTGAATGCAGTGACTGGAAGTCCTGAGGATTAATTTTTATTATCACCTCATTAGCTCCGAGTATTTTCTTAACAGACTCCCTGAGCGTTGAGTTGATTATAGACTCCTTTTGTATCTCGTGCCTGACAATTTTTTCTGCAATAGCGACCGCCACCTCTGTTACAATTTTGTCGAATGACTGCTCGTATTCCGAAAGGTTGGACTCTATGGCAGAAAGGATTCTGTTAAATTCCTCGGTTCTTTCTATAAGGCTCTGAGTATACTGCTTTTCAAGTTCAGTTGCCGTAAGCCTTTGTGCCTCCTGAAACCCCTTATCGTAATAGTTCTGCAGCTGAAGCTGAATATAGTCTTCCTCTTTTGCAGGCGCGGCCTCATTTTCAGGCATATCCTCGGGCACAGCATCGAATTCACTGTTGAATTTGATTTTAACGGCACCCGCCCTCAAATTTAGTTTAACTACATCAGACATAAACTTCGTCAGCGCCTCCCCTGAGGTTGAGAGAAATCTCTTCATTTTCCTCGAGGGCTTTTACAACATCAACTATCTTGGCCTGTGCAGATTCAACTTCTTTTAATTTGATCGGGCCCATATACTGAAGCTCTTCTTTCAAAAGGTCTGCAGCGCGTTCGGACATATTGGAAAATATTTTCTGTTTCAGCCTTTCGTCGGCAACCTTAAGGCTTATGGCCAGGTCGCGGCGGTCTACCTCGCGGAGTATTCTTTGAATATCTTTGTCCTGAATGTTTATTATATCATCAAAGAGGAACATGAGCCTTTTAATTTCATGAGCCACCTCCTCGTCTTTTTCCTGTATGGTTGCAAGTATATCCTTGCTGATGCTGACGCTTGTCCTGTTCAGGATTTTAGCAAGGCTTTTCGGTCCGCCGGTGCGGCTTAAAGACTGGTTCATGGTAAAGCCAGCAAGCTCATCGACAACTTTCTCAATCTGTTTGAGTGTCTGAGGAGAGATCTTTCCAAGCGTTGCAATTCTGTAGGCCACGTCGCCCCTCATGTTTTCAGGAAGCTCTTTAATTGCATTTGCAGTCTGCTCGGGATTAAGATGCGAAAGTATAAGAGCAATTGTCTGAGGGTGTTCCTTGTTCAGGAAGTTCACCAGCTGCGCCGAGTCAGCTTTTTTCAAGACGTCAAAGCCGCGGAGTGTTGTAAGGTTTCTCACCTTTTCAATAATTTCAACCGCCTTTGCCAGGCCGAAAGATTTTTCAAGAATGGTCTGTGCATAGTCTATACCACCTTCAAGGACGTATTCGCGTGCGGTTATCATTGCATAGTATTCCTCCATCACGCTGTCAACAGTATTGGAAGGAATGTTTTTTACTTTTGATATTTCGGCACTGATCTGTTCCACTTCCGCGGGATCAAGGTGCTTAAATACTGAGGCAGCTGTCTCAACATTAAGCGCGATCAGCAGAAGGGCCGCTTTCTGTGCACCCGAAATATCCGCCTTTTTTGTAGGCTCTTTTAATGCTTTATCTTTAGTACTCATCTTCGTGTAACCAGGAATTAATTAGTTTTGCAGCATCCGCGGGATTTTTAGCCACATAGTTAGATATCTTCTCCTGCTGGACCAGCTTTTGAGCTGCTTCCTCGGTGATTTCATCTTCTATATCGCCTATTGCAACCGGAGCTTTTTTCTTTTTTAGCATTGCCGGCTGATTACCGGCCTGAGTGGCTTCCA
>JBLMYS010000157.1:0-6089 GCA_050258415.1 Acidobacteriota bacterium | reverse complement strand
TGGTTTCCGCAAGCACGGGCCCCATG
This sequence comes from Acidobacteriota bacterium, assembly GCA_050258415.1. Lineage (GTDB taxonomy): Bacteria > Bacteroidota > Ignavibacteria > Ignavibacteriales > SURF-24 > JAAXKN01. Next base: position 6,063 of record JBLMYS010000157.1, on the reverse strand, counting down.
CATCTGTGTGCCGCATTAAAGGTCAGGACACTTTCACTTTTCTGTCCCATGACAGCCTGTTCGCCCAAGCTCTGGGGCCCGAAAGGCAACAATGCACATATAATGCTTCCAATTGGGAATTATTGCGATAATTCCTGCGGCGCCGATCCTAAAAAGTGCACCTTTGAGGGCACTCACGGCATCAGCAGCGAAAAAGTTTATTCAGAAATTATGAATATATTATCAGTTGAGAACTATGTTACAGTTGCACCGCTTTCGTCTGATTTTTAATCCGTTTCCCGGAATCTTTTTGTGTTTATTTTTATCTAATAATCTGAATATATTGTATTTAACCTGAAGGAATCTTATGAAAAGAAGAATTGTTTTACTTTGTGTTTTAATTATTGCAATTTTGGGATCGGCCGCTTTTTATTATCCGGCTCCGGAAGAGGTCAAATGGACTAATTTCGATAAGGGGCTCGAAGCCAGCAAGAAAGAGAATAAAAAAGTTTTAATAGACGTTTATACCGATTGGTGCGGCTGGTGCAAGAAGATGGATGCCTCTACTTACAAGAACTCTGAGGTCGCAAAATATATTGCTGATAATTTTATTGCCGTTAAATTAAATGCTGAGTCGGCCTCAAAGGTAAACTTTATGGGAGAAAATTATACTGAGCAGCAGCTTGCACAGGGCTTCGGGGTAACTGGCTTTCCCTCTACAATATTCTTTGACGAAAAACAGCAGCCTATTACAGTTGTGCCTGGATACCTGGATGACAAACAGTTTCTGAATATATTGAAGTTTATTAATGAGGGAGCATATAAGAACCAGAATTTTGAAGAGTATATGAAAGGGAAGTAAGCCTTTTTACGTAATTAATTTTTTAGAAAAAGGCAGAGATTTTATAATCTCTGCCTTTTTTAATGTCCTTATACACCAAAAGAGTTACCGCATCCGCAGGATTTGACGGCATTGGGATTGTTAAAGACAAAACCCCTGCCGTTCAAGCCGTCAGAAAAATCGAGTTCGGTACCCATGAGATAGAAAAGGCTCTTGCCATCAACAAAGAGCTTAATGCCATTAGATTCAATTACCTTATCTCCATCATGCGGTGCAGAGTCGAATCCTAAAGAGTATGTAAGCCCCGAGCATCCGCCGCCTTTGACGCCTACTCTTAGGCCATATTCCTCAGGAATACTGTTCTCCTGCATTACCTGCTTAATCTGATTTCCGGCCTTAACTGTTACCTTTATTTCGGATGAGTCAACGCTTGTATTTGCCATACCTCGTCATTTCCTTTCTCTCTCTCTATAAGAAATAATTAAGAATTACTCCAGTAAAATCCCGAAAAACTATGCGTTTTCAGATTTGCCTTCCTCAGGTTTTGTCTCCTCAGGCTTCGGCTCTTCTTTAGGAGCATAGTTTAACTTCCAGGCATTTTCATTAAGCTTAAGGAGAATGCCGTCTTTTTCCAGCATTTGAATTAACTGAGAAGCAGTCTCCTCAACATCCTTATATGATAATTTAACCGATTTTCTTTCGAAAAAGTTCTTTACTCCGTACTGAAGGTCTCTTAGAAATACGTTTGACTTGTTAAAAAACGGATATTTCTCCTTCATAAAGCTGAAGAATTGTTCCTGATTGGTTTTTAGATAGTCAAATGCAGCATCCTTAGTCATTTTTGAACCCCAAATGTTTTATTCTTAAAAAAATATTTAATTTTGTTAAATTTCGTTTATTACAGGTTTTTATTCCGGACCTTTTTTACGGCCTGGACAAACCTGGATATGGCATAATCTATTTCCTCTTCTGTATTGAAGCGCCCGAGGCCGAACCTCACAGAAGCTCTCATTAAGGACTGTTCCAGCCCTATAGCTTTAAGTACATGGCTCCCCTCAGGGCTGCCCGAAGCACAGGCACTTCCGGTTGAGAGGGCAAGATCCCTTAATTCACTTAAAAGATGATCAATATTAACGTTTTTAATGCTGATATTCAAATTATTGACAAGCCTTTTTTCAGGGTGCCCGTTGAGGTGGACCCCATCGAGATTGCCGAAAATTCCTTCTTTAAGCCTGTCTCTTAAAAGTCTAATTCTTTCCGTTTCTTTCGGCATTTCCTCTTTTGAAATCTCAAGCGACTTCGCAAAGCCCACGATTGCAGGAGTGTTCAGAGTGCCAGAGCGGATCTCTCTTTCCTGGCCTCCGCCCTGGAAAAGGGGGGTGAGCCGAATCTTAGGCGTTTTCTTCCTGACGTATAAGACTCCAGTTCCCCTCGGGCCGTAATTCTTGTGAGCGCTGAAAGAAGCCATGTCTATAGGAACATTTCTTACGTCAAATTCCATTTTCCCAATTGCCTGTGCGGCATCAGTATGGAAGAGCACCCCTTTCTTTACACATATTGCGGCAATGTCATGAAGAGGGTAAATTGTCCCGATTTCATTGTTTGCAGCCATAATTGAGACCAGTAGCGTATTCACTGAGATTGCCTCTTCAAGCTCATTAAGGTCAATTGACCCGTATTTATCCAGCTTAAGATAAGTAACTTTGAAGCCTGACATTTCCAGAAAGCGCACAACATTCAGCACCGAGGGATGTTCGGCCTCAGTTGTTACGATATGATGCTTTTTATTTAATGGTGAAAGCGCAAGACCTTTAAGTGCCAGGTTGTTGCTTTCGGTAGTGCCGCTCGTGAAAATTATCTCTTCCGGATTTGCCCCTATAAATCCTGCAACACTTTCCCTTGCACTTTCCACGGCTGAAGATGCAGCCCATCCGTACGGATGCGACATGCTTGAGGGATTGCCGAAGTATTCGTCAAAATAGGGGAGCATTGCTTCAATGACCCTTTTATCGGGCCTGGTTGTGGAATGGTTATCGAGGTAAATGGGAAGTTTCATAACTTTAGATACGTCACATCTTTCCGGTGCTTAAAATGGAAAAGGCGAATCACCAAAATGATCCGCCTTTTCTTATAAAAAGTACACCTTAAATTTTACATGCCTAAAATCGTAATGCAGCTCTTTGCAAAGTCCACAATCGGTGTGAAGTAAACACCAAAGATAACAATTGGAGCCAGCATAACAAGAATCATTACAAGGCTTAAAGGTGAAAGCCTGAGTGAAACCGGCTCGCCTGTGGGCTTTGAGAGGAACATTTCCTTTAATACTCTTATGTAGTAGTACAAAGAAACTACCGTATTAAGAAGTGCAATAACAGCTACGGTAATCATATTTGCGTCTACAAGAGCAATAAAGAGGTAGAGTTTGCCAATAAATCCTGCCGAAGGCGGAAGACCGATTAAGGATACGAGGAACATACCGAATGTGACTCCGAGGAACGGCATTGAGTAGCCAAGTCCCTTATAATCTTCCAGATTCTCGCTTCCAATCTTGTTTGCAATTAACATTACGATAAAGAATGCTCCCAGGTTCATGAATGCATAAATACCGAAGTATATGAGCATTGCAATAAGACCCTGGTTAGAAAGCACTGCAACTGTCAAAAGAAGGTATCCTGCGTGGGCGATGCTTGAATATGCAAGAAGTCTTTTTAAGTTATTCTGCCAAAGCGCAGTAAAGTTTCCGAGTGTCATGGTCAGAATTGCAATTACAATCAGGAGCTCTTTCCACGGGAATACCGGGATCATCATCCAGTGTCCTGAAGGTGCAACTGAGGAGACAAAGGTCACTTTTATAAATCTTACCAGGAGCGCAAAGCCGGCAGCTTTTGAAGCAACCGAAAGAAATGCCGTAATGGTAATTGGTGCACCTTCGTAAACATCAGGTGTCCAGAAGTGGAACGGGGCAGCGGATATCTTATATCCGATACCGGCAAAGATCAGTATGCCTGCAAATGCAAGTGCCAGAAGATTTATCTGTGGCGACTGCAGCAGTGTGTTTATAACATAAAGGTTTGTCGTTCCGGTAAGTCCATATACAATGGAGATACCAAAAAGCATAAGTCCTGAAGAAACAGCGCCGTAAATGATATACTTCAGGGCTGCCTCACTGTTGCGGTCCTTAAGCTTTGTAAAGCCTGCAAGTACATAGGATGAAAGTGACATCAGCTCAAGGGAAAGATATATAAGTATCAGATCCGTTGCCGACACCATGAGGAACATTCCAAGTACCATCCCCAGGATAAGTGTGTAGTATTCTCCGTGCCTTGGCGTGCTTTTTTTGATCTCTTCCGAGCTGAAAGAGAAGAACACGACCAGAACAGTAGAAACAACTACCAGGAGCTTGAAGAAGGCTCCAAAAGAATCAACTGTCACCATCCCGAAACTTTTGGACTGTCCCGAGAGGGAGAAGACCGCGCCGGAGAAGGTCATCTGATTCATGACGCAGAATCCTGCAACGAGCATTCCCGCAATTGACAAATAAGGAAGCAACTTTTTGTTATTCCCGAGTATCAGATCTGCAAGCACTACAAGAACCAGGAATGCGGAAACTGCAATCTCAGGAACCAGGTAAAATAAATTATTATAAATCGTGTTAAATTCCATGATCTTCAGTTTATTTGATTAAAATTTTCCTAACGTAGAAAAATTAGCCGGCATCTTATTCATAAAGTCTACCAGACTGTTTACTGAAGTATTCATTATGTTAATCATGCCTGAAGGATAAATTCCAAGCAGGAAGATAACAATTGTCAATGGAATGAACATTAAATATTCGCGTGCTGTAAGGTCTCCTAATGCACTCCATTTTTCGTTGAACTTGCCTAAGAAAACTCTCTGCAGTGCCCAGAGCATGTAGCCGGCACCAAGGAGAATACCAAGTGTTGAGAATATGGTGATTATTCTTATGCTGTCGACGGCGAAACTTCCAAGGAATACAAAAGATTCAGATATAAATCCGCTCATTGAAGGAAGTCCGATTGCGGCAAAGAATGCTATTGTGACAAAGAAAGTATAAACCGGCATCTTAAGGGCAAGACCGCCGAAATCATCAAGACCTCTTGTATGTGTGCGGTCATAAACAACGCCAACGATCAGGAAGAGCATTGCTGTAATTGTACCGTGGTTGAACATCTGGAAGATGGCTCCGTTTAAGCCAACACTTGTAAGTGAAGCCATGCCTAAGAGCACATAACCCATGTGCGAAACAGATGAATAAGCAATCATCTTCTTAAAGTCTTTCTGGGCCAGGGCGCAAAGTGCACCGTAGATGATATTTATCATACCAAAGAGGGCGATGAACCAGACCAGCTGACGTGTAATTTCAGGGAATATAGGATAGCTGATTCTTATGATACCGTATGTTCCCATCTTAAGAAGCACACCTGCAAGGATAACGCTTATTGGTGTCGGTGCTTCAACGTGTGCATCTGGCAACCAAGTGTGGAAGGGAAACATCGGAATCTTTATTGCAAAGCCGATGAAAAGAGCTATGTAAGCTATAAACCTCAGGTTGTGAGGATTTAATGGTGAAAGAATACCGGTTGCGGTATAATTCTTCGGATCCATTAAAGAAAGCAAATTAAATGTAAATGCGCTTGTTCCGTTCGGGAGCAGCTCTTTGGCGCTGAAGTAAAGCCCTATCATTACAAGAAGCATGAACACGCTGCCAACTAAAGTATAGATAAAGAACTTAATTGCGGCATATTCTTTTCTAGGACCGCCCCAGATACCGATGAGGAAGTACATCGGAAGAAGCATGAGTTCCCAGAACACGTAGAAAAGGAAGAAATCCAGTGAAACAAAGACGCCCATCATACCTGTATCGAGCAGGAGGAAGAGGGCCATAAATCCTTTTACTGACTTTGAGATGTTCCAGGAAGACAGTGTAGCGATAAAAGAGATTAAAGCAGTTAAAAGTACCATTGGGGCGCTAATGCCGTCAATGCCAAGGAAATAGTCTACTTTTACTGTTCCCAGCCAGGATAAGCCTGAAATCTCAATCCACCTGAACTTTTCAATGAACTGAAAAGAATTCTGATGGAATACTCCTGGCAGTGAATAATTATAGCTGTGAAGTATTATTCCTGCGAGCACTACCTGAGTAGCCGTAACTGCCGCAGTCAATCCTTTGATTAGTTTTTCCTGTGTTCCCGGGAGGCACAATATAATTAACATTCCCAGAA
>JBLMYS010000156.1:0-12931 GCA_050258415.1 Acidobacteriota bacterium | reverse complement strand
CCCGACAGCAGGATAAATTATGCCAGGGGATTTTTCTACCGGGCAAAATTGAAACAAGAGTCGGGAGACATTCAGGGTGCTGTCCAGGATTATACAAACGCAATTGAGTTCTACCCTAAGTTCTCACAGGCCTACCTTCAGAGGGGAATTATAGCCTCCGAATTAAATGAACTGCCGGATGCCATTGCGGATTATTCAAAGGCGATTGAATACAGCCAGAGAAATCCGGTGGCATATTATAACAGGGCCCTTGCAAATCAGAAGTCAGGGAAGAACCGTGAGGCCCTGGCGGATTTTACAAAGGCCATTATATTTGAGCCCCGGAATCCGCAGCTTTATCTTTTAAGGGGGATGCTGCGCTATGAAATGGGGCAGCCCCGTTCAGCTTTTTCGGATTTAGGCAGGGCGGAGATCCTGGGCTTAAAGGAGGCCAGGGAAATGCTGCAGAAGTATGCAGTCCTTCAGGCAAAGAACAGCAAAAAGTAATATTCCGGAAAGGAAAAAAGACCTCATTTTTTCCGTGCTTCTTTAAAAGCCAATATTTACCTTTCGTTTAGTTTCCTGCAAAATCAGGATCTAAGAAACTAACAATTCTTTATAACTTCCAAAATCTTTTTACTATGAGTTATAAAACACTGGCCGGTCTGACATTTCTTTTTTTCGTTTGCTTTTATTCCCTGGCCTTTGCGCAGAACAGGGAAATTAAAGAAAAGAAAACCCATGAAAAACTTTCTAATGAGAATAATCAAAATGATTATGAGGTATTCTGGCGGCAGATAGATTCGCTGGATAACCTTAACAGGACGCAAAGCGCCAAACAGGTTGCAGAAGATATTTACCAGATGGCCTCAAGTGAAAAGAACGCTAAGCAGACTCTTAAGGCGCTTCTTGTTAAGCTGTCGTATGAAAAAACGCTGGACAGTAAAAATGAAAGGCTCATAATTAAAGAAATGGAAAGAGGGCTCGGACTTCTGGGGTTTCCGGAACGGAATATACTCCAGGCAGCTCTTGCCGGCGAATACTGGATGTACTACAGAGAAAATTATTACTCGTTCAGGAACAGGTCCGCAATAGAGGACGACAGCAGCAGCGATTTCGAGACCTGGAGCCTTAACAGGATTCGTGATGAGGCGGAAAAACTTTTTTTCGCTTCACTTGAGGGAAGCGAAGAGTTAAAGAGAATTCCCGTTTCTGAATACTCAGACTTTATACTAAAAGGGAACATATATGGTTCGAAATACCGTCCAACGCTATATGATATGCTCTGCCATGATGCTCTGGACTGTTTCACCAATAGTCAGTTCAATATTGATAAATTTGACAAAAGGTTCCGTGAGGAACCGGGGCTTTTAGGAACAGCGGAAGAATTTTTAAGAGCGGTAAATCTTCCCGAAGGCAGCAGCCTTATAAAAGACAATGCCGTTAAAATCCTGAGGGATCTGACTGTGTTTCATTTGGGGGACAGTCTGAAATCGGAACTTGTGGATATCGATCTTACTCGCCTGAATTATATCAGGATGAACTTTCTCAGGTCACCCGGTGACTCACTGTACCTTAAGGCGCTCAATAAATTGGCCGTGTATTATAAAGGCAGCTTACCCTTGTCGAGAGTCTGGGCTGATCTGGCCTTATATTATTATGAGAACCCTGGTTACTGGCAGGTAAGCTTAAATAATAGCAGGTGGAATATCAAAAAGGCTTTGGGGTTCTGCGACAGTGCAATTGTAAACTTCCCTGAGAGCTACGGCGCAAAGCTGTCGGAATCAATTAAATCGGGTATTCTTGGGAAATCTCTTTTTGTACAGGCTGAAAATGCCGTATTGCCGGATGAGCCTTTCAGGATTTCGGTATTCTGCAAAAATTTGACACGTGTATTCTTCCGGGTTATTGAAGTGTCTTCAATAAGATCCGACACTTCATTTAGTAATGAATCTGCTTTAGTAAACTACTACCGGACTTTAAGGCCATACAGGTCTTTCAGTGCGCTTTTCCCTGACCTTGGTGATTACTGCTCGCATAAATTTGATTATATTTTCCCCGCGCTTCCAACAGGGAAATATGTTATTATGGCCTCGGCCGATTCTGCCTTTTCTTTTAGTCCGGGGCTTACTTTATACCAGGGAATTTTTGTTACAAATCTGAGTGCCATTATAAATACAGAGGATGGAAAAATTGAGTTCTATGTGCTGGACAGGAAGAGTGGTAAACCTCTTGACGAAGTAAATATTGAGGTTTCAGTTAAGAATAATTACAATTCGCCCGAAATAAAGTCATACAAGACTCTTAAGACAGATGAGGATGGATACGCTGATTTCAGCCCGCCCTATAGCTCATTTCATTTTGTTTTTTCCGCAGGGAAGGATTCCTTTGCCACGGACTATTACAAGGGGCTTTATTACGGGAATTCTGACGAATGGTTTAGCAAAACGTTTTTCTTTTTCGACAGGAAGATCTACCGTCCGGGGCAGACCGTATTTTTCAAGGGGTTGTCTTTCAGGCACAAACAAAGTACGGGAGAATATGAAGTTGAGAAAAACAGCCACAAAACTGTTACTCTTTATGATCCGAACGGGAGAGTTGTAAGCCAGCTGGAGCTTGAAACAAACGAATACGGCAGTGTAAACGGGCAATTTGAACTGCCTGAGAAATTGTTTACCGGCCTATGGAGGTTAAATGGTGAAGCGGGATTCTTCAATGTAGAAGAGTATAAGCGTCCGCAGTTCGAAGTACATCTGGATAAAATTAAAGGGGAATACAGCCTGAATGATGAAATTAAAGTAACAGGGTCAGTGCAGGCTTATTCAGGTGCCCTGCTAAGCCGGGTGGAGACACAATACACGGTGCTGCGTGAACAGTATATTCTTTATGGAAACTGGAAGTATCTGCCGGGCTATAGAGACGGAGGAGCTGAAAAAGTTGCAGAGGGAAGGTTAACATCCAACGATAAAGGAGAGTTTACATTTACATTCAAGGCTCTGCCTGACCCACTGGATAAAGGCAGGGAGACGGTTTATAACTATCACATTTATGTTGTAGCAGTTGATAAGACAGGTGAGTCGCATAGAGCAGAGACGGGGGTAATGGCCGGAGGCGTTTCAATTTTGGCGGACATAGATATTCCGGAAGTAATAAACAAAAACGGGCAGCAGAATTACACCTTAGCTACAAAAGACTTGAGCGGAAATTTAAAGCCTGCACAGGTCAGCCTCTCGGTTTTCAAATTAAAGGCTCCGGAGCGGATATTTAGAAAGTCATTTTTAGGAAAGCCCGATACAAGTCTTTTATCCATGGATGAGTTTCACAGACTCCTTAGCCACGAGGCCTACATGGATGAGCAGAACTCCGCATGCTGGGAAAAAGAGAAACTGGTACTGGATACATCGTTTGTAACAGTTGAGAAGAAGCCGTTTGGGAAAAATGTTTTCAGCAGACTGGAGCAGGGGAAGTATATGCTCAAAATATCGGCAAAAGACATAAATGGAAAGCCTGCTGAAATAATAAAATATTTTACGCTCCTCGATCCCACTTCCGGGAAGATGCCGCTGAAGGATGCATTGTGGTTCCATCCCTTAAAGTATGAAGTTGAGCCGGGAGAGAATCTTATGGTTTCAATAGGAACGGCATTAAATAACGCGACTGTGCTTTTTGAGGTAGAATGTAAAGGCAAACCTATTAAGAGGGAATGGTACAGTCTGAGTAATGAGCAAAAACTGATAGAAATTCCGGTAAAGGAAAAATACCGTGGATATTTTGTAGTGCACTGTTACATGGTTTGGGAAAACAGCATGTTCCATTCTTCAAAATACATAACTGTTCCATGGAATAATAAGAAGCTGAAAGTGGAGCTGGAGACATTCAGGGATAAAATTACGCCAGGTGAAACTGAGACCTGGAAGATAAAAGTAAAAGATCATAACGGGAATCCTGCCGAAGCTGAAGTCCTGGCCGCAATGTATGATGAGTCACTTGATGCCCTTGGCGACCCGTATAAATGGAATCTTGAAATTTACAGGGATTACTACCGGAATAACTGGTGGGATGAAACGGTCAGTTTTTCCCTGGGTAATTTCATGAGCACTCGAAGATATTGGGAGGACTACAGTGAGCGGCCCTGGATTCTGTACAACAATTTATATTACTACGAACTTTTTCATGCATATAACGAGACATTTTATGGCAGGATGTATAAAAGCAGAACATTTCCGATATCCCTCCTGAAATCGTCGGTATTAAAAGATGTGGTTACGGCTCCGGGCAATAAGTCTGATATGCCAAACAGCAGTGCAGCTATTACCATAGTAAAAGAATCGCCAAAAGAAGAAGCTTTTACGTTCGTCGGGGAGAGAAGAATGGAAGCCGGTTTCCTGCTCGAAGGGGTGCAGGAAGCGCCAAAGAAAGATCTCCTGGCTTCCCCATTTGCTTCTGAAGATAAAAACATGCTGATGAATGTTGCCGCAAGAAAGAACTTTTCGGAGACTGCATTCTTCTATCCTAATCTACCGACAAACGAGGAAGGGATAGCTGAGTTTTCCTTCAAGGTGCCAGAGGCGCTAACGAAATGGAAGATGATGGTTATGGCTCACACTGAGGATCTTGAATTCGGAATGCTGACATCAAGTACGGTAACGCAGAAAAAAATGATGGTTCAGGCATTCCCGCCCAGGTTTTTCAGGGAAAAAGACACCATCTGGTATACTTCCAGGGTATCAAATCTTTCTGACAGCACAATTACAGGGCAGGCGCGTCTTATGGGCCTTGACGGCATTAGAAGGCATTCAATTGATGAGGCGCTTGGAAACATCAATTCCCTGCGGGAATATAGCCTTAAGCCAAAAGAGACAAAAGTATTAACCTGGAAGCTCACTATTCCTGAAGGAAAATTCCGTTCGGTCCTCTGCAGGGTTGTAGCCCAAAGCGGCAGCTTTTCAGACGGCGAGGAGAATATAATTCCCGTTCTGGAAAACATGGTGCTCGTAACCGAGTCGATGCCTCTTCCTCTAAAAGGAAATGAAAACAGGTCATTTGTCTTTGAGAGCCTGAGGAGTAAACAGTCCGGAAGTCTTAAGAACTTTAAGCTTACGCTGGAATTTACCTCCAACCCGGCTTATCTTGCCTTTCAGGCGCTGCCGTCACTAATGGAATATAATTTTGAATCGGCTGATAACATCTTCAATAGCTATTATGCTACCAGTATAGCGATGCATATTGCAAATTCAAACCCCGAACTTAAAAAGGCGTTCGAAGCGTGGAAAGCTTCGGGGAAAAAGGTACTTTCATCCAGCTTAGAGAAAAACCAGGATCTGAAGAATTTGCTTATTGAAGAAACTCCATGGTATGCAGAGGCCCAGAGTGAGACTGAGAGCATGGCGCGTCTTGGAGAACTTTTTGACTTTGCGAAGCTGGAGCCTCAGCTAAGTAAAGCAGAGGAGAAGCTTAGAAGCATGCAGACTGAAAAAGGGGGATGGGCGTGGTTCCGGGGGATGGAGGAAAATATTTATCTCACTCAGAGCATTATTGCGGGATTTGGGCATCTGCAAAAGCTGGGGATATCAATTGTAACGCCGAAAAATTCCTGGAGTAGTCCCGTATTGAAAGCTATTCAGAGGTGTGATGAGAAGATGTACAATGATTATATAGCAGCGAAGAAGAGGGATTCAACGCTCTCAGGTGTTTACGCGGGCAATGAAAAGATACAGTACCTTTATGCCAGGAGCTTCTTTACAAAATTGCCCCTTTATAATATACACCAGGAAGCGTTTAATTTCTGGAAGAAGCGGGCTTTGGAGAAATGGCAGGAGAGGGGAATCTATATGCAGGGGATGATAGCCCTTATGTGCCACAGGTATAATGACAATGAAAATGCCGAAAAAATTATGAAGTCAGTGCTCGATAACGCCGTAACGGATAAGGAAATGGGGATGCATTTTAATCAGAAAAGCGGATACTACTGGTATGAGTCGCCCATAGAAACGCAGGCGTTATTAATTGAAGCAGTGGATGAAATTCTCCATGACAGCAAGAGTGTTGATGAGATGAAAGTGTGGCTCTTAAAGAACAAGCAGACGAACTCATGGACGTCACCCAGGGCAACCGCGGAAGCCGTTTACGTGCTTCTTTTAAGGGGAACGGACTGGAGGAATGAGTCACTGATGCCGGAAATTCAGATAGGTGGTGAGAAGCTGGATGTTGTAAAAAGCAATCCCGAAGCAGGAACAGGATACGTAAAGAGGTCCTGGGATGCTGAAGGGATAAGTCCTGAGATGAGTAATGTGGCGGTTACGAACAGAAACAGTGTTCCTGCATGGGGAGCATTGTACTGGCAGTATTTTGAAAAGCTGGATAAATTGGCTGCATCGGGTTCAGGTCTCAGCATTAAAAAGGATTTATTCCTCAAGGCCGGCAATAATAAGCTTATTCCTGTTACAGAGGCTTTAGAGTTGAAAGCGGGTGACGAACTTAAGGTAAGGCTTATAATAAGGACAGACCGGGATATGGAGTTTGTGCACATTAAGGATATGAGGGCTTCGGGTTTAGAGCCTGTAAATGTATTATCTGGTTGCAGATACCAGGACGGGCTGTTTTATTATGAGGCAACAAAGGATGCCTCGGCAAATTTCTTTATGGACCGTATTCCCAAAGGGACTTATGTTTTTGAGTATCCTCTAAAGGTTACCTATAACGGGACATTTTCTGATGGAATTGCTGAAATTCAGTGTATGTACGCGCCTGAATACAGGAGCCACTCCAGCGAGACGCATTTAAGGGTGAAATAGATTTAGTTTGAAATGGTTTGAGATACATAAGATCCTGTGCAAAAAGAAGGTGGGTAGATGAAATTATATCTGCCAATTATTATAATGATTTAATCAGCCTTTATTTTCAAAATGGCTGCTTTTCAGGAAAACTCAAACTCAGAAAGAAAGCAGGGTAGTGATGAATTCTCAGGAAAGTTATGAAGTTGCTACATTCGGTGAGGGATGCTTCTGGTGCACCGAGGCTGTGTTCCAGAGGCTGGAAGGTGTTGTAAGTGTTGAAAGCGGTTACTCGGGCGGAATGGTTAAAGATCCATCGTACCTGGAAGTCTGTACAGGCAGAACAGGTCACGCTGAGGTCAGCCGCATTAAATATGATCCAAATAAAATTTCGTATGATGAGCTGCTTGAAGTCTTCTTCAAAACCCACGACCCAACCACATTAAACCGGCAGGGAGCAGACGTTGGAACGCAGTACAGATCGGCTATCTTCTACCATAATGATGAACAAAGGCGCAAAGCTGAAGAATATAAAAAAAGGCTTGAGGCTGAAAAAGTATTTGATGATCCGATAGTTACAGAGATTGCTCCGGCAAAAGAGTTCTATAAAGCCGAGGAGTATCATCAGAATTATTATAATAACAACCTCCTGCAGCCTTACTGCACTTTTGTTATAACGCCGAAACTTGGAAAGTTAAGGAATGCTTTTGCCGGAAAGCTTAAAGATAAAGGGGAGCCTTAAAAGGCTCTCCCGGGTTTATTCAGGTTTCGTGTTTTTCCATTAAGGGGCGTGTTTCGCCGGTTTCCTCAATTATTACCGGGTATCCTTCAATTTTCCTGGGTATCTTTTTTTTGTGCAGCTCTGTTGTCTTTGAAACGAGTACTGTGATGCACTCCTGTCCGTTTTCCAGTTCGCCAATATATACGCCGTTGACATCCGGAATTGCCATCAGTTCATCGGTGTGGGCGTTCATCACTTCTTCAATTGAGCGCTTGTGGTGAGTCTTAAGCGTATCCATTACAAATATGGTTCTTTTGCCTTCACTTTTGCATCCGGTAAAGCCGGCTGAAAGCATATATGTAAAAATAAAAACTAAAGGTAAAAAGCTTAACTTCATTTTTGTTCTATATTCTTTAAAAAATTTTCCGGAATTCCCGACAACGGTTTTTGTGCTTTAAATCACGTTATCAAGAATAAGGTTCTAAAGCAATACCGAAAAAGCGGGTGCAGGGTTAGACGTTTCCGCCGCGGCGGATTCGACGGAAAGAGGTTCGACGGGGAGGAGGCCTGAAGGGGGAGGCCTCACTCGATATTACAGGTATTAAATTTTTTTTCTGTTGGCGCTGCCGGCTATTATCAGGAGGACGGAGCCTGCCAGTAGGAAGAGCCAGCCCCAGCTGAGTCTTAATGTGTCGCTTCCTGCCCAGGTGTTCAGGTTAGCTTTAATGAAGAAAATAGTGATAAATGTTATAAGGCTGATAAAAAGAGTAAGAACACCGGTAAATATGAGTCCTATGTACTTTTTCCTGAAAACAAAATAAAATGATAAAATTGCCAGTATGGCAAAGGAAACGGCAAGGAATGCTATGTCAGGCCAGTTCCAGAGCCCGTTATCCAGGTTAAAGTTATGCCAGACGGGGAAGAAAGTGACTATTCCACCCTTTAAGGCGGCAACCGGCAGAAATCCGGCAATTAAAAGTAAGACCGAACCTGTTAAGGCTTCAATCTGATATTTATTCATGTCAAAGGCTCCCCGTTTTTTGTTATTTGCTCTTTTTTAAGGTATTTTTAAATAATCTAATTCTTTTTAGCTTAAAGAACAATCACCTTATTAATCGTACAAGTGCTCCAAATTTAATTTCATATAAGGTTGAATTATCAAAAACCGCTTTTTATATTAACACATTAAATTAAGGATTCCTATGCAGACAGACGTTCTACTTCAGGGAAATTTTCCCAATCTCAAACTCGTAAAGCAGGGGAAAGTTAGAGAGATCTACGACCTTGGTGAATACTTCTTATTCGTTGTTACCGACAGGCTTTCTGCATTCGATGTAATTATGGCTCAGGGCATCCCCTACAAGGGCGAGGTATTAAATAAAATTTCCGAATTCTGGTTCAACTATACAAAAGATATCATTCCGAACCACCTAGTTTCAACAAACATTAAGGATTTTCCTAAGGAATGTTTGGAATATGCCGAAGAGCTCGAAGGGCGCTCAATGCTGGTTAAAAAAGCCGAGGTCATCCCGATCGAGTGCATAGTAAGAGGCTATATTACGGGTTCGGGATGGAATGATTACCTTAAGACCGGTAAAGTTTCTGGTATAGAGCTCCCGAAAGGCCTCAAGGAATCGGAAAAGCTGCCGGAGCCTATCTTTACACCTTCAACGAAGGCCGAGATCGGTGAGCATGATGAAAATATTACCAATGAAAGGGCCAGAGAAATTGCAGGCGAGGATGTGTACAACAAGATTAAAAATGCCTCAATTTCAATATACAAGGCAGCCTCGGATTATGCCCTCAGTAAAGGGATCATAATAGCCGATACAAAAATGGAATTTGGCGTCTATAACGGGGAGGTAATCTTAGTTGATGAGCTTCTTACGCCTGATTCTTCCAGGTTCTGGCCGCTGGATAAATATGCAATGGGAAAGACTCAGGAGAGCTACGACAAGCAGTTCGTACGCGATTACCTTCTTTCGATAGGATTTAATAAACAGCCTCCTCCGCCTCCTCTTCCGGAAGATGTCATAAAGGTTACGAGTGAAAAGTACCTGGAGGCGCTCAATAAATTAACAGGGAATAAAATAGCAGATTAGATGGCTCCAATTCAAATTAAGATCAGAGAAAAGAAGTATCTGTATATTAAATGGCAGGACGCAACGGAGAGTTCTGTCCGCCTTACCAGCTTAAGGCGTATATGTCCATGTGCCATGTGCAGTGAGGAAAGGCTTAAGCAGGGTAAGGATTATATTCCAATTTACAACGATGACCAGGTAGCCGTCCTGAATGTAAAGCTGGTCGGCTACTACGGCATAAATGTTCACTGGAAAGACGGGCATAAGCTGGGAATTTATGAGTATGATTTATTAAGAAGAATTGCCGAGCAGCAGCAGTAAAAATGCCGGGGCTTTAAGGTTCTCAAACACTCTTTTATTTCTGCGAATGAAAATGAAGCAGATTATCCATTAAAATGTCTCTAATTGTAACTGGAATTTAGAATAGATGGTATTACCAAATCAACTGACCGTTCTGAGAATTATACTAACCCCGGTATTCCTATTTCTTTTCATCTCAGACAACCCGGTGATGAAACAGCTGTCGCTTGTGGTCTTCATTATTGCGGCAGTTACCGACTGGTACGACGGCTGGCTTGCCCGCAAGTTTAACTATATAACGAACTGGGGAAAGTTCATGGATCCCCTGGCAGACAAGATTCTGACCTCAACGGCCTTCTTTGCTTTTGTATTCCTGGGAGTGCTGGAGATGTGGATGGTTGTAGTTATTGTTTTCCGCGACTTCATGGTTACTTTTCTCAGGCTTTATGCAGATACAAAGGGAGAGTCTATGACGACGAGCTATCTGGCAAAATGGAAAACATTCATTCAGATGGCTTTCATATATTATCTTCTGGCAGTTTACACGCTTCAGACAGTGGAGTGGATCCATAAGGGCAATGAGCATATATTCAGGATGCTCATGGATCAAAGGCTCATTAACATTTGTATGCTTATTATAACAATTCTTACCATTTACACAGGTGTTGCATACCTCTTTACTAACAGGAAGCTCCTGGGAAGGTTTTTCTCAGATGAAAAATAATTTTTTTATAAAGCTCTTAGGCTCAGGCTTCTATACCGGCTACATCCCGTTTGCGCCGGGAACCTTCGGAAGCCTGGCCGCACTTATAATTTACTACCTTATCCCCGGTTTTGAACGGCCGTACGTGCTGATTCCGATGATAATTATTTTTGCCTTAACCGGGATTAAGGCCGGCGACAGGTTTGAGGTTATCTACGGGAAAAAGGACCCATCGCAGTGTACAATTGATGAAGTTGTGGGGATGTGGATTTCACTTCTCTTTGTGCCGAAGACGTTTAATTATGTGATTTTAAGCTTTGTTATTTGGAGAATTTTTGATATAATTAAACCATCCCCGGCCAGAAATGCCGAGAAGCTTCATGGTGGTCTCGGTATTATGCTTGATGATATTATAGCAGCAGTTTATTCTTGTATTCTGGTTCATTTAATTATTTTTCTATTTTAGCAAAACAGGATAAGACGAGGGGAATTTATGCAGGCTGAAATCATTACCATTGGGGATGAAATCCTCATTGGGCAGACCATTAACACAAACGCCGCATATATAGGGGAAGAACTCACCAAAATTCAGGTCGCTGTCTCCAGGACTGTTGTCGTAGGGGACGAGGAATCCGCAATTCTCGGGGAATTTACCTCAGCATTTGAAAAAAACGACGTTGTAATTGTTACCGGGGGGCTTGGTCCCACGCACGACGATATTACGAAGGAGTGCATTGTCAGGTTTTTTAATACAGAGCTTGAAATGAATCCTGAGGTGCTTGAGGATGTAAAGGCAATTTTTGAAAAGCGCGGACGCCAGATGGCAAAGATCAATGAGACGCAGGCGCTTGTTCCGAAAATTGCGCGTGTCATCAGAAATACGCGCGGCACGGCTCCGGGAATGTGGATTGAGAAAGACAACAAGGTTTTAATTTCACTTCCAGGCGTTCCGCACGAGATGAAGGAAATGATAGACAGCGAGGTTATACCCGGGATCTCGAAGATGAACCGCACAGGCGGCAGCTGCATAAAAATTAAAAACCTTCTTTCAACTGGAATTGCCGAATCGACGCTTTTTGAGCGCCTTGGGGACTTAAATGAGCTTCTGCAGGGAGCAAAGCTGGCATTTCTGCCAAGCCAGTTCGGCGTTAAGATGCGTATTACGGTTGAGGATAAGACTGAAGACCTGGCACTAAATAAATTGAGCGAAATAGAACAGAAGATCCGTTCTCTCGTAGGGCGTTATATATACGGAGTTGAGAACGATACGCTTGAGGATGTAATCTCGCGCCTTCTTCTAGAAAGAGGGCTTACCATTGCAGTAGCGGAATCGTGCACCGGAGGCCTTGTAAGCCACAGGATTACAAACGTAAGCGGCTCGAGCAGCTACTTCGAGCGCGCCGTTATTTCTTACAGCAATGCGGCAAAAGTAGAGCTTCTTAACGTTAATGAGAACATTATATCGCAGTATGGGGCTGTAAGCCTTGAAGTTGCGCGCCAGATGGCCGAAGGCATAAAGTCTGTAAGCGGAACGGATATTGGGCTTTCAATAACCGGTATTTTAGGCCCCGGGGGCGCAACGCGCGAAAAGCCGGTAGGGCTGGTTTATATTGGCATCTGCAATGAAACTCTCTGCACGGCCAAGAAATTCCAGTTCAGTGACGACAGGCTCTTAAACAAGGATCGCGCCTCACAGGCGGCGCTTGAAATGTTAAGGCGGCATTTACTCGGGATACCTTACGATGAATAGGCTTTTTGTAGCATTAAAGCTTCCGGAAGAGGCAATTGATGAGATTGTCAGGATGAGGGACAAGGTTAATCCCGATCCCGCGTGGATGCACAAATGGGAGGACCGGGAGAAGCTGCATCTGACGCTGAAATTTCTGGGAGATACAGAGGAAGAAAAGACCGGAAAAGTGATAAAAAGTCTCGCAAAAATCACCTCGAAATATAACAAAATTATGCTCGGTTTCGACCGTTTCGGCTTTTTCATGCCGAGGATCTTCTGGTTTGGATTACGCGCTGAAAACGCACTTTTTGAGCTCGTCAAGGAAATAAATAATGACCTGGAATTACTCGGCTTTGAGAAGGAAAACCGGAACTTTAAACCCCATATAACGCTTTTACGTATAAAAGGAAATCTCAGCGAAGAATTTGTCACGGCATTCAGGAATTTCCGGGTTCCGGAGATGAAATTTTACGCATCTGAAATAGCCCTGATGAGAAGCAAGCTTCTCCCGGGTGGTTCTGTTTATTCGGAAGTAGAAAGGTTTAATTTAACATAATCGGAGAAAAAATGGCTAGTGAAAAAGATGAAAAACTAAAGATCCTTGGCGATTCCATTGCCGCTATTGAAAAGGCACATGGCAAGGGG
>JBLMYS010000155.1:0-3065 GCA_050258415.1 Acidobacteriota bacterium | reverse complement strand
TAAGCTTGCTGAAGAAATTGCGCTTGAAAACAAGATTAAGGTCCAGAAGGGCGTATATGTTGCAGTTCCCGGCCCGAACCTTGAAACAAAGGCCGAGTACAGGTTCCTGCGCCAGACCGGTGCCGATGTGGTCGGTATGTCGACTATTCCCGAAGACATAATTGCAAACCATATGGGAATGAGGGTCCTGGGCTTCAGCATCATTACAGACGAGTGCTTCCCCGATGCCCTGAAACCTGTAGACATTAAGGAAATAATTGAAGCTGCCAATAATGCCGAACCTAAAATGACTCTTATAATGAAAGAAGTCATTAAGAAATTATGAGCAGAAAAATAAAGCCATATTACTTTGCCGCACCCCTTTTACTCGGGGTCTTTATGTTCGGAAGTAACTTCCTGAATACAAAGCTCTTTTCCTTCGGCGATCTTAACTTCGCGGTGTGGTTTGTGCTTTCTGTCTTCTCATTTGCGTGCGGCTGGCTTATTGACAAGACTATGAAATGGAAGGCAGGGGGAAAGGTGATCTTTGCCGTGATCGTTGCTACAACAATCACCAGCGTAATTATGATTACTTTCTTCAGGGAGTATTTCTCGTCAAATGAACTTGTCGTGGAAAACCTTATATTATATAGTTTACGCAACGTCGTCTTAGGCTGCATGGGCTTTTTCGGTATGGCTGTAGCCGAGGTGTTTGTTCTCCAGAAGGAAGTTGTAAGCCTTAATAACAGGATCGACGCATATGAAAATATGGTCGCCAACGCTCAGAAAGAAGCCGACCTGAAACTTAAAGAGGCTCAGCTGAACGCCCAGATGATAGTCCGTGAGGCTGAATTGGAGGCCAGGGAACACCTGGAGAAGAAAGCCAAAATTGAAAAGGACTTAAAAGAATTCATACAGGTCGAACGCGAACTCATACGCAAGTACGAGGAAAATGAATAAAAAAAATAGTAAGAAATATTTGATATTTAGAGATAGATTTTTAATAATTAATATTTAACACAAAATATAACCATGTTTAAGCAGAATCCTGAAAAAATAAATTATTCTGAAATAGAAGAGAGAATCTTAAAGTTCTGGCAGGATAATAATATCTTTGAGAAAAGTGTAAGCTCAAGAAGCGATAATAAACCTTTTACATTTTATGAGGGCCCTCCAACGGCTAACGGAAAACCGGGTATCCACCACGTTATGGCAAGAACCCTGAAAGACCTCGTATGCCGCTATAAGACGCTACAGGGCTATCAGGTTCACCGTAAGGCCGGCTGGGATACACACGGACTCCCGGTTGAAATTGAAGTAGAAAAGCAGCTCGGAATTAAGAATAAAAGCGAAATTAAAGACTACGGCGTTGAAAAATACAATAAGGCATGCCGTGACTCTGTCTTTACATACACGGACCTCTGGGAGAAAATGACCAAGCGTATGGGCTACTGGATCCGCCTTGAGGACGCTTATGTAACCTGTACAAATGAATATATTGAATCTGTCTGGTGGGCACTGAAAACCCTTTTTGATAAGGGGCTTATCTATAAGGATTATAAGGTCGTTCCGCAGGACCCGAAGTCTGAAACCGTTCTGTCTTCGCACGAACTGGCCTTAGGCTACAGGGAGACAAAGGACCCTTCGGTATACGTTGTAATGAAACTGAAGGAATCCGATCTTACAAAGGAAGGTACAACTTACTTCCTCGTGTGGACGACAACCCCGTGGACGCTTATTTCAAACGTCGCACTGGCTGTTGGCCCGGATATAGACTATGTTAAAATTAAGCTTAAAGATGACTATCTGATACTTGCAAAGTCAAGACTTTCAGTCATTGAAGGTGAATACGAGATAGTAGGGGAGTATAAGGGAGTTGACCTTGCTGGACAGGAATATGAACAGCTTTTCCATTATGTAAAGCCTAACAAGAAAGCTTTCTTTGTTATTGAAGCAGACTTCGTCAGCACAGAAGACGGCTCGGGCATCGTTCACATCGCTCCTGCATTCGGCGCCGATGACTATGAGGTTTCAAAGAAGTACGACCTCCCGATGCTTCAGCCAGTAACAAGGAGCGGGCTTTTTACAGAGCAGGTAACAGACTTTGCTGGAAGGTTCGTCAAGGAAGCAGACAAGGATATTATTATAAAACTCAAGGAGATGGGGCACCTCTTTAAGAAAGAAACCATTACACACTCCTATCCCTTCAGTTGGAGACATACGGACGTTCCTATCATCTATTATGCAAGAGAATCGTGGTTCATTAAGACTACCTCAATTGCAGACAAGATGGTCGCCTTGAATAAGCAGATTAACTGGTTTCCCCCTGAGGTGGGCTCCGGGCGCTTCGGCAACTGGCTTGAAGAAAATAAGGACTGGGCTCTGTCGCGCGACCGCTTCTGGGCAACACCGCTCCCGATCTGGATCAGCGATGACGGAGATATGTTTGCCGTGGGCAGCATAGAAGAACTTAAGGAAGGATTCATCGAAAAAGACGGCAAGAGAACGCAGGTACGCGACCTTGAGAACATAGACCTTCACAAGCCTTATGTAGATGAGATCTTTTTCGAGCGTAACGGAAAACTTTATAAGAGAACTCCTGAACTCATAGACGTATGGTTCGATTCAGGTTCAATGCCCTTTGCACAGTACCATTACCCGTTCGAAAACCAGGAGACTTTTAAGGAAAACTTCCCGGCTGACTTTATCTGCGAGGGAATTGACCAGACAAGAGGATGGTTCTATACGCTGCATGCAATTTCAACAATGCTTTTTGACAGTGTTGCATTTAAGAACCTGATCGTAAATGAGCTCATTCTGGATAAAAACGGAATGAAAATGTCGAAGTCCAAGGGCAATACGGTAGATCCTTTTGCGCTCTTTGACAAGTACGGGGCAGACGCCACAAGGTGGTATCTTGTTACTACAAGCCCGCCATGGAAGCCGACCCTCTTTGACGAAGAAGGAATTATTGAAGTACAAAGGAAATTTTTTGGTACATTAATAAATACATATTCTTTCTTTGCATTATATGCTAATATTGATAACTTCGAGTTCAAGGAAGACCTGATCCCTTATAAGGAAAG
>JBLMYS010000154.1:0-6255 GCA_050258415.1 Acidobacteriota bacterium | reverse complement strand
GGATCGTCCCGATCGGTCAGAAGTCGCTTCAAGTCGTAAAGAAGTATCTTGATTCACGCAGTACTTTGGAGTATAATTATCCAATATTCGTAACTTCAAGAAATAAAAGGATTTATCCGCGTTACGTCTATAGGCTGGTTCACAAATATCTGAGTGAGGAAACGGAGCTTAAGAAAAAAAGCCCCCATGTGTTAAGACATACGGCGGCAACCCATATGCTTGATAACGGAGCGGACCTGCTTGCCGTAAAGGAAATATTAGGTCACGAAAGTCTATCAACCACTCAAATCTACACGCACGTCTCAATTGAGAGGTTGAAGAACATATATAAACAAGCTCATCCTAAATCTTAAAAAGGAGCATCATATGAACATTCAAATCACTTCAAGAAAGTTTAAGGCTAAAGACTCTCTGAAAGAATACATCTATGCAGAGGTTGGCGCTTTAGATAGGCTTAACGACAGCATTAACGACATTGAAGTTATTTTGAGCTATGAGAACTTAAAGGATAGCACAAAGATTGCCGAAATCATCTTACCAATCCCGGGCAAGGTACTGACTGCAAAGGAGAATTCAGACGACTTTAAGAAGTCTGTTTCCGCTGCAGTTACTAAAATAGAAAAACAGCTTAGCAAAATAAAAACCAGGGTTGTCGACGGAAAAAGAAGCGATAGAATTGAAAGAGCTGCTGTTTCCGAAGAACCGCCGGTTATTTCTCCTGAAGATGAAGAAGAAGAGTTATAAGAATGAAACTGGACGATAAAAAGATAATCAAAAAGGAAAGTATAACGGTTGATTTCTTTTATAAGAATGTTAAAGACCGTTTTAAGCTCACTTTGTTCACAGATGAATCGGGCTTTAACAGGAACATTTACGATCAGAACCTTCACAGACCCGGCCTTGCACTGGCCGGGTTCGTGGAGCTTTTTTCATATACGCGCATTCAGATCTTCGGCAACACGGAGATGAAGTATCTGAACCAGCTTACAACGCAGGGAAGAATTGATACCTTAAGAAGGATCTTCCAGTTTGATATTCCGTGCATTATCTTAACAGACGGCAACCAGCCGTTCCCTGAAATGGTGGACCTCTCAAACGAGTTCCATATCCCTATGTTCGGTTCAACTTTTACCACCACAAAACTGGTCTACCTGGTTGGCGACTTTCTGGACGACCAGTTCGCACCCCGCATCTCCATTCATGGGTCATTTGTCGACGTCTACGGCGTCGGTATGCTCTTCGTCGGAAAGTCCGGCATCGGAAAAAGCGAAGTCGCCCTCGACTTAGTCGAAAGGGGACACCGCCTGGTGGCCGACGACGTTATCATAGTCACTAAAAAGGGTGAAAACATACTCATGGGTTCGGGCACCGAACTCGTAAAGCACTTTATGGAAGTCCGCGGCATTGGAATTATAGACGTCAAAAGCATGTTCGGCGTCCGTGCGATCCGTTTCCAGAAAAGACTTGAAATAATTGTGGAGCTGGAAGTGTGGGACGAGAAGTCGCATTACACCCGTACAGGTCTTGATGAAGAGGTCTTTAGTCTTTTGGATATAGAAATTCCTTATATAAAGCTTCCAATTCTGCCTGGCAAAAACATAACGGTTATCTCAGAAGTCATAAGCCTTAACTATCTCCTGAAGCATTACGGCTACGATTCATCCAAGGTATTGCAGAGAAGGCTCGAGGACCGCTTGAACCGCCTGAACGTAGACGACAAGCGTTTTGTAGATTACTTCGAGCACGATTTCGAATAAAATCAGGTGTAGCCCCTCCGTGCCACACACGGCAAACCAATAAAATATTTTATATTCATCCCGCCTCTGGTGGGTCATGTTTGCACCCAGGGCGAATGCCCTGGGCTGCCTTCAGAATCCCGGAGGGATGACTTGTATATAGCATATTTTTCTTGACATAAAGAAGTTATTTTGATAACTTCGCACTCATCTATGAACAAGTTTTACTATTTCTCGAAAACGAAGCTGAAGTTAATTGAGATAAGAAATTTCCAAAAGAAATTCTTGTCTTTGTTCATATTGCTTGTGCTCTTCGTTTCTTTCTTGCTTTTTGGGGGATTCCTTTTAATCAACTCTTTCGTTAACTCTGATAGCGAACTGTCGGACCTTAAGTCCGAAAATAAAGACATGTCACGGAAACTCTCCGAAATGGCATCTTTATTTAAAAAACTTAATGCCTCAGTCGACAGCCTTTCTAAGGCTAATGACGAACTTAGAGTTGCAGCCGACCTGCCTCCAGCCTCCGATGAGGAAAAAGCCCTCGGTACCGGCGGCGGCATTTTCGAAAAGCTCTTTTCTAAAAAACATTCAGGCGTCGACCTGGATAACCTGTCTGAATTCGTGGACAAAATTCAGACTAAAGTCGCTTTCGAAAAATCTAATTATATGGAGATTTCTAATAAACTTAAAAGCAACGAGAAACTCTTTGAGGCTATACCGGCGGTTAAACCCTCAAACGGCGTTGTCACTGCCCATGGCTTCGGAATGCGTAAACACCCGATATTGGGCGTAATGAGAATGCACGAGGGAATTGATATCGTTACTGACGTCGGTACCCCAGTCTATGCACCCGGCAGCGGAACTGTCGCATTCGTCGGCACAAAAGGCGGCTTCGGATTATGCATTGAAATAGATCACGGATTTGGCTATAGAACAATTATGGGTCATCTTTCTGAGACCTCCGTTAACGTGGGACAGAAAGTAAACAGAGGGACTCTCATAGCCAGAAGCGGGAATACCGGGTTGTCTACAGGCCCGCACCTCCACTACGAAGTGCACCATAACGGGCTGGCACTGAACCCGGAGGACTTTTTCTTTGATGATTTGAACTTATTTAATTAAATTAAAAAAACAAAATTTTCCGGAGAGGAATATGATTTGGACAGTGGAATTAGCTTCTTATTTAGATGATGCCCCATGGCCAGCTACAAAAGAAGAATTAATAGATTATGCCGAACGAATCGGCGCGCCCTTGGAAGTAATTGAGAACCTTCAGGAACTGGAGGATTCGGAAGAGCCTTATGAATCTATTGAGGATATCTGGCCTGATTATCCAAGTGATGAAGATTTCTTCTACAACGACGATGACGATATGATGTAAGATTACAGGCGCCTCTTTGAGGCGCCTTTTTCGATTAAAACCTATATGACTACTAATATCTTACATAACGTTAAAGGGCAGAACGCCGCCGGCGAACTTCTGCATAAAATTTATTCTTCAAATAAAATTCCCCACGCATTCCTGTTCTCAGGACCCGACGGCGTTGGCAAACACTTTATGGCGGTTAAATTCCTGGAGCTCCTTAATAGCTCTGCAGAGGATAACGGATCCTCTAACCACGCCATTAAGGTCAGAAACCTCTCGGAACCTTTTGTCAAGTTCGTGATGCCTTTGCCGCGAGGGAAAAACGAGACGGGGGATAATTCGCCTACTGAAAAACTGAGCGCCGAAACACTCGAACAGCTTAAGGAAGAACTCGAAAAGAAGGTTAAAAACCCTTACTATAAAATCAGCCTCACCGGGGCAAATAACATTAAAATCAGCAGCATACGCGAAATTAAAAAATTCCAGTCGCTTACTTACGAAGAGGCAAAGTACAGGGCTGTTATTATCTCCGATGCCCACCTGATGAACGATGAGGCGCAGAACGCACTCCTCAAAAGCCTTGAGGAACCCCCGGAAGGAATGATCTTTATACTTATTACTCCTTTTAAGAACGAACTTCTGCCTACAATTATCTCAAGATGCTGGACAGTCAATTTCGACCCATTGAAAAGGGAAGACTTGTCCCGGATTCTCCAGGAATACTTCGGCACTGAAAAGGCACTTGCCGATAGGATATCCGTCTTTTCTAACGGATCACTTACTCACGCAAATACACTCATCGACCAGGACTTTGATTTTCTTATAGATAAAACGATAAATATACTTAGAAACTCCCTGGCACTAAAATATAAATCGGCATTAAAAGACATCTCGTCCTTTACAGGCACAAATTCAGCATCCCAGATGACTCTGCTCATCGAGATGATCATTACCTGGCTTAATGACGCCGGGAAGAGTAAACTCGGTCTTAAAGATTATCTCTTTAGCGGACACAGCGAAACACTCGAGAAGTTTAACCAGAGATTCTCTCAGGCCGCCATCGACGAGGTTGTGTTCAGACTCAATGACCTGGCGCACTCAATAGACAACAATCTGAACTTGAATGTTATAGCGCTTAATATTATATTTGAACTGGCTTCAATAAGATATTCAGGGACTAGAAGTGTATGAGTATGAGTTCAAGCGAAAACGATAACGAAAATAAGGTAACCCATAGCTGCGATTCTGCCTGCGGCAGCCATTTGCTGTATAACAACATACTGGTTCAGCAGCTCGAACACCACGTCAATATGAGCGGTTGCATGGCCTGCGGCGCTGAAGTATCAGCCTTTGTTCCTATGGATGACCGCAATATCGTTGAAGCTCACTGCAACGGACTCCTGGGCACTTTTTACTGTCTGGTGCCTGAATCAATAACTGAAGAACTCCTGCCTGATGACCGAATTATTGTTTCATGCGAAGATACAATTGAAATTGCTACAATTAAGGAAACCGGTGAGTTTGTCAGGATAAAAAGACAGAAATCAGGCCTCTATGGCGAACTCCTTCCATGCGTTACCAGAAAAGTTGACGCTAATGACTGCGCTGCTCTAGAAAAAAACAGCGCCGAAGAACTCAGGGCTATGGAAGTCTTTAAGGTTAAAGTCCAGAAATATAACCTTAATATGAAGCTCATCGACGTGCACTACCAGTTCGACAGGAATAAACTTTACTTCTTCTATACTGCCGACGGCAGGGTCGATTTCCGCGAACTGGCAAAGGACCTGGCCGCTAATTTCAAAACCCGTATAGAACTCAGGCAGATCGGCGTCAGGGATGAGGCCAAAAGAGTCGGCGGAATCGGTACTTGCGGAAGGGAATTCTGCTGCAGCTCGTTCCTCTGCAACTTCAAGAAAATTACCACTCAGCTAGCTTCAGAACAGAACCTGGCTTCAAATTTCTCTAAACTTAGCGGTCCATGCGGCAAACTGAAATGCTGCCTTTCTTTTGAAACCGACGCGCCAAACGGCAATCATAATAAGAATACGGAACAGGCATAATTTCCTGAATCTTCAGCTCTGTATTTTTTGTTTTCCATTCGGCATTTTTTCCTGCAATTTATCTTAATAACAAATAAATTATATTTTCTGCTAACATTATTAGAGGGTTAATTTATGGCAATTGAGAAAGTCTCTGTAGTCGGATCCGGAACAATGGGTAACGGAATTGCCCACGTCTTCGCATTAAAAGGATTTGATGTCTCTTTAATTGACGTTAAAGACGAATTCGTAAAAAGAGGAATTGATACCATTTCACGCAATATGGAACGCCAGGTCTCTAAAGGCTCCATTTCACAGGAGGAAAAGCAAGCAGCCCTGGGACGCATTAAACCTGTAGTTGACGTTGAAAACACACCCGTTGACTCTGATCTCGTTATTGAAGCTATTTATGAGAATAAGGAAGCTAAGTTAGCTGTTTTCAATAAGTTAAGTAGCGTTATAAAGTCTGAATGTATCTTTGCCTCTAACACATCGTCCATATCAATTACAGAACTTTCCAACGGGCACCGCGCGGAGAAGTTTATCGGCATGCACTTTATGAATCCCGTCCCAATGATGCAGCTGGTGGAAATTATAAGAGGCTACTCGACATCGGACGAGACATTCCAGGCTGTAAAGGACCTTTCACTGAAGCTGGGCAAGGTGCCGGTAGAGGTATTTGATTATCCGGGGTTCATATCCAACAGGGTCCTGATGCCTATGATAAACGAGGCCATATTTGCCTTGTATGAGGGTGTAGCTTCAAAAGAAGATATAGATACCGTTATGAAGCTGGGGATGAACCATCCGATGGGGCCATTAACACTGGCGGATTTCATAGGACTCGATGTATGCCTGGCCATAATGGAGGTCCTTTATAACGGTTTTAACGACAGCAAATACCGTCCATGTCCATTACTTAAAAAGATGGTAGCCGCCAACAAACTCGGTCGCAAAACAGGCGAAGGTTTCTACAAATATTAAACATCATAATGGTGTCAGGAACCATTTCCTGACACCAATCGATCGCTGGAGGCGAGCGGGTTTGTGCACGGGAATGCGCCAGGAAGTGGTTCCTGGCGCCGCTTTAATCACGGTCATCGGAATTCAGCCA
>JBLMYS010000153.1:0-7950 GCA_050258415.1 Acidobacteriota bacterium | reverse complement strand
TTGTAAGAGCCAAGGCTAACGTTGAAACGCTCAAGAACGACAGGGAAAACATCATTGTAACTGAAATCCCTTACCAGGTAAATAAGTCGAACCTCATTGAAAAAATTGCCGAACTCGTGCGCGAGGGAAAAATAACCGATATCTCGAACATCCGCGATGAATCGGACCGCGATGGCATGAGGGTTGTAATTGAACTCAAGCGCGACGCACAGCCTGAGGTGGTCTTAAACCAGCTCTTTAAGCACACTCAGATGCAGATCACCTTCGGCGTCATTATGCTCGCCTTGGTTAAGGGTATACCGAAAGTCCTGACTCTGAAGGAAATGATGTCGTACTTCCTTGAGCACAGAATGGAAGTCCTCATAAGACGCACAAAGTTCGAACTCGACGCCGCAGAACGAAGAGCCCACATCCTTGAAGGCTATATAATTGCCCTCGACAACATAGACGAAGTGATTGAAACCATCAAGAAGTCAAGAGACGTCGAGACGGCAAAGAATAACCTTATGAGGCGCTTCAAGCTTTCCGAAATTCAGGCTCGCGCAATTCTGGACATGAGACTCCAGAGACTTACAGGCCTCGAAAGAAAGAAAATTGAGGACGAGTACAGGGAAATAATTAAGTTAATTGAAAAATTAAGAGGCATTCTGGCAAGCGAAGAAAAGAGATTCCAGATTATCATTCAGGAACTCCAGGCTATTAAGGAAAGATACGGCGACGAAAGAAGAACCGATATCATACGCGACTACAAGGAATTCTCTTTGGAGGACATCATTGCCGAGGAAGACGTTGTTGTTACAATTTCTCACAACGGCTTCATCAAGCGCTTCCCCGTAAGCGGCTACCGCAAGCAGGGACGCGGAGGCAAGGGAGTTACCGGTGCCGGCACAAAGGAAGATGACTTTGTTGAGCATATGTTCATCGCTTCAACACACCACTATATAATGTTCTTTACAGATAAGGGCAAGTGCTACTGGCTTAAGGTCCATGAGATACCCGAAGGCGGACGCGCCTCACGTGGCCGTTCGATTCTGAACCTGATTGAAAAGGAAAAGGACGAAAAGATCACGGCTTTCGTTTCTGTAAAGGAATTTACAGACGACATGTACCTCGTAATGGCAACCGAACAGGGCACGGTCAAGAAAACTGTCCTTTCAGCATACTCAAACGTCAGAAAAGGCGGCATTAACGCCATTAACCTTACTGACGGCGACCGCCTGATTGAGGTTAAGAAAACTGACGGCAATAACGACCTGATCTTAGGAACCCGCAACGGCATGGCTATCCGATTCACCGAAAAGGACGTCCGCGATATGGGACGTACCGCAACCGGCGTACGCGGCATCAACCTTGGCAAAGGCGACGCTGTTGTTGGCCTTATTGTAATAAGCCGTGCCTCCACGGTTCTTGTCGTAACCGACAAGGGCTACGGAAAACGCTCCGACCTTGAGGATTACAGACTGACCCACAGAGGAGGCAAGGGTATCATTACTATCAAGACAAGCGACAAAAACGGCAAGATGATAGCAATGAGGGAAGTTAACGACAATGACGAACTCGTGATTATGACCGAACAGGGAATGATCATTCGCCAGAGCGTTAAGGACCTGAGAGTCATGGGTAGAAATACTCAGGGCGTAAGACTCATAAGACTCAACGAGGACGATTCAATTGCAGATATCGCCCGCGTAATTTCTGAGGATGATGAGGCCAATGAAACTTCAAACGGAAAAGAATCTGTAGAAGTGGAAGAGGCTCTGGATATATAAGATCTTAATTGATCTGAAGCTAAATTAAAACCCTGAAAGGTCTAAGTACTTTTCAGGGTTTCTTTTTTTCCGTCCAAAGACAAAAATAAATCCACTTTGAATATTTCACTACGTTAGCTATTTTAGTTCCGGAAGAAAAATAAATCATAATTAAAAAACAAAACCAGGTTTTTTATGAAAAATAACGACATCCGGAATTTCGACACAAAATGCGTTCATTCAGGAATCGGCAGTTATGAGTTCGGACCAGTAACTCCTCCAATTTACCAGACCTCAACATTCAGGTTTGATTCGGCACAGCACGGAGCATCTCTTTTCGCAGGAAAGGAAAAAGGATATATCTACACAAGGATGACAAATCCCACCGTAGAAGCTCTGGAAGATTGTGTGGCTGGATTAGAAGGTGGCTTTAAGGCACTTGGCTGCGCCAGCGGAATGGCCGCAGTTCACACTGTCTTTATGGCAATGCTTAAACAAGGCGACCACGTTGTATGCTCTTCAATTGTTTATGGGCCTACTTCAACGCTTCTGAGCACAATAATGGCAAACTTTGGCGTGGAGACCACTTTTGTGGATACTTCGGACCTCCAGAAAGTAAAAGAGGCGATGCGCCCCAATACAAAAATGCTTTACGTGGAAACCCCGGCAAACCCGACACTTTCTATAACTGACCTGGAAGGGGCAGCCAAGATTGCACACGCAAACGGAGCCAGGCTCGTTGTGGATAATACATTCTTAAGCCCTGCTCTTCAGCGCCCATTTGAATTTGGAGCTGACGTGGTCCTTCACAGCATGACGAAATTCTTAAACGGGCACGCGGATGTCGTTGCGGGAATTGTTGTGGTTAAGGATGAGGAAACTTATAAAGTTTTCAAAAAAGTATTAAACCAGATTGGCGGCGTCATAGACCCGTTTAACTCATTCCTTGTCCACAGGGGAATAAAAACTCTTTCACTCAGAATGCAGAAGCACTGCGAAAACGCGCAGATAGTGGCTGAATTTCTGGAAAAGCACCCGTTAGTCAAGTGGGTTGCCTATCCTGGCCTGAAGAGTCATCCTCAGTATGAAATCGCTCAGAGGCAGCACAACGGCGGCCACGGAGGCGTAATATCATTTGAAGTTGAAGGTGGTTACGAGGCAGGAGAGGTTATGATGAATTCGGTTAAACTCTGCCAGCTGGCTGTAAGCCTTGGTGGCATTGAAACCTTAATTCAGCATCCTGCCAGCATGACACACGCCTCAATGGGCAAGGAAGGAAGAAAAACCGCAGGAATTACAGAAGGTCTCGTAAGGCTCTCTGTTGGAATTGAAAACGCGGCCGATATAATTGAGTGCCTTGAAAACGCACTTGAAAAGACCACTAAAACCGATACAACGGTTTTTGAACAGGTCTAGTAATGATTAAATTTCAAAAAGAATAAATTATAAATCCCGGACGCCTTATAAAAGCCTCCGGGATTTTTTGATTCAGATATAATTATCAAGGAGACAAAAGATGAAGATCCCGTCTTTATCAGCTGCACGCTTCATGCTTCCAATATTATTTACTCTTTTACTTTTAAGTGCAAATTTATTTCCACAGACTAAAGATTTATATGTTCCCCTTAACATTAAAAATGCAGTGAAAAAACAGACCCGCACACTAAGCGGCATGCCGGGCAAAAACTACTGGCAGAACCATTCTGACTATAAGATTAAGGCCACGCTTGACCCGAAAACAAGAGTTCTTACCGGAAAAGAGGAAATAACCTACTTTAACGAAAGCCCCGACACGCTTAAGGAAATTGTAGTAAGGCTTTATCAGGATATATTGAAACCCGAAGCCGCAAGGGACTTTCCGGTAAGTAATAAATATTTCTCAGACGGGGTTAATATTGAAAGCTTAAATGTTGAAGGAAGTGGAGTTGACTTAAAAGATAGAAAAACAGTTAGCCGCTCGGGTACTAACATGACAGTAAAAGTACCCGGTAAAATACTTCCCAAAACGAGCATTAAGCTTGAAGTAAGCTGGAGCTTTACCATGCCGAACGGATCCTTCAGGATGGGCTCCTACGGCGACTCAACATTTATGGTTGCATACTGGTACCCCCAGATGGCGGTCTATGACGATATTGACGGATGGGACAGGACAGACTATACGGGAACGGTTGAATTCTATAACGATTTTTCAAACTATGATGTTGAGCTTTCGGAGCCCAGGGGGATTGGCCTATGGGCTACAGGTGAACTTCAGAATGCCAAAGATATATTTTCAGACAGAATTATTGAGCGCATAAATCTTGCAAAAACTTCGGACAAAATAGTTAACATTGTTACTAAAGAGGATCTTTCAAAAAAAGATATTTACCAGGATAAGGAGAGCCACTCGTGGCACTTTAAGGCCAGTCATGTGCCCGACTTTGCCTTTGCTATGAGCAGTCATTATCTCTGGGACGGCGTGAGTATTGAGGTGGATAAAAGCACTCACCGCAGGACTTTTATAAGCGCAGCCTATTGTGATACCGCAAAGGATTTCTATGAGGTAGCTGAAATTGCAAGAAAAACAGTTCATAGCCTTTCATTTGACTTTCCGGCCGTAGCTTATCCCTACCCCAGTCTTACAGTTTTTAATGGCGAGGGAGGCATGGAGTTCCCGATGATGGTGAACGATGGCTCTATGGAAAACCGCTCCGAAACCGTGCACGTGACGTCCCATGAGATTACGCATACATACTTCCCGTTTTACATGGGTACAAACGAGCGCAAGTATGCGTGGATGGATGAGGGGTGGGCAACCATGATTCCATTTGACCTGCAGGCATCCCTTGCCCCGGGATATGACCCGAGAATGGAAAATGCAAAGGACTATGCCGCTTTTGCCGGAGGGGAGCAGGATATGCCTGTAATGACGCTTTCTTATATGATGAAATGGGCTTCCTACAGAATTGCTTCTTACAGAAAGCCGGCAGTGGCCTACGACATGCTGAGAGCTTTACTCGGAAAGAAAACCTTCGATAATGCGCTCAGAGAATACATCAGCCGCTGGAACGGAAAACATCCCGGCCCCTATGACTTCTTCATGACATTTAATGATTACCTGAAAACTGACTTAAACTGGTTCTGGAACAAATGGTTTTTTGAAAAAGGATATCCGGACCTGGCAATAAAAGAAGTAAAAGTTGAAGATAATAAATTAAAATTGCTTATTACAAATGAAGGGACGATCCCTGTTCCCATCGTTCTGAATATAACGTGGGAAGACGGAAGAAAGGTCAATATCCCAAGAGGCGCTGAAGTATGGAAAGATTCGGATTCAACGTGGATCGAATGCGGAACAAGCGGAAAGATTAAAACAATAGAGCTTGGGGATCCATCAATTCCGGACATAAACAAAAAGAATAATTATTTTGAATCTGCTAATCAAAGTTCCCTATAAATAACCAGGGTAACAGTTCAGGACCTTCTGAAGATCCCTGAACTGTTACCGGACAAAAGTGAAGGTCGTCAAGATGATAAGAAAAGCTACCTGTCTGTTCTTTTTTTTAATTTTAAGTAATCTGGCATACGGCGCCGCCTCTCAGACCGGAAGGATACTCGGCCAGGGAAACACTCATTACCTCCGGGGTGAAGTGGTATTAAAGCTGAAGTCCGGAGCAAGGCTGAATAAATCCCTTGCATATGCTTCATTAAGTAAAAAGCTGAACGCCTACAATATTAAAAACATATCCAATACATTTCCTGATAAAACAGGAAGTCTGGGTGATATAGTTACAGTTGAGTACGGCTCAGAGGTAGATCCCCGGGAAATGGCCGAAAAGGTAAAATCTACAGGCGATGTACTTTGGGCAGAACCCCACTTCGTCTACAAAACCAGTACAGCTCCAAATGACCCGTCATACAGCAAGCAGTGGAACCTCCTGCGCATACAGGCCGAGAAAGCATGGGGATTTTTTACAGCAGGAAGTGATTCTATAATAATCGGCATTGTGGATACAGGAGTTGAATGGTATCATCCGGATCTTAAAAATAAAATCTGGATAAACAAAAAAGAAATTCCGGGTAACGGAATTGATGACGACCATAACGGCTATGTTGATGACGTAAGAGGCTGGGACTTCGGCGGACTTAACGGAACTCCCGACAATAACCCGGATGAGGACAGGCCCGACCACGGGACGCACGTGGCCGGAATTGCAGCTGCCACAACAGGAAACGGTATAGGGATAGCCTCCATAGGATTTAACTGTAAAATTATGGCCGTTAAAACCTCACGCGACGACGACCGCGACTCCCAGGGCGAGGTTTATGTGGACTATGGCTATGAGGGGATTATTTATGCCGTCGATAACGGAGCCAAAGTAATTAACTGCAGCTGGGGTGGCGACGGATTTTCAAAGATGGGGCAGGATGTGGTCGATTACGCCCTTTCAAAGAACGTGCTTATTGTTGCCTCTGCCGGAAACGAAAATTCGGACGCGGCTTCATATCCCGCTTCCTTCGACGGCGTCCTTTCAGTAGGCTCAACAGACCGGGACCAGAACGACAGCAGGTCATACTACTCAAATTACGGCCCAACGGTAGATGTCTTTGCCCCTGGAAGCAATATCTATTCTACATGGAAGCCTTCCTCATATGATAGCCTCTCCGGAACCTCAATGGCTTCACCGCTTGTAGCAGGACTTGCAGGACTGGTACTGTCACGTTTTCCTCAGTATACACCCCGCCAGGCAGCAGAGCAGATAAGAGTTAACTGCGACAACATTGACGCCGGCAATCCTGCGTATAAATACCAGCTCGGCGGAGGAAGAATCAATGCCTTTAATGCATTAAATAACACAAACTCAAAGTCAGTAAGAGGCTACGATTTTGTTTTCTCAGATGAAGAAGGGAACAATAACGGTGTATTTGAACCCGGTGAGACAATAACCCTTTCAGGAAAATTTGTGAATTACCTGAGCACGGTCTCTTCACTGAATATTACTTTAGAGAGCATGGACGGGTACGCCTCGGTTACAGGAGCATCAATTAGCGCAGGACAGATTCAAACCCTGGCAAGTTTTAATAACAGCCAGAACAAGTTCCGCTTTACCATAAACAGCAACGTTCCGAATAATTACGAAATGAAGCTGCTTCTTAAATATAATGACGCTTCTTATTCCGACTACCAGGTCATTACAGTTAAGGTTAACCCATCATACATGACGCAGGCATCGGGAAAAGCCGCCCTTACTATAACGAGCAAGGGGAATCTGGGTTTTAACGACTACCCGATGAATTTTGAAGGCGATGGCTTCCGTTATAACGGCGGATCGAACCTTCTGTTTGAAGGAGCTCTTATGTATGGAACTTCACCCGATAAGCTCTCGGATGCTGCAAGAATGGGTGATGTTCAGGATAAAGATTTTAAGGTGCTGAAGAATTTTACGATGGCTAAAAATCAGTCCACGGGAGGCTATGAAGGGTTTACCATGTTTAATGACGATGACGCCGGGAGCTACAGCCTGGGAGTTGAAACAACTCTTCGTTCTTATACATACGCCCAATCGCCTGATGACAAATTTGTAATATTAAGGTACCGTATGGCAAACAAAAGCGGTAGTGACCTGACCGGTTTGCGCGCGGGACTGTTCCTGGACTGGGACATTAACGCCGATACGGCAACGGCTGACAAAGCTGAATGGGAAAATGAATATAAATTCGGCTATGCCTATAGCCAGTTAAGCCGTCCGGGTGTAGTTGCAGGATGCGCGCTCGTCTCATCAAATGATTTTAATTATTATGCCATACGCAACGACGGCTCTGACGGGGGGGTGGGTTTATATACGCCGAATCAAAATGAATTTACAAAGCAGGAAAAATGGACCACTCTTTCCACGCAGAAACCGAGCGCCGGAACGGGGGATATTTCCATGGTGGTCTCCGGAGGCCCGTATAATGTAAAAGCCAACGACACGCTTGAAGTAGCCTTTGCAGTTTTTGCAGGAGAGACACTGGCGGACTTAAGGAATACGGTTCAGAGTGCCAGGAAAAAGTATCATGAATTAGTAAACACAAGTGATACAGGAGAGGTTGTTATTCCGATTGAATACAGTCTGAGCCAGAATTATCCCAATCCATTTAATCCAGGGACGCAGATTGACTATTCAATTCCCGAGGCATCGGATGTAACGCTTAAGGTATATAACATTCTGGGCGGTGAGGT
>JBLMYS010000152.1:0-4577 GCA_050258415.1 Acidobacteriota bacterium | reverse complement strand
GGTCCTCCCTCATGAATAGCGTCTGATCGCCGAGCATTATATCGAGCAGGAGTGTCTCGTAGGCCTCAGGCGGCTCCTCGGTATAGACGTCGCTGTAGTTAAAGACCATATCAACGGGGTTAAATGCCATCTTAAGTCCCGGGCGTTTCCCCTGAATATTAAGCCTGATTCCTTTCTCTGGCTGAATGCCTAGAATAAGCCGGTTAGGGTGCCAGTTAATGGTTGATTCAGGAGGGAAGGCGTCGAAAGGAACGGGGTTAAATTCCACGGTTACGATAGAGACGGTCTCAGCCATATGTTTTCCTGTCCTGAGATAGAAAGGCACACCGTGCCAGCGCCAGTTATTGATGAAGAATTTTACGGCCGCAAAGGTCTCGGTATTGGAGTTTGGGTTCACGCCGGGCTCCTCGCGGTAGCCCTTCACGTGCTGCCCTTCGATCCAGCCCGGTCCATACTGCCCCCGCACGGCGTACTTATGAACGTCACTTTCGCGGTAACACTGAATTGAGTGCAGCACGTCGACTTTTCTGTTACGCAGTTCATCGGCTCCGAATGAAACGGGAGGCTCCATTGCAATAAGGCAGAGGATTTGAAGCAGGTGGTTCTGTATCATATCCCGGAAGGCCCCGGCGTTATCGTAATAAGAGCCCCTGTGCTCAACGCCCAGCTGTTCGGCTACAGTAATCTGCACGTTATCAATATAGTTGCGGTTCCACACCGGTTCAAAAAGGGCATTAGCGAAGCGGAAGGCGAGGATATTCTGGACCGTTTCCTTGCCGAGAAAATGGTCGATGCGGTATATCTGCGATTCATTAAATATTTTAAGGAGAATGCGGTTCAGCTCGCGTGCGCTTTCCAGGTCGCGTCCGAATGGCTTTTCGGCCACGATGCGGCAATGTTTTTCATCCTTAGCCAGGCCCGACTGACCGATCTCCTCGGCAATAGGTTCAATAAAGCGTGGCGGCACGGCAAGATAAAAGATCTGATTAGCTTTTACTTTCCACTCTTTGTTGATACTTTCCAGCTGCCTGTGGAGTTTATTGAAAACCTGCAGATTTGTAAAATCGGCTTTCAGGTAGGAAATATTGGATGAAAATTCCTTCCAGCTTCCGTCAGCCTTTGCTTCAGGGGAAATGCTGACGACTCTTTCTTTCAGGTGGGCTCGGTACTCTTCGTTACTCATTTCCTTAATATCGAGCCCTATCATCTGGAAATTTTCCGGCAGCCAGCCGCCGGCATAGAGGTTAAAGAGCGCCGGCACTATTTTGCGCCATGTCAGGTCGCCTCCTGCTCCGAAGACAACAAGAACGCACGGATCGGGCTGTCTGGCAGATTCCATCTCAATTCCTTTCTTTTCCGGTGAATAAAAAAGAGAACAACTTTACACTTTACCTGGACAGGTTTTTCTCCTGCATGCTTCTGATCTTGCCTTCCAAAGTCTGCATCAGCTTGTCGTAGGGCTGAATGAATTTATCGACAGCTTCGACTTCAAGCTTTTGTGTAACCTGATCTATATCAATTCCTAGTTCCTTCAGCTGGTGTAGTGCCTTAAATGCCTGGTCAACGCCTTTTTCTAGCCGGGGTTCGGGATTGCCGTGGTCGCGGTAAGCCTCAAGAGTTTTCTCAGGCATAGTGTTAATGGTATCGGGCCCGATTAAAGGCTCAATATATTTTATATCGCTATAGGCGGGGTTTTTTGTACCCGTACTTGCCCAGAGCAGGCGCTGCACGTGTGCTCCGTGGTTTAAGAGATCCCTGTAGCGGTCGCTTTCAAACTGTTCCTGGAAGATTCTGTAAGCCACCTTGGCGCAGGAAATGGCAATCTGCCCGGTTAAGGATTTTGCCAGTTCGCCTTTTTTGCCACCTTCCTCTGCAATCTTCTCAAGCATCGGGTCAACCATAACGTCTATGCGGCTTAAGAAGAAGCTTGCAACAGAGGCTAAATTATTAATGGGTCTTCCCGCCTCAACTCTTTCCTCGAGGGCTGATAAGTAAGCCTCAATTATTTCGCGGTAGCGGTCGAGTCCGAATAAGAGTGTGATATTGATATTTATTCCGTCGCTGATAAGCTGTCTTATAGCGGGGATGCTTTCAGTAATGGCAGGGACTTTAATCATCACGTTGGGCCGGTTCACCTTTTCCCAGAGGTGGTGGGCCTCTTTAATTGTGTTTTCAGTCTTGTGAGCGAGGTATGGAGATACCTCAAGGCTTACGAAGCCATCCTGTCCCTGAGCCTTATCGAAAACAGGCCTCAGGAGGTCGGCTGCATCCTGAATGTCGCGGATGGTAAGTTCCTCATAGATTTTTTCTTTTGCTCTGCCCTGCATTACGAGGGTGCGTATGTCGCTTAAGTATTCTTCTCCTTCCACTATTGCCTTTTCAAATATAGCGGGGTTGGAGGTAATTCCGCTTAAGCCGTCTTCTTCTATAAACTTTTTGAGTTTTCCGTTTTTAATCATCTGTCTGTTTAAGTTATCGAGCCAAATGCTCTGCAGGTATTCTCCTACTTTGATTAATGGATTCATTCTGCCGGTTGCCATATTTTCTTCTCCTTTCAATTCCAGGTGTGCGACTTTCCCAAGCCGCCTTTTATGCCGTTCGGCTTGGGAGAATTGGGCTTTAAGGAAAGCAGTGATAAGTTCCTTCATTAAAGAGTAGCCCATTACTCTGCCGCCGAAGCAGATTACGTTAATATTATCGTCTTCAACCCCCTGGCGTGCCGAGTAGCAGTCGTGAATTAAAGCCGCTCTTACGCCGGGTATTTTATTTGCGGCCACTGAGGCGCCGACGCCGCTTCCGCAGATGGCAATGCCGCGTTCTACCTCGCGGGAAGCAACAGCGTGCGAAAGGGGGATAACGAAGTCGGGATAGTCGTCATCAGCTGAAAACCTGTATGCTCCATAGTCGGTTACCGTGTGGCCTTCTGTGCGGAGGAAGGCGGCAACTTTTTCTTTTATTTCATAACCGCCGTGGTCGGCCGCAATTCCAATTTTCATGGTTTTACCTCTCAATAGTGTATTTAATAAGAAATAAGCAAAACGTATGTTTTTTTAAAGTCTATTTGGAGGGGATTGCCTTTAGGAAAAAGAAAAGCCCCGGCCTTTGGCCGGGGCTTCCCCGGGAGGAGTCTAATGAGAACAGAGGTACGAAAAAAGATCTATTTTTAATGAAGCTTAAATAAAATCGGGATGCTCATGTTTACTTTAACGGCCTTGCCATTTTGTTTGCCTGGAATCCATTTGCCTGCTGTAAGGGCAATTACCCTCATGGCTTCCTCGTCGCATCCTCCGCCGATGCTCTTTATAACCCTCATATTGCTCAAGGCTCCGCTTTTTTCAACTGTAAAGCTAACCATGACCTTGCCTTCAACACCAACCCTGCTGGCAAGTTCAGGGTAACGGATGTTTTCCATAAGGAATGAAAGAAGTGCATCTTCACCCTCGCTGAAGCGGGGCATCTCCTCGGCCCATGTGAATATGGTATTATCCTCATTGGTGTTGTCCTTTACTATGTCCGTATTTACAGGCTCCTTTACATCTATAAGAGTTACGTCAATTCCTGCGTCATTGCCTTTTCTTGTAACCATTCCCGGAATGGCATCCTTCAGCATACTTACATCCGGCGTATAATCCTCTATAACCTCGGCATCCGGCCTTACAAGAGGGGCCATGTATTTAAATGTGCTTACCTTCGGGATCAGCTTTGCAATTTCCTCAAGGTTCAGCTCTTTGGTAACCGATGTCAGAGTTATGGCATCCAGTACAATGCTTCCTTTTGTTATTGCTGTAAGGCCGTTTTCTCCGGCATGGCTTCTGAGTAAAAGCGGGGTGGTTACGCTGCCGGCAAAGATTGTAACCGCGAGCCAGAAGGCGATCATAAGATTCCGGGGATACATTTTCCTTAAGACATAAGCGCCGTATGCCTTGTTCCGGTTGGCAAATACAAGTTCTTCCATACTGGGAGTGTTATTTAAGCGGTTTTTGAGTGCTGCTTTCATGGCCTTCCTCCGCCTGGGTTAGTTGCTAGAATGTTGATTTAATTATTCCGTCTGCCGGATAAAATCTATTCTAAAGGACCTTGTATTTTACAGGAAGATTAAATTCTCAATACATTAATACCAATATATTCTGCCTTGAGCAACGACATGTGTATGCGGTTTTTAAAGGCGTATTTATACTGACATGGCATGTATATGCGATCCCAAGTCTTTGAGCCAGCTTTAGCTGGCTTTCTCAGTTGATTAGCCACGACTGATTAGCCACGACTCTCCGCAGACGTTAGTCTTGACAATGGGCGGCAATTTTATAAACTTACCTTTAAAGTTTGTGCTTGTGATAATGAACGATTAACCGGGATTTTGAAACAAAATGAAGATGCCGCTATGGAAACTAATATCAAGGTTCTTCTCTGCGGGGCTACCGGACTGGTGGGATCCGAATGCCTGAAAATGTTTCTACATGACCCTTTTATTTCTCAGGTAAACGCTATGGTGCGTAACCCCACAGGGGTAAGCGACCCAAAGCTGAAAGAATTTGTTATTAACTTCGATGAAATGGAAAATTATCCTGAGATTTTCA
>JBLMYS010000151.1:0-24433 GCA_050258415.1 Acidobacteriota bacterium | reverse complement strand
AGCAGAAAAATCCGGTAAAACTTCATTAATTTCCTCAAAATTGATACGGTATTTTAAGTATATTTGCAAATAATGGCAAGGCAAATGTGGAAAAGGAATGTGATTAGTTTCACAGGGCACTTTTAAGGAAACAAAAAGGTATGAAAATATGTTAAATATTCAGAAATTGGCAGTGTATTTTTATACTGTTTTACACAAAAAAGCTCATAATAATTTTTTAAAATAGAGAAGAAAAATGAATACACTAAAAACCGTGTTTTTTATGACCCTCATGATGATACTTTTCCTCTTTGTAGGGGGGCTGCTTGGAGGAGAAAGAGGGATAATGTTGGCTTTTATATTTTCACTCGTGATGAATTTCGGCTCCTACTGGTTCTCCGACAAGATCGTCCTTACAATGTACGGAGCCCGGAAGGTAACGGAAGATGAATTCCCCGGCCTTTACAGAATTGTTCGCGGTCTGGCTGAAAATGCAAAGCTCCCGATGCCTAAGGTTTATGTAATGGAAAACCCGTCGCCAAACGCGTTTGCCACTGGAAGAAACCCGGAGAACGCTGCTGTTGCGGTTACAACGGGCATTCTTGAGATACTCTCCGATGAGGAACTTGCAGGTGTTATTGGCCACGAGCTGGCGCACGTAAAACACCGCGATATACTTATCGGCACCATCGTAGCCACACTTGTAGGCACAATTACTTTTGTAGCCCGCATGGCAGGCTGGGCTCTGATGTTCGGCGGTGGCGGACGCGACCGCGACCGCGACGGAGAGGGGATAGGCGGCATATTCCTGCTTATTTTATCTCCTATTATCGCTATGCTCATTCAGCTCGCAATTTCAAGATCCAGGGAGTACCTGGCTGACGAGGGGGGATCTGAAATCTCTGGCAAACCCTTAATGCTGGCCTCAGCCTTAAATAAGCTCAATTTGTACAACGAAAGAATGCCGATGCTTAATGCTCAACCCTCATCGGCGCACCTGTTCATTGTAAGCCCCCTTTCAGGCAAATCATTCCTCAAGGTATTCTCAACCCATCCGCCCATAGAGGAAAGGATCAAACGCCTCCAGGCTCTTGCCGCAAAGCAGGCATAAACAAAAAACCCGCCTAAAAGGCGGGTTTTTTGTTTAATTATTCTGACTTCATGTCTCTCGTCATGAGGTCCGTTGTGGCCTTGACAGGATCCTTGTCCTCAAATAAAACCGAATAAACCTCGTCTACTATAGGCGTACTTACTTTGTGGCTTTCTGCCAGATTCTTTACCGAACGGCAGGTCTCAACCCCTTCGGCTACCATTGTCATCGACTTTAATACCTGCTTTAACGTCTTTCCTTCACCTATCTTTTCACCAACAAAACGGTTGCGGCTGTGACGGCTCATGCACGTAACAATTAAATCCCCCATGCCCGAAAGTCCTGCAAACGTCTCTGCCTTTGCCCCCATCGCTACACCAAGCCTCGAGATCTCTGCGATGCCACGGGTCATAATGGCTGCTTTTGTGTTGTCACCGAACTTGGCTCCGTCAATAATCCCGGCTCCTATTGCAATTACGTTCTTTACCGCGCCTCCAAGCTCAACACCCAGTATATCTGTCGATGAATAAACCCTGAAATATGACACTATAAATGCCGCCTGTATGCTTTTTGAAGTGGCCTCCGACTTTGAAGCCGCAACTACAGCCGTCGGAATCCGGCGGCTTACCTCTTCGGCATGACTCGGACCTGAAAGCACGCCTATCTGCTCTTCACTTAACTGCGGAATTTCGTCTTTTAACATCTGCGACATCGTAAGAAGCGACTTGTTCTCAATTCCCTTGGCTACACTTACAAGAATTGAATTCTTTATCTGCGGATAATCTATTTTCTTTACCACGCTCCTTAAGAACTGCGAGGGCACGGCCATAACTGTCATGTGATTGTTATCCAGGGCGTCATCCAGGTTATGCGTAATTATCATCTCCTCAGGTATCTGAACGCCCGGCAGGTAAAGCTTGTTTTCCCTTATCTTAGCCAGGGTTTTTGCGTACTGACGGTCATACTCCCATAAGGAAACCTTGTGGCCGTTATAATGTAGCAGTATGGCAAGAGTTGTTCCCCAGCCGCCTGCGCCTAAAACTGAAATATTCATATTCTCTTAATTCTCATGTGTGTTAAAATTCTGTGGTCTGCCGCAGAAAGGCAGAATTTTACTTAAAATTTCCGGCAATGAAAAATATCTTTTTTATGGAAAAATGTAAACGGGTAAAAGTAAGGAGAAATGCGGAAATATAAAAAATAAGAGAGAAAGTCCGCCTCCATGGACGTCCAGTCTCTCTCTCTTAAATTAAATTCGAGGTACCTTAAGCTTTTTTCCTGCCTGACAAGGATATCCTGTTCTCTTTCCCGCTGAAGATTCTGCCAAGATTTGCGCGGTGTGTATAGATTATCAGTAAACAGATCCCGATTGAGAAGGGAAGTACAACGCCGTATCCCTGTATGTTAGCATGAAAAATGTTTTCGCGGACAAACAATATTAATGGTACCGATATGGCGCCCAGAATTGACCCGAGCGAAATATACTTCGAAATCATTACTACAATGATGAAAACCCCTATTGCAAAGAGCATGTCCACCGTAATAATCGACATCAGCATGCCTAAAGCCGTTGCAATCCCTTTTCCACCCCTGAAACCGGCAAAAATTGTCCAGATGTGCCCTATAACCGCGGCAACACCTGCAATGATCTGGACTAATGTAAAATCGTCAAAGGGCGTGGCGTTCTCGAAAGGGAAACTTCCATAGTGCAGCCTGGCTACAAGCACAACTGCCAGCGCCCCTTTGAGAGCGTCCAGAAGAATGACCAGTATGCCGTATTTCCAGCCTAAAACCCTGTATACGTTTGTCCCTCCGGCATTACCGCTGCCGTAGTTTCTTATGTCGATTCCTTTTACCAGCTTACCTATAATGATACTTGTGGGTATTGACCCGATCAGATACGATAATAATATGATTGTTGTTAAGAGATACATATCGAAATTACTTGAAAATGATTAACATCTAAAAAATTATATAAATAACGGTGTATAATATCAATATAAAATTCTATTATAGCTACTGTTAAATGAGCGAAATTTTCAGTATAATCCGGGAAAATGAATAATTATGTGCCCCGTGGCACAGAATTTACAAAATCCCGCATATCTTTTCAAACAGCTCAATGTCGGGCCTGGTCGTAATCTTGAAATTAAGTACCGAACCCTCTACAATTTTTACCTTAAATCCGGCTCTTGTTACCAGCATCGATTCATCAGTCCCGTAAAAATTCGCCTCAAAGGCATCTTCAAGCGCACGCCTGATGATATGATACTTGAAAATTTGCGGCGTCTGGGCGTAAAATACACCATCCCTGTCCAGGAACGAAGCAACAAACTCATCCCCCTTGACAAGTGTATCCCGCGCCTTAATGCAGACCAGCACGCTTTCGAACTCTTCGGCCTGCTTTATGGCTTCAGTTAAAATACTATGGCTTAAAAGGGGCCGT
Source organism: Acidobacteriota bacterium (assembly GCA_050258415.1). Lineage (GTDB taxonomy): Bacteria > Bacteroidota > Ignavibacteria > Ignavibacteriales > SURF-24 > JAAXKN01. Next base: position 20,918 of record JBLMYS010000151.1, on the reverse strand, counting down.
GCGGCATCGTGTACCGCAATTAGATCCTCTTTATCGGCCTTAATTGAATTGATGGCATTGAAGACGGAGTCCTGCCTTTCTTTGCCTCCGTTTACAATATGTTTTAGCTTTGTAAACTCATATTTATCTGCAATTTTCTCCAGAAGTTCAAAATATTCCGGCTGCGCAGCTACAACTATTTCATCAACTGAATCTGATTTCTCAAACACCTCCAGCGTGTAGGCAATCAGCTCCCGCCCGTGTACCTTCTGATACTGCTTGGGAACTTCACAACCAAAACGCTTTCCCTGCCCGCCGGCAGGTATTACTGCTATTGTCCTCATATGATCAGCATCGCGTCGCCATAACTTAAGAACCTGTAGTTTTCCTTTAATGCTTTCTTGTATGCCTTCATCAGAAGATCATATCCGGCAAATGCTGCGGCAAGCATTATAAGTGTGGATTCCGGCGCATGGAAGTTGGTTATGAGTCTCTGCACTATCTTAAAATCATATGGCGGAAAGATAAATTTATCTGTCCAGCCGTGATTCGGCTTTACAAAACCTTCGGCCGTAACGCTGCTCTCAAGCGCACGCGTTGAACTTGTGCCGGTTACAAAAACTTTGTGCTTGTTCTGTATGGCCTTGTTTATTATGTCTGCCGACTGAGTCGAAATTTCAAAAAACTCGGAATCCATTTTGTGCTTCGTAAGATCTTCTACCTCTACAGGACGGAAAGTCCCAAGACCTATGTGCAGGACTACGGGTGCAATTTTGATCCCTTTTTTCTTTATTTTGTCAAGGAGCTCTTCGGTAAAATGAAGCCCTGCTGTGGGGGCTGCAACGGCACCGTCAACTTTCGCATAGACAGTCTGATAATTTTCCTTGTCTTCCGGCACCGGGTCTCTTTTGATGTATGGGGGAAGGGGAGTAAGCCCTATTTTCTCGACGGCCTTAAAAACATTGCCCGGCTGATTGAAACGAACCGTGCGGCCGCGCGAAGTTGTATTGTCTATAACCTCGCACCAGAGCTTATCGTTGAAATATATCCTGTTGCCTATTCTTACCTTCCTTGCAGGATCTACTATAACATCCCAGATGCATTCTTCCTTGTTCAGTTCCCTTAATAAAAAGACCTCGATCTTTGCATTGGTTCTTTCTTTTTTCCCATATAAACGTGCCTGAATAACTTTTGTTTCGTTTACAACCAGGACGTCTCCTTTTTCCATATAATCAATAATATCGCTGAACACTTTGGTTTCTATAGTCTGATGTTCCCTGTCGAGCACCATCAGTTTCGCGCTATCCCTGGGTTCAACCGGAAATTTGGCTATTTGAGTCTTTGGTAAGTTGAAATTAAAGTCCGATAGTTTCATTTGGTCTCCTTACTATCATGAATAAAGCCAATTTAATAGTAAAACAGCAGTCCCGGCCCGAAAGCCGGGCTGCTGCTTCATCTAATCATTTATTTTTTCTTGTTTGCTTTCTTAACTGCAGGCTTTGCAGCTCCTTTTCCAGCCTTCTTTACAACAACGGCTTTCTTTGGAGCGGCCTTCGTCTGGGCAGCTTTCTTTACAGCAGTCTTGGCTGCAGGCTTGGCTGCAGTTTTGGCTGCAGGTTTTGCTGTAGTTTTGACTGCAGCTTTGGCTGCCGGCTTGGCTGCAGGCTTCTTGGCTGCTGCTTTTTTCGCAAGCGGCTTCGCAACCTTCTTTGCAGCTGCCTTAACTGCTGGCTTTGCTGCACTGACTGCCTTTGACTGCTGCTCCTTCAAAGCTGCCCTTGCAGCGGCAAGGCGTGCAATTGGAACTCTGAATGGTGAACAGCTGACATAGTTCAGACCAGCCCTGTGGCAGAATTCAACTGAGGCAGGTTCGCCTCCGTGCTCGCCGCAGATACCAACCTTAAGGTCAGGCCTTACTGAACGGCCCTTCTGTGTGCCTATTTCAACTAACTGGCCAACGCCGTCTACGTCAATTGAAATGAAAGGATCAACCGGAAGAATTTCTTTCTCAACATAAAGCGGAAGGAACTTGCCGGCGTCATCTCTCGAAAGACCGAATGTTGTCTGTGTAAGATCGTTAGTTCCAAAACTGAAGAACTGAGCGCGTTCGGCTATCTTGTCGGCTGTTAAAGCGGCTCTCGGCAGCTCAATCATTGTTCCGACCAGATAATCAACCTTAACACCCTTTTCTTTCATAACTTCAGAAGCAACTCTTCTTACGATCTCTTCCTGAAGCTTCAGCTCTTCAACTGTGCTAACAAGAGGAATCATAATTTCAGGCTTAACTTTGACCTTCTTCTTTGCAACATTGCATGCTGCTTCAAAGATTGCCCTGGCCTGCATTTCTGTGATTTCAGGATAGCTGATACCAAGACGGCAGCCCCTGAAACCGAGCATCGGGTTGAATTCATGCAGAGAGTCGATCTTGTCCTTTACTTTCTGAACAGGAACTTTCAGTGCGTCTGCAACATCCTTGATCTCAGCAGCTTCGTGAGGCAGGAATTCATGCAACGGCGGATCCAGTGTCCTGATTGTAGTTGGCCTTCCACCCATTGCCAGGAAGAGTCCTTCAAAGTCGTCTCTCTGGAAAGGAAGAAGTTTTGCAAGAGCAGCCTTTCTTTCTTCAACTGTTTCTGCCAGGATCATTTCTCTTACAGAAAGGATTCTGTTTTCACCGAAGAACATGTGCTCTGTACGGCAGAGCCCTATACCTTCGGCTCCGAATGCAATTGCATTCTGTGCCTGATCAGGCTGATCTGCGTTGGTTCTGATGCCAAGGCGCCTTACTTTGTCGGCCCATGTCATAAGATCGTTGTATGTCTTGAATACGGCTGAATCCTGAGGCTTCATGGTCTTTGTGATAAGTACCTGAACAACCTCTGAAGGCTTGGTCTCAAGTTTTCCAACTATAACTTCACCCGTAGATCCGTCGATAGAAATATATTCGCCTCTCTTAATTACTACGTCTTTGCCTGTTACCCTGATGGTTCCGGCAGAGTAGTTGATCAGGAGGTTACCGCATCCTGCAACGCATACCTTGCCCATCTGACGGGCAACCAGCGCGGCGTGTGAAGTCATACCGCCTCTTGCTGTTAAAATACCAACGGCAGCGTTCATACCCTTGATATCTTCAGGAGAGGTTTCTATTCTTACCAGAACAACCTTTTCGCCCTTGGCTGCTTCTTCTTCAGCTTCTTCGGCTGAGAAGACAACTTTGCCTGAAGCGGCGCCCGGACCTGCGTTGAGACCTTTGGCAATAAGTCTGCCTTCATCAACTGCTTTCTTCTTTTCCTTTGCATCAAAGATCGGCCTTAAGAGCTGGTTGAGCTGCTCAGGTTCAATTCTCATTAATGCTTCTTCACGTGAGATGAGTCTTTCGCGAACCATTTCATGAGCGATTCTGATGGCCGCAAAACCTGTTCTCTTTCCAACACGGCACTGAAGCATCCAGAGCTTGCCCTGCTGAATTGTGAACTCGATGTCCATCATATCCTTGTAATGCTTCTCAAGCTTCTTTCTGATGTCGTCAAGCTGCTTGTAGATCTTTGCGTTGTCTTCCTTCAGCTTTGCTATTGGAAGAGGAGTCCTGACGCCTGCAACAACGTCTTCACCCTGAGCGTTGAAAAGGTATTCTCCGTAGAATACGTTTTCGCCACTTGCTGCGTCTCTTGTAAATGCAACGCCTGTACCTGAATCTTCGCCCATGTTGCCGAATACCATCGACTGAACGTTAACGGCTGTACCCCAGCTTGCGGGTATGTCGTTAAGCTTTCTGTAAACGATGGCTCTGTCGTTCATCCATGAACCGAATACAGCGCCTATTGCTCCCCAGAGCTGTGTCATCGGGTCATCAGGGAAGCTGTTGCCGGTCTTGGCGAGGATCTCAGCCTTGAATTCATTGACCAGTTCCTTCAGGTGCTCGGCTGTAAGATCTGTATCTTTTGTGATTCCGTTCTCGTGCTTTTTCTTGTCTAAGATGACTTCGAACGGGTCGAGTTCATGCTTTTCGACAGGTTTAAGTCCCAAAACAACGTCGCCATACATCTGAACAAATCTTCTGTATGAATCGTAAGCAAATCTCGGGTTGTTTGTCTTGGCAATCAGGCCTTCAACGGTAACATCGTTCAAACCGAGATTTAAGATCGTATCCATCATACCAGGCATTGAAGCTCTGGCACCACTCCTGACTGAAACCAAAAGCGGGTTCTTTGGATCGCCGAACTTGGCTCCCATTTCCTTTTCAACTTTCTTCAGTGCATCGAGTACCGACTTCTGAAGCTCAGCTGGATACTTCTTCTTGTTGTCGTAGTAATATGTACATACCTCAGTGGTGATTGTAAAGCCGGCTGGTACAGGCAGCCCGATATTAACCATCTCGGCCAGGTTTGCACCCTTTCCGCCGAGCAGGTTTTTCATGTCTGCTCTTCCTTCAGCTTTTCCGGCACCAAAGAAATAAACATACTTTGGGGTCTTAGCCATTAAGTTTCCTCCATTCCATTGTTAATTAATATTACATAATCTATTGACCATTTGGTCAGATTATATTAAGACAGTTATTTTACATTACCGCCCCGGGCCTTTTTCTTTTCCTGACCCCGGAGCATTTTAGGACCTCTGCACTGTATAGTCTATACAGCACAAGTAAGAAAAAATCAAAACACTCAATTTAAACCGCAATTATAATTTTACAAACTTTATTGCTAAACTTCTATTTTATTCAGCAGGAATTCTTCAAATTCTGCCCTGCTTTCTATGTCCATCTCAATCTTCAGATAATAAATGTCTATATCATCCAGCTCTTTGGCAAAACCGGAGAGCTTTACGGCATCCTTCTGCGTCGTGATAACACAATGCGAATTGGTTGAATAAAATGCTTTCCTTATCGCCTGTATGTCTTTGACCGTATAATCCTTGTGATCCTTAAACAAAAGCTGATTCTCAGTATCAATATTGGACTGTATCAGTATATTTAAGAACGACTGAGGATTCGCAATCCCGCTGATGACAAGACTCTTCTGCCCCCTGAAATCCTGCAGATCGTAATACCTGTGGCTTTTTACGTCAAAGAGCCCGGCTGCCCTGTAAAAGGCATTGAATATCTTTTTCTTGTCGAAATATCCCCTCAGCTGAGGAGGTAAAAATCCGATCGTGGAAAATTTCCTGTTAATGATTACCGCATCGGCACGCCTTATGGCCGAGAACGGCTCACGCATTAACCCTACGGGAAGAAGATTCTGATCCATTCCCCCCGCCTTTAAGAGAAAACTGTTGTCGAAGATGAGAATGTTCAGATCCCTTTGGATCCACCTGTGCTGAAATGCATCATCAAGCACAATTACTTCAACGTCTGTATCCCGGAGCATCCGGCGCGCGCCTTCAACCCTTTTTTCACTTACTGCCGCCGGAACACTGCATTCTAATGCCGTCAGATATATCTCGTCACCGCAGGCACTGACCTCAGTCTGAATCTCTTTCCCTTCAGAAACCAGACGGTAACCCTTCGAACTCCTTCCGTATCCCCGGCTTAAGACACCAACTTTCTTCCCGGCTTTCTTCAGTATCTCCGTTACCATTATTACAGCTGGGGTTTTCCCCGATCCGCCCACAGTAATATTCCCAATCGATATTACCCTGGCGTCCACTCTTTCCGACTTGTAAATGCCTCTGTCGAAAAGGTAATTCCTTATCCCGATGATCCACCTGTAAATTGGAGTCAAAGGGAATAATATGATTCTTAAAAACAACATCAGAAATTTCCTGCCTCTTCCTGTAAATCGTTCAGCTTACGTTCACATTCTTCAATGAGTTTTGTTGTTTCCTCATAGCTCAGCTCACTGCTAACAAAAACCGGATCAGAAAAAACCAGATTAATACTCGTGAAAAACTTCGGCAATTCAAAACGGTCCCAGCTTCTTAAAATTCTTTTCTCCTTAACTCCCACACCTACTAGTATGAGCGGAATGCCTGCCTTCTTCGCCACTACTACGGCCCCTGCCTTTAATTTGTGGTAGGGACCTTTGGGCCCGTCTGGCGTTATTGCAATTGGACGGCCTGAAGTGGCTGCCTGAAGCAGGAGCTTTAATGCCTGAGTCCCTCCGTCGTTGCTTGAGCCGCGAATTACCCTGTATTTCCATTTCGCCAGTATCTTCTCAAGCAGACTCCCGTCTTTGCTCCTGCTTACAAGGGCCGAAAACTTAAGATCCCGGTTAATGTACCATGGAATAAGCATCGAACCGTGCCAGAATGCAAAGACAAAGTTCCTGTCCTCCTTTACAAGACGGTCGAAATGATCCCTGTTCCTCGAACTAATCTTCAGCGTCTTTAAGAGCAACGATATTCCGGAAAAAAGGAAATAATTGCCCAGGAATCTTAATATGTCCTGTCCAAGTTTTTTCGGCTTCATTTATAATATTTCCCTGTATCTTCCGGAATTCTTAACTGACTTATTTCAGGTACCCTAAGACTATCTCGGCTGACCTTCTCGATACACCCGTAGTGCCTAACTTCTCTTCTAAAGCCTTTAACCTGCCTTTCATCGCCTCCAGACTCTCTTCACTCGAGAGCATAGAAGCACAGGCCGAGTAAATCTTCCCGCTGTTTACATCATTCTGTATCAGCTCTTCAACAATCTTCTCACCGGCTATGATATTGACCAGACTTATCTTGTCTATCTCAATTACACTCCTGCCGATCAGATAAGTCAGATAACTCGTGGCATAAACAACTACCATCGGAAGATGAAATAATGCCGCCTCAAGAGTCGAGGTTCCCGACTTTATTATCCCGAACTTTGCATACCTGAACAAGTCATACGTATGATCCTTTACAACCTTAAAGGGAACTTCAGGAGCAAGCTGCCTGAAAATTCCTTCGTCAATATTTGAAGAACAAGCTACAACAGTCTCCAGATTAAATTTCTCTGAGACTTCTCTTGCCGCCTTAATTGTCTCGGGGAAAATGCGCCCGATCTCCTGATGACGGCTGCCCGGAAGCAGCAGCAGCAGATCCTTGCTTTCGTCAAAACCAAAATGCCTGTAAAGCTCTTCCTTGGTTAGATAGCTGTACCTTTCAATTTGTTCCAGAAGAGGATGCCCTACGTATTCAACCTCAATGCCCGCATCCTTAAAGAACTTTTCCTCGAAAGGCAGAATGACTATCATCTTATCAACAACTTTTTTTATCTTCCTCAGCCTGCCTTTACCCCAGGCCCATACCTGCGGGGAAATGTAGTAAATAACCTTAAGCCCCAGCGCCTTAAACTTCCTTGCAATGCTAAGGTTAAATCCGGGATAATCAATAAGAACAACAGTGTCTATGTTTTTACTTCTTACTTCTTCTATTAAAGCCGACTGAACTTTTTTTATAAAAGGAAGATGCCTTATTACCTCGGCAAACCCCAGAAAAGCCATCTGCCTTATATGAAACAGTATCTCCATCCCTTCGGCTTCCATCTTCGGGCCTCCGATGCCTGAAATGGAAACTCCCGGACTCTGCCTTTTAATCTCCCTTATTAGTGAGGCCCCGTGCATGTCTCCCGAGGCTTCGCCTGCTACGATCAGCAAATTTTTTGTCAATATCTGCTCACGAACCAGATTATGATAATTGTCAAAGAAACTATGCTGAAGGCCTGAAGCGTCCTTCTTTCCGACTTGAGGCCTGCTGCAATGTTGTATTTCGGCTGTGTAACATTGTTGTTCTTATAAGCCGAAATCCTGGGCAGAAAGCGAGGAACATTTTTGTAGTACTCTTCGTACTGCGCGCCGAAGGCTTTCCTTAAATATGCTTCCTCTTCATTTATGATAAACTTGTACTGCATGTAGAAGAAAACAAATGCCGCAATCTGCAGGTAGGGGAATAATGCCAGAGACATGATCCCGATACCCATGTAAAGAAGAATGTTGCCTACATAAAGGGGATTCCTCGTATGGCCGAAAGGCCCGCTGATAACCAGGTAAGTGCCGCCAACGGCCCCCGTTGTCCTGGTCTCGCTTCCTGCATAACTTACACCCCAGAGCCTTATCATCTCTCCTGAGGCTGCAACAATAAAACCTATTATAATACTGTAAATATTAGGAGACCTGAATAATAACATAAGAACCAGAAACGGAATTGGAGTGTAGCTTCTGTATTTGAAAATTTTTGCCTGAATGCTGCTCATTTATTTCTTAACCCTGTTTAATTGTTGAATAAATTATCCCTGCTTGAACACTTCAAATCTTTTCAGTTCAGCCTGGTACCTTTTCTTTAACCTTTTTTTATTCCTTAGCTCCTCCAGCTTCTTCCTTATATCCTGAAAGTCCCTGAAGGGGAAATATGTAATTCTGTTGACTTCACAATACTTTAAGAGCGAGGCCTTTGCAAAAATGAAATCACAAAACTGCACGGGACACTTATCTGAGTACCCGTCACCGATGTAAACAATATAGTCCTCGTCACCCGACTTGCTGAGCAGATGGTTTCTCTTGCAGTTGCCGCAGAACCGGCAGTGCTCGTCACCATAAGGGAATACCGGCTTTAACCTGCCTTCGTTTATCTCGGCCCTGTTGCAGTATACTTCAAGATCCCCGAGGCCTTCGCGCTCCAGAATCCTTTTAATATAAATGTCAAAACCATCGCTTAAAACTCTTATTTCAAAACGGCTAGCGCGGCAGTAATCCACAAAGTCCTTAAACGTAGGATCAATTTCAATTTCTTCAAGGAACTTTAGAAACTTCTCAAAGTCCAGAGTCTTTATGGTGTCAAACATCAGATACCAGCTCTCCGGGGAAGTGATCTTCTCCTCAATCCAGTCCTGTACTATCTGCCGGATCTTTACCGGGTCGCCGAATCTGTTGACGAAAGCCTCTCCAACATCGCGTGTTGTAATTGTACCGTCAAAATCTATAAATATCTTAAAAACTTTGTCCTGCATTGCTTCTCTTCGTATTCGGAATTATCTCACAATAATCATCTTCTTTACGTCCACAAATTCTCCGGCTTTCATGCGGTAGAAATATACTCCGCCCGGAAGTTTTCCGTAGCTCCCCGTGGCACTGAAACTCAGGCTGTGCTCGCCTTTTGTCTGGAAGCCATTTACCGGCACGGTTACGTTTTCAATCTTATCGGAATATATTTCAATTATAACATTGCCGTCTTCGGGCAGATAATATTTAATTACCGTCGAATCTGAAAAAGGATTCGGAAAATTCTGCGCAAGAGCATAACTGTTTGCATTAAAGCTGAAGTAATTCAGCTTAACCGGAGCCGACTTCATTTCATCGCCGTCATTATCTACCTGAACAAGCCTGTAATAAACTTCAGAGCCGGAGGGGACTGTTTCTGAAAAATCATATGTATTCATGCCTTTCTGGCTCTTTGCCGGAATGAACTTAATCCTTTCCCACGACGTATCCGAATCCTTGGAACGCTCTATGTAAAAACCCTTCGTGAACTGATCGTTGTTTGTCTGCCATGAAGCCCTTACGAGACTGCCGTCTAAAATGGCACTGAATCCGGAAATCTCATAGCTGTACTTTCCGTTGCTTAAAATCCTCTGGCCAAATATCCCGTTCTGCCCGTTCCTGTTTTCCTTGAACAAGGCAACTACACTCTTGCCTTTGGTAGGCAGGAGGTTCAAATAACTTTTTTCCGAGTTTTGATTTGAGGCAAGCGCAACCCCCGAAGAGTCCCAGAGCCTTTTCCCGTCACTGCTTATCCTCTGCGAAAGTATGTTCCCCCTTTGTGTTTTGCTTCTTTTATCCAGCCATGCAACAATAGTTCCTGATGTGTGGTCGTCTATTATTCTCTGGCTCATCTGGCTTCCCTTCATTTTAATTACCGGGTTGCCGTCTTTCATCCACTGGGGCTGACCTTTCAGGTTGTACTTCTGTATGTAAATATCCTTGTCGCCAAGCGACTCGTTAACCCAGGTGAGCGTTACTGTTGAATCTGTGCAGTAAGGCTGTGGACTTGTCTGATCGCCGTAGCGGTTTGTTATTCTCTCTCCGCTTTTATTCCACATCGCCTTTCCGTCAATGGATATCATCTGGTGGAGTATATCGCGGCTCGACCTTTTAATTTCCCAGGCAGCATAAATCCCGGCGCGACCCATCGGCTCAATAACATAGTTAATTACATTATCACCTGAGGTTGAAACCAGAAGGGGCCTGCCGCCCCAGCTGGGCTTGCCCGAGGAGTTAATATGCTGCGCATAAAGCCTGGCTTTTCCCTCGTTTGATTCGATCCAGAAGATGTATGCCCCGCCTTTAGCGTCTGAGGCAACGGTGGGCCTGGATTTGATGGAAGGGGAGTTTGTAATAACTGTGCCGTTTCCCCTAAATAAAGTCTTGCCCGTAGAGTTTAATTTCTGAACGTAAACCGAGTAGTCTGCCGGCGTACCGTAATTCCTGTAAATGTATGTTACAAATGAATTTGCATCCTCATCGCCTGCGGCCGAAAGCTCAAGTATCCCCGCATCCTGAACGGAAACCCTGACGCCTTTATTGCCCCAGAGTATGTCTCCTTTGGAGGAAACCCTCTGCGCATAGAGTTCGCCTGCTTTCCCGTCGGAAAAATCCTTGAAGAAGACAACTGCACTGCCCGGAAGGGAAGTAGTAGAAACGGGAAAACTCCTCGAAGAGGAGCTGAGGCTTACAGCTTTACCGTCGGTTCTGAAACTTACCTGCCCGTCTTCATTGTAATGCTGAAAGAAAACATTTGTATGCGTGGAGTCTGTCTTGTCTTCCCAGAATACAAATCCGCCCCCCTGGCCGTCCAAAGAGGACTTAATGTTGTAAGGGTTCTTTGTATTTGAAACAAGTATCCTGTTTATCTGGGGATTATTGTTCCACTGTGCATGAAGCTTCCCTTGAGGCCCAAACAGGATGGATGAAAATACCATTCCCGCCGCAAGCAGCTTTCTCATCCTGCCGGAGAATATGGGGTGCTTATCTATTAATAATTGCATCAAAATCCTCATTAAAGCGCACACTAACCAGTTTGGAAATACCTTCTTCCTGGATCGTAACGCCGTACATTGTTTCAGCGGCTTCCATCGTCCTCTTATTGTGGGTCACAATAATAAACTGCGTGCTCGTGCTGAATTCTTTTATAATTCGCGTAAACCTGTCCACGTTCGCGTCATCGAGCGGCGCATCCACTTCATCAAGAATACAGAACGGACTCGGCTTGACTAAGTAAATCGAGAACAGAAGTGCTGTTGCCGTAAGTGTTTTTTCTCCTCCTGAAAGCAGCTCAATTCCGGTAGGCCTTTTGCCCTTTGGCTTTGCTATAATCTCAATCTTCGATTCCAGTGGATCTACACCCTCTTCCAGCTTCAGGTCGGCTTCATCACCGGGATTAAAAAGCGTGCGGAAAATTTTAATGAAATTTTCCCTGATCGTTGCAAATGTATCAAGGAAAAGTGTCTGTGCCGTAACGTTGATCTCTTCAATCGTCTTGATAAGATCCTTTTCCGATTCCACCAGGTCGTTTCTCTGCTTGTGCAGAAAGTCGAGCCTTTCTTTTTCTTCTTCGTATTCCGAATATGCCAGAAGATTGATTGGACCCAGACCCTTTAACTGCTGCTTGTACTGCTGAACCTCTGAAGAACGTTCCTGAAAATTAAACGTATCCAGGTCTTCGAACTCCTTTAACTCAAGCGTAATTGAATAATTCTCTTTTATATTCGCAAAAAGATTGTCTATCTTTAAGGTGATTTCATTGATCTTAATGTCTGCAGAATGTATCTCATCTGAGACACGGTCGCGCTCTTTTCTGAATTCGAGGAGCTTTTTCTCAAGCTCCATTGCCTGCGACTTTATTCCCCTCAGATTATTGTCAATCTCGGTTTCAACGGCAACCATCTTCTTCTTTTCGGCTTCAAACTCATCTAAGTCTAACTGCTTGTCCTCAATTACCCCGTCTAGGGAAACCATTTCCTCCTGGGTTGAAGTAATGTCGAATTCTCTTTTCTGTATCGACTTCTTTATATTTTCCTTCGACGTCTGCGCGCGCTCGGTCGAATTCTCAAGGTTTTTCTTCTCGCCCAGGAGCCTTTCAAGCTCAAGTTTCATCTGGTTCTGCTGCGAAATGACGCTGTTGTAAGCGGTCTCTGAGGCCCTGACCTCTTCTTCCAGATGCGCTATCTGCTCCTCGGCCAGTTTCTTTTGTGCCGTTTCCTCTTCTAACACGAGGCTAAGAGAAGAAATCTCATTGTCTATCTGGTTTGCAGTCTTTGCCAGATCGTTAATCTCTAGCCTTGCCTTTTCAATTTCATCGGAGGCTTTTTTCTTTTCAAATTCAAACTGGGCTATCTGCTTTTCTATGTTCGCAAGATCATTGATTAGAATGCGGTTCTGATCCGAGAGATCCTTAAGATCAATTTCTTCAACCCTGGCTTCGGTTTCCTTAATCTTTTCACGGAGACTGAGCAGGTTGGACTCGTACTTGGGAAACTCGTTCTTCAGGTTCTCAAGCATCTGCTTGCGCCCGAAGAGCGTATCGTCAAGCCTGGGTGCCGAGCCCGCGTCAATAAGCCCTGAATTGTTCAGGAAATCACCGTTAAGCGTCGCGAAGTTAAAGTCGGGGAACTTCCTGCTTAATTCAAACGCCGATTCCAGGTCCCTTGTTATTGCAGTCATATAAAGAAGCTTCTTGAAGAACGGCTTCCATTTTTCATCGGCCTGAATGAAGTTTTCCGCCCAGCCTATAAATGCAGCCTCTTTTTCCAGCTTCTTGATGTTCTTGCGTGTTGAATAGTTTTGCAGCTTTTTAATGAGTGTTTTTTTCGTCTCTGCATTATATCCCAGAACATAGAAGGATGCCTTCCCGAAATTATTTTCCCTCAGGTAATCGACTGCCTTCTGCAAATCCTGAAACGATTCTACCAGAAGATTATTCAGCACATTCTTTAGCGATGCTTCAAGAGCAAAACGGTAGTCTTCCTCGGCATTGCCCACGTCGGCAAGAAATGTCTTCTCCCTTTCTGTCCAGCCTTCGTTTTCAATTAAAACCTTGGCGCCTTTAGAGACGCCTTCAAGATTATTGATGAGACTCTGCAGAAAGTCAATTTTATCTTTTAAGCTGTTAAGTGTGCTCCTTTCCTCGTGCTCTTTGCCTTTTAAGTCAGTAAGCTCTTTTTCCAGCTCTTCTTTTTCTGTCTGTTTCTTTGCAAAATGCTCTTCACCCTGGGCAAGCTTTTTCTCGGCTTCAACCTTCTCCTGCTCAAGCTCTTCTAAATATCCTACGGTCTTTGCCAGAGTGTTCGTAATCGAAAGGATCTTGTTGTTCAGCTTTTCAATTGCGGCTTCTGTATGATCCAGATTTTTCCTGAGGTTCTTCAGCTGATGCTCTTTTTCGGTGATATCCTTAAACTTATTGAGGTTTTCCTCCCTGTGGACTTTGAGCTCGGCTTTTTTGTCCTCAACTGCCTGCTTCCTGTCCAGAAGCTGCTGCTTGTTTTCCTCGATGGCTTTTTCCTTGGCCTCGATGGAATTTTTTACCTGCACTATTTTATTGCTGTTTTCAAAGATGAGGTCGTCTGTATCCTCGTCCTGGAAATGAAGCTCTTCAAGTTCCTGGCTGTAGCGCGTGAGGTTTTTATCTAAAGACTTTTTCCTTTCCTCGGCAACCGAAATTGCATTCTGCACGCTGTGGATCTTGTCTGTCTGAGCCGAAATGTCGCGCCTTTTTATCTTGAGGTCATTTTCAATCAGGTTGATGTCGTTTCTGAAAACCTGAAGCTCGTCCTCAAGCTTCCTTAACTCACTCTCAATCTGCACCTTGCGCCTGAAGGCTTCTTCCTTTTGTTCCTTTAATGTAGCACGCTTGCTGCTCCAGAGGGCGTATTCCCTCTGTGCCAGGTCCAGCTCCTGCTCCCTTAAGACTGAGGATATTTTGTTGTACTTATCTGCCTTCTTAGCCTGGCGCTCAAGTGAGGCAACCTGCTTTTCAACCTCGGCTACAATGTCGTTTACGCGTGTGAGGTCTTTTTTAACTTCTTCAAGCTTCTTTAAGGCAAGACGCCGCCTCAACTTATATTTGTTGACGCCTGCGGCCTCCTCAAACATGTTCCTTCTTTCATCGGCCTTGTTGCTGAGAATGGTTTCAACCATCTTAAGCTCGATTACCGAGTAGGCATTTGTGCCCATACCGGTATCCATGAAGAGATTTGTAATATCCTTCAGGCGGCATATATTACGGTTTAGGAGATATTCGCTTTCACCAGAACGGAAAATTCTTCTCGTAATTGTAACTTCGGCGTATTCTGTAGGTAGAATACCCCTGTCGTTAACCAAAGTCAGCGAAACCTCGGCCATTCCCATCGGCTTCTTATTCTGGGTGCCGTTAAAAATGACATTTTCCATTTTGTCGCTTCTTAAGGTACTGCTTTTCTGCTCACCCAGACTCCAGCGTATGGCATCTACAATATTTGTCTTTCCGCAGCCGTTGGGACCAACAATGGAGGTTACACCCTTGTTGAAGTTGACAACCGTCCTGTTTGCAAAAGACTTAAATCCAAAGATTTCTAACTTTGATAAATACAACTAAAAACTCACTCCGTCTGTTATTACATAACCTTATATTGTTTATAAGCATTCATTATATAATAAATGCTTGACTGGCTTAACTGGAAGTAGAGCATAAAACAAACAGCGACAAGAAGTATTAAGCCTAAAGTATACATATATACTGTTGCAGGCCTTACATCGAAAATAACATAGATGCCTTTCATCAGCCTGTGGAAAATCCAGACAGTAAAAACTGCAAGCGCAATGAAAAGATAAAATGTCATGACGTTCGCATTCAGTACCTTGTAAAGAAAAAGCCCTAAGGGTAAGAGCACAACCAGAGGCAGAAACGACCAGACTACCATAAAGTATATGCTCGAAAAGAAAACTTTATTCCTGTTGAATAAAGACGCTATCTTTATGGCTATGGACGTCAGTATGAAAAATATGGCGGAAATAACACTCAGCCAAACAAGTGCGTAAAGCGGATTCCATGCCAGTAATGAAGTAAACCAGCTCAGGCGCGGAGATCCGAATGAAAGCACTATCTTCTCTAAAAGAACGTTCGCCCTCAGAAAATATAAAATGTTCGCGAGTAAAAGCGCCGATGCTAGCGACAAGACTATCATAAGCGCCGTCGACTGCATGCCCGACATAAGACGCATATCCCTTATATCGGCAAAAAAGTTGTAAGGCCTTAAGAGTGCACGCGTGGCGTCTTCCCTGAATTTCCTCCTCGTATTGATGAGGAACCCTAAAATTAAAACAAGCAGAACGCCTGAAACAATAAATACAATAGGCGAATCATCCTTTGGAGAACCCTGAGGTATAGTTACATCCTCGTCATTGTGAAGCTTCGAGTAAATCACTTTCTCGCTGAAACGGCCCGGCTGCCTGTATTCATCCAGTATGCCGATGCTGTAGACGTTCTCAGAATTAAACCCTGCGCTTAAAGAGGCGTAATCACCCCTGAAGTCGAAAACTGAATTTATGAAGAAACCTGAAGTCTTCCGCGAAGAGGAATAATCTATCAGATCGGAGAAAAACTTTGCCTGTGCCTCATATGAAAAAGGATTGGAGTAACCGTTCGTGTTCCCCATAAAACTTGCGTATGCGGCAGAGCTGATGAAAACCCTTCCTTTGCCAAGCCTTGCCTCAAGCTCTGAATATCTTGCGGCATAGTCGCTCATCGGCCTGTTCAAAAGCTCAACACCGTAGAAATCCAGATTCTCTACCGGGGAAATATTAAATCCTACAAAGGAAGCGTATACCAGCTTGTTTGTAAAATGCTTTGCATAAGAGGCAAGTGAACTGATAACTGAATTTCCAACAGGGGAATTGGGCAGATAAGAACTCCCAAGACCGAAACCGGCAACGGCAGAATACTGCTTGTAGCTGTTCATGAACTGCGTAAGATAAATCCTCAGCCTGTCCTTGAATGACTGATTATCCAGTATCTCTTCCGGAACAGAGTTAAGTGGCATCTCTACAAATGCGAGTAACCCTAATTCCTGGCACAGCTTCAGATAATATGGATTCGGTAATTCCTTGGCAAACCTCACGGCGTTAAAGCCCATCGCCTTAATTGCCTTCATGTCGCTGCGCATCCTCTCGGGGCGCACCAGGTTGCCGTAACCCGGGTAAACAGCATAGTAGGTTGTGCCCTTTAATGTAAAAGGAGCGTTATTGAGCAAAAGCGTGTTGTCCGTGGATCTCAAAGAATAAAAAGCCATCGGCTTTTCCACCTCATCAACTACCTGCCCATTCCTTAAAAGCTCTATGCGCAGCTTGTATGAATTCGGCATATCGGGCGACCAGAGTGAAACGTTTGTCAGACTGTATGAATAATTAACACTCTTTTCCTTCTGGCTTCCCAGATAAAAAACTCCCGAGGTTGAATTAAGTATGTCTTCGCCCCCCTTTGTCAAAAGCCTGACCCTGAAGGCATACTGCGCGGCATTTGACGCTGAATCCTGCTTTCCCTCTCCGGCATGGTTCGAAACTCTTGCATTAACTGAGAGCGAAACTCCTCCTGAGGTGGAAACATTATAGGAATAATCTGAATTTGCAATCTGGGCCTGCGAGGACGCTTCAATATATACATCCCTGAAAATCCCACCCACATTTTCCGGGAAAAGAAATCTCTGATTTACCGGAATTGTGGCGTCACTGGAGAGCTTATGGTATACCTTGACAATAAAAACATTATTATTGTCTAATTTTATGAGATTTTGGGGGAGCTCAACCCTGAACGGAAACTCACCGCCTGCGTGCTTGTATATGACAAAGTTGTTGAGGATTATCTCGGCCGAGTAATTTAGCCCCAGGAAAACCAGCTCCAGCTTGCTGTTTTTTACCTGACGGCTTTCAAGTCTGATGTTTTTCTCAAACGTAAGCTCATCCTCACCTCTGAAGTTTGAGGGAACGGAAACGGGCCTTCTGTCGTCTCTGGCATTCCCCGTATAAACACTCCATGTGCCGTCCAGACTTATTACATTTCTGGAATGTGATGCATCAAGAAGAAGGGAATCCTGTTTTAATAAATCAAACTTGGGGAGCTCTTTTATTCTAATTTGTCCTAAAAGGATATTAGCAAAGGCGAGCCAAAATATTACCGGAATTATAATTTTACTATACTTCATTTTTTCCAGGAAAAATGATTCCAAAATAAAAGACACTTAAAATACAAAAATCAGGGGGGGAAATCAATATAAAAGGCATTCCCCAAAGGCCGGGGAATGCCTTCAAACTGAAAAGAAAGAGCTTATAATACAATAACTTAGCTCTTTGGGCTCTACTTTGTAGTGCCGGTTGGTTTATATTTGCAAATATTTTCTTAATGCAAAAAGATGCTTGCCGGCGGGAGTTGACCCCTTACCGGACAGTTATTTAAGCCGACTTGATTATACTTGTAAAAGACTCCGCCTTAAGACATGCCCCGCCAACGAGTGCCCCGTCAATGTCTTTCTGTGAAAGCAGCGTTGATGCATTCTCCGGCTTAACGCTCCCGCCGTACTGTATCGTTACTTCTTCGGCTGCCTCACCGGAGAAAAGCTTGCCCAGGAGACTTCTGATGAAAGCGTGCACTTCCTGTGCCTGCTCCGGCGTTGCGGTCTTTCCTGTGCCAATGGCCCAGACAGGTTCATAGGCTACTATAACCTTCTTCAGGTCTTCTGCTGAAAGCCCCTGAAGACCTACGGTAACCTGCGTATTGATAACAGATTCAGTTGTCCCGTTTTCCCTTTGCTCCAGTGTCTCTCCTACACAGAAAATGGCTGTAAGTCCGCTGGAAATGGCTTTCTTTATCTTTTTGTTGATCAGCTCGTCAGTTTCCTTGAAAATTGTCCTTCTTTCCGAGTGACCTAAAATGACGTACTGGCAGCCGGCGCTTTTGAGCATTTCTGCGGAAATTTCACCCGTATAGGCTCCGCTTTCTTCGAAATACATGTTCTGTGCACCAAGCTGAATGATGGAATCCTTTATAAGTGTCTTTGCCGTGTCGAGCGAGGTGAAGGGGGGACATATGATTACATCTGCCTTTACCTCAAGCCCGCTAAGGCTCTTCTTAAGTTCTGAAATCAGTTTTACTGAGGCCGGAATATCATTATACATTTTCCAGTTTCCGGCTATTACTTTTTTTCGCATTTATTCCTCTATATTAATTTGAGCCAAATTAAACTCATGTACTTTTCTAATTTCTATAAAATGAGCCGGATTCCCTTTCCCGCGGGAAAAATCTTATGAGAAAGAGAATCTAAAAAGGCCCTTAGTTGACTGCTTCAACGCGTCTGATACCGGGAACCTCTCTGATAAGAGCCCTTTCAACTCCGGCACGCAGAGTCATCTGAGACATAGGGCAATGGCCGCAGGCCCCTGTAAGCTTTACTTCAACAATACCTTCCTGAGTGACTCTCACAAGTTCCACGTCACCGCCGTCTGCCTGAAGATAAGGCCTGATGGTATCCAAGGCTTTCAATACTTTTTCTTCCATTACATTCCCCATGTTTTTAACTCCTCTGCTTATTTTTCATCTCCGAGAATAATATCCACTTTCTTTGATGCTGCTGATATCAGTTCGATGCTGACCTGTGCGGCAAGGTTACGTGAGATCTCCTGAATTACCCTGGCATACTCTGTATCCGGCATTTCATGCACGATCGGTTTTCCCGTGTCTCCGCCTATTCTGATCCTTGGATCTATCGGAATTCCACCTAAAAACGGCACATTGTACTGCTCGGCCATCTTCTGACCCCCTCCCAAACCGAAAATGTCGTACTTATTGCCGGTATCGGGTGCTATAAAATAACTCATATTTTCCACAATACCAAGCACCGGCACGTTAACTCTTGAGAACATCATAAGCCCCTTGCGTGCGTCAATAAGCGACACTTCCTGCGGAGTGGTAACAATTACGGCTCCCGTAAGCGGGATCGTCTGTACCAGCGTTAACTGTATGTCGCCCGTTCCCGGAGGAAGATCAAATATCAGATAATCCAGCTCACCCCAGTTTACATCACTCATGAACTGTTTTACGGCTCCTGAGGCCATAGGACCGCGCCAGATTACAGGCGCTCCGTCATCAAGCATGAAGCCGATTGACATAACCTTGACACCCAGACGCTCTAAGGGAAGCATCTGCTGAGTTACGGGATCCTGATAAATCCTCGGCCTTTCGGTAATCCCAAGCATCAATGGCACACTTGGACCGTAAATATCAGCATCCAGAAGACCAACCTTGGCCCCGTCTTTTGCTAAAGCTACGGCTAAATTGACTGCAACCGTGCTTTTTCCTACACCGCCTTTACCGCTTGCAACCGCAATCGTGTTCTTTACATTCGGAAGCACGGCTTCTTTCCTGTTATCCTGATGCTGCCTTACACGGCTCGTCATGTTTATACTGATATTGCCTAAAGAGGGAATATCGTTCTTTAAGGCTTCTACACAATCACTTTTAATTTTTTCTTTCAGCGGGCATGCGGGAGTCGTAAGTTCCACGTCAAAAGAAACGTTATTTCCATCTATATTAAAGTTTTTAACCATACCAAGCGTTACTATATCCCTCCTGAGGTCAGGATCGTAGACCTTCTTTAGGGAATCCAGAATAGTTTCTGCTGTTAATTTGGACAAATTTTCCTCCATTAAAAAATATCTGTAAAATTAAGAAAATTTTTTGGAATTCAGAAGGTAGAACTCCGAATTTGAGTTTCAGAATGCAGATTTTGGCCCGAAATTCGCAGCTGCATATTTGAAACACTACAAAACAAATGATATCAAATCATTTAATCAATTCAAAAAATCGGGTCTTGAAGAAGGGCTTGCCAGGCAAAGGCGCCTTTTCCACGGAAGAAACCTCATTTAAAGAACCAGGATAGTGATCCCCCACTTGCAGAAACCAGTACAAATATCTACCCTCCAAATGCATCAACTTAAGAAAGAAAACACCTAATATATCTGAACAACCAAATTTAAGCACATAAAAAGCCGCGAGAGCGGCTTTCTATCTGTAGCCCAGGGTCTCAAATTCGCCGTGGCGAATGCAGACACCCTGGGTTATGAATAACCAACACACCCCACCCCACACAAAAAACACCCGACACAAAAAACACCCCCAAAACCACGCGAGTGGTTTTATATCTGTTACCAGGCGCACAACCATCATATCCACCCTTGCATCTTGGATTAGAATTCACAACAATATCTATATCCTTCCATATATTAACACATTCATGAGGCATATAGAACTATGGCAGACACGTATTCTCAGATTTATATTCACATCGTCCATTCCACTTTGGGAAGAGAACCTTTGATTACTCCTGAAATAAAGGAGGAAATATGCCGCTACATCACCGGCATCATCAGACAAAGAGGGCAGAAGATGATCTCAATTAACTGTGTAAGTGACCATATTCACTACTTCATAGGGCTCCATCCGAACGTGAATGTTTCTGACATAGTCAGGGATGTAAAACATTTCTCTTCAAAGTTTATAAATGAGAAACACTTATGCAATTGCAATTTCAGGTGGCAGGACGGCTTCGGTGCATTCTCATATTCACATTCCCAGATCCCCGTGGTCTCGAGGTATATTGAAGGCCAGGAGGAGCACCACAAAAGGCAGTCATTTCATGACGAATACATCAAAATGCTTGAGGCATTTGGAATAAAATACGACCCGAAATACCTTCTGGGATAGATCCAGGGAATGTTCCGGGTTATAAGACCATTTGTAACAGACATAAAACCACTCGCGTGGTTTTATTGGGGTGGTTGGGGATCATTTTACCCAGGGTTTTGGCCATCCGCCTTCGGCGGCTGGCGGGCAAACCCTGGGCTACAGACAGAAAACCGCTCTCGCGGTTTTTTATAGGCTTAGCTCTATATTCCCGATTTCTTTATCATTAATTACTACTCTTAGGCTGACACCTGAATCCTTAGCCGGGATTTTAT
>JBLMYS010000150.1:0-6856 GCA_050258415.1 Acidobacteriota bacterium | reverse complement strand
GACCTTGCTCTCAGGATTCTTCAGCATGCTCCTGTAGTAATTTTTCGACTTACCGAACACTCTGGCAAAAATGGCAGACAGGGAATCTATATCCCTGGCCTTTGTCATTCTTGTATCTACAAAGAACGAAACGTCGTTACGGTCGTAGGCCAAAAGTTCGCCGTTGCGGTCGTAAATAAATCCTCTTTCAGCCCTTATCAGTTTTTTTTCAATCTGCTGGTTCTTGGCATAGTAATCAAAATCGTCGTGTTTCCTGATCTGGATATCGAAGAGCCGGATCAGCAAAGCTGCAAAGAAAATGATCAGTACAAATATTACCAGTAAAGCTCTGTTATTATTCATATTTGCTGTTAACTTCTTTTACAACCTCATCCAGCTGGTCTTTTTCGACCTCAATTACTATATTCGGCTCTGAAAATTTTTCCATACCCAGCCTGGATTCTGCCTGTGGAATTATATTAGCTTCCGTTTCCAGTTTCTGCACCTGAACCTGAAGCGTTACGGTTTCATTATTTCGTGCTTCCAATACTTCCTCGAGATTGATCTTTTCCTTTGTAAGCCTTTCAATCTCAAGTTTCAGGACGACATAGAGTAAAACAACTGATGCTACAAAAAAAGCTGATACGAGAGTAAGTATAATTACAGGTCTCTTGCGTCCGGATTTTGTTTTACTCATACTTTTCTTGCTGCTCTTAATTTTGCGCTGCGTGATCTTCTGTTAATTTCCACTTCTTCAGTTGACGGGACGACAGGCTTTCTGGTTATGACTTCGAGTCTTTTTACCTTATCGCATACACATATGGGAAAATCAGGCGGACAGATACAGGAAAGACTTTCATTCTTGAAAAAGTCTTTTACGACCCTGTCTTCCAGGGAGTGATAGGTCAAAATCACTATGTTTCCTCCTGTCTTTAACAGCTCCACTGATTTTATCAGGAACTCTCTTAAAACTCCCAACTCATCATTAACGTATATTCGTAAAGCCTGAAAAACACGCGAAAGAGTTTTGTTCAGATACTGAGCCGGTGTCAGCTCTTCAATGATCCTGCTCAACTCAGTTGTGGTTTCTATTCTTGCGAATGCCCTTTTCTCAGCTATGCTGCGGGCGATTCTTCTGGAATTCTTTTCCTCGCCGAATTGATATAATATATCTGCAATCTCCTCCTCAGTAAACCCATTAATAACGTCAGAGGCTGAGATCTCTTTGGTTTTATCCATCCTGAGATCGAGAGAGCTTTCACTTCTATAGGTGAAGCCCGACTGAGGGTTATCCAGCTGAAATGATGAAACACCCAGATCAGCAAAGATTCCATCGTACTGCTCAATAAACTCTATTTTTGAAACAGTATCGATCTCAGAAAAATTTGTATTATATAATCTTACTCTTTTGTCCGACTGAAATTTCGCTTTGGAAAAATTGTATGCATCCTTGTCCACTTCAGTTGCCACAAGTTTTGCTTCCGGGCCCAGAACTTCAAGGAATTTCGACGTATGGCCGCCAAAGCCTATTGTTCCATCGAAGTAAGCTCCCTGTTTATCTGAAATCAGAT
This sequence comes from Acidobacteriota bacterium, assembly GCA_050258415.1. Lineage (GTDB taxonomy): Bacteria > Bacteroidota > Ignavibacteria > Ignavibacteriales > SURF-24 > JAAXKN01. The sequence goes on along the minus strand of JBLMYS010000150.1, from coordinate 5,306 downwards.
GTTCCAGGCTTTCATTTAGTAATACCGGAATATGTTTTTCTTCCATCACCTTTATGGTTTCATTACTTCCTGTGCAATCTCTTCAAAGGATTCCGGCTGTGAGGCTAGATATTTTTCGTATATAGCCGGATTCCAGATCTCAATTTTCTTTATCGCACCAAGAATGAACACTTCCTTTTCAATGCCTGCATATTCAATTAAGTTCTGAGGGATCAGGAGTCTTGACTGAGAGTCAAGTGTATCCTCAGAGGCTCTTTGAAGGAATGCCCTTAAGAACATTGCTTCTTTTCTGTCAAATTCATTCAGATTGGAGAGCTTTTGATCCACCAGCTCTTTCCACTGATCAAGGGGGTAAACCACAATACACTGCTCCACACCCCTTGTCATAACAAAAGTATCATTAGCTTCCGGCTTGACGTACTTACGCAGCTTCGCAGGAATGCTAACCCTACTTTTTGAATCGATTGAATATGTAAAGCTTCCTATAAACATTTTTCCCCACTCTTTGGGATTTTTCCACACCTTTACCCACTGAAGGCAAAAATAAACGAAATTTACGGGCAAAGTCAAGTTTTTTTTAGATTTTTTTTGTGCACGATCTGAGTACGCAGGAAGCCTTAGGAATCTGAATGCAGGGAGGCGCCGGAATAGGAAAAAGTTGGAATAGAGGCTGAAAACACGTATTTCAAAACAATTTCCAGTGTAACGCCTTTAGCAATTTACACTGGAATAAGCATGCTGGCTGAAGAAAAAACTGCCTGGTGGGGAATTTTTTTTGTTATTTACTGTTTTTCAGAGGTTCTTATTCACAAAATCATTAAAATCATATCCGCGACTTGAAAAAAGCGACTCATGGTCCATAAAATATTTTTTTATGGACTCCACAGGAATAGCCTTTGAAAGGCCGTATTTTATATTCATGCGCCTTTCCACAAAGACTTCCTTCGTGTAAGGGACATAAGGATCATATTGCTCAATGGAATAATCTTTCGAAGGTTTTATTATATACTCATAGTCAGCCAGAAGGGCTTTTATCATCCCTACGAGTTCAAAATGCGGAACGCCCCCTTTTATTGCGAGAATTATGCCGCCGGAAAACCCGCGGTTAAAAACTGCATCAATAATAAAACTGCCTGATTTATCGCGGTTAGGGCTGCTTACGAGGGCTTTTGTTAAGGTTTTATAACCCATTGGGTAGCCGAAAACATAAAGAAAAGAGCCCCATTCAAGCTCCTTAGCTTCCCCAAGTGGATAGGAAAACACGCGGATATTTTCCTCGGGCTGATGAGTGAGCTCCATGCCAAGAATTGCAACATCCAGATTATTATCAATACTTATGATATCAAGTTCCCCGTTTTCTGGAAAGTCGGCAATATAATTTGTCTGTCTTTCCTTTACCGAGATACTCTGGACATATTTACTTGCACTGCCTCCCGGGGCTCTGAAATATGAATAAAGCGTATCCTCAAAGTTTACAACGTGTGCGCATGTCATAACCGCCACCCTCTTAAAGTTATAGAAGATGACCGTGGCAGTTCCTGATGCGGTATTATCCATGTATTCCAGGCGGATTGAATATTTTCTTATGGCATCACTGTTTATATTCTGTTTTTCGAGATGGCTATCCTCGCTGAAATAGATTGTTCTGTAATACGCCACAGAGTTAATGAGCTTTATGCTTTCACTTATCTCTTCGAGCTCTTTTGAGCAGTTGATGCTGGGAAATTCCGAGCAGTAGCGCCCGCTGTTTTCAGCAGTTGAAACTCCCATTATGTTAGTGCCTGAAGAGGAGCAGGATTCAAGTAAAAAGCACAGAGCAATAATACAAGGCAATGTTCTGATTAAGGCTTTCATGTTACACCCCCCGAAGCTAATCTTGATAGAAATTAGGTAAACTTTTATTAAGAAGCTATCTATTTTAGGAGAACCAGCCCAAAGGAAAAGAAATTTTTTGAGAAATGAGGATAAGAAATTATTGATGCGGTGAAAAAACAAAGACGGGAAAAAAGGTTTTCCCGTCTTCACATAAGTACTATTTATTCTGGAAGGAATAGTTCAGCATTTTATAGATAAGCTTTGCCGTATTAAAGTCCGGTGAGGCTACTCCTTTTACAGGAGCCAATTCAACCACGTCAAATCCCACGATATTTTTTTCTTTTCCGACCATGCGTAAAAGATTCATCGTTTCATCCCAGAAGAGGCCTCCGGGCTCGGGAGTGCCGGTTGAAGGCATAAAGGAAGGGTCGAAGGCATCCACATCAAACGTTATATAAACATTTTTTCCTATCTGGTCGGCGACGCTTCTTATCCAGTCCTGCCCGTATTTTCCAAGGCGTATTTCCCTTGCATAAAAAGTCTTAATGTTGTTTTCCTTAATAAACCAGGATTCCTCAATGGACTGGGCACGGATTCCCACCTGCACAATATTTTTTGTCAGCTCTGCCACTCTTGCCATAACGGATGCATGAGAGTGAATTGAACCCTCGTAGCTTTGCCTCAAGTCTGAATGAGCGTCGAACTGAAGGATTGTCAGGTCGGGATACTTCTCTAGATGAGCCTTTATGGGTGCAATAGAAATTGAATGTTCGCCTCCTAAAGTAACAACAAACTTATCGTCTTCAAGAAGGGACTTCACATTTTTGTAAATCAGGTCGAAGGATTTCTTAATACTCAGATCCTTAAAGTCCAGGGGCGACAAAGTGCAGATCCCCTTTTCAAATATGAGCTCGCGGTCCATCTCCTCGTCATAAAACTCTACATAGTGTGAGGCTTCAAGAATTCCCTTTGGGCCGTTTTTTGTCCCGTGGCCATAGCTAACGGTTTTTTCAAAAGGAGCCGACAGGATTGCAATTGAAGAATTTTTATATGATGAATATTTCTTTTCTACTGCCAGAAAATTTTTTTCTATCCCTAACTCTTTCATCTGTCTCCAATGGTTATTAATAAAGATATTCAGGTAAAAAAAGAGACTTAATTTCTAAGTCTCTTCAAAAACAGGTTTCTTTAACAAAACTGCTTATCATTAAGGAGTATCAGGTGTCCAAGCTTATCGCGCTTGGTTTGTAAATACTTCTTGTTCTTTTCATTTGGAACGATTTCCAGGGGGACCCTTTCAACGATTTCAAGGCCGTAGCCTTTTAAGCCAATGATCTTCTTTGGATTGTTAGTCAGGAGTTTCATTTTCCTGACGCCCAGGTCCAGAAGAATCTGAGCCCCGATTCCGTAATCCCTAAGGTCAGCCTTAAAGCCGAGTTCTTCGTTGGCCTCTACGGTATCGCGGCCGTTATCCTGAAGGACATAAGCCCTGATCTTGTTTGCCAGGCCAATGCCGCGTCCTTCCTGTCTCATATAGACAAGGACGCCGGTGCCTTCGGCTTCAATTTTTTCAATTGCAGCATGGAGCTGGTCGTGGCAATCGCATCTTAGTGACTGGAAGACATCACCTGTCAGGCATTCAGAATGCACGCGCACAAGGACCGGTTTTTCGGGGTCAATTTTCCCTTTAACGAGGGCCACGTGCTCTTTATTGTCCAGAAGGCTTTTGTATACGTGCAGGTGAAAGTTCCCCTTTTTTGCAGGGAACTTGACATCAGCTTCTTTTTGAACAAGTTTGTCTTTCTGTATGCGGTATTTAATCAGGTCGCTTACGGTCATGATCTTAAGATTAAACTCCCGGGCGTACTTTTCCAGGTCCGGTACGCGGGCCATGGTGCCGTCGTCGTTTAAGATTTCGCAGAGCACGCCCACTGGTTTAATGTCTGCGAGCCTGCAAAGGTCGATCACCGCTTCGGTGTGGCCTGCTCGCCTTAAGACGCCTTCGTCGAAAGCTCTTAAGGGGAATATGTGTCCCGGTCTTGCAAAGTCTGTAGCCTTGGCATTCTCGTCGGTCAGTTTCCTGATCGTAACAGCCCTGTCGCTGGCAGAGATTCCGGTAGTAGTACCCTCAACGGCATCAACCGTAACGGTGAACTGTGTACCATGAAGTGCAGTATTTGAATCCACCATGAGCTGCAGTCCAAGCTGGTCTAATCTTTTGCCCGTCATAGGGGCACAGATCATCCCGCGTCCGTGCTTTGCCATAAAATTTACTATCTCAGGCGTAACGAATTCTGCTGCGCAGACCAGGTCCCCTTCGTTCTCTCTTTCCTCATCATCCACAACGATTATTACTTTGCCATTTTTGATTTCCTCAATGGCCTCTTCCACTGAACAGAACATTTTATTTCCTTTTCTAGCTAACCGTTTTTCACAGAGCGTTCAATTATTTTAATATAGTAGCAATTGCTGAACGTTCGATTTTAATTTTTACGTTATCGCTTACTTTCACCAGGCAGGTTTTTTCCTCCAGGCCTTCAATGGTTCCGTGAATGCCGCCCGAGGTTATAATCTTATCGCCTTTCTGAAGATTAGCCAGGAGCTGCTCTCTTTCCTTAGCCCTTTTCTGCTGCGGTCTGATGATCATGAAATAGAAAATTGCAAATATAGCACCGAACATGATCAAAGTTGAAATCATGCTTCCGCCGCCGCCCTGGGCACCCTGAGGAGCCATTGCTAATAATAAATTCACTTATTCCTCCTTAGTTGAGTTATTGATATTTACTGATAATTTACCGATTATTTCATTTTTCCACTGAGTAAAATCGCCTTCTATTATTTTATTTCTTGCCAGGCTCACAAGTTCCAGATAAAAATGCAGGTTGTGTATGCTTGCAAGCTCCAGGGCAAGAATTTCTCTTGCTATAAACAGGTGCCTTAAGTAAGCCCTTGTAAAATTCCTGCAGGTGTAACAGGTGCAGTTACTATCCACAGGCTGAAAATCGTCCTTGTAGAATGCATTCCTCATCGAGAGGATTCCGTTCCATGTAAAGAGGTAAGCATTCCGGGCGTTACGTGTAGGCATAACGCAATCGAACATATCCACGCCGCGCGCAATACCTTCCAAAATATTTTCCGGGCGACCGACTCCCATTAGATATCTTGGCCTTTGCTCGGGCATAAAGTCCGTCGTAAAGTCCACCATTTTGTACATGGTTTCTGTAGGTTCGCCAACAGCCAGGCCGCCAATAGCATAACCGTCAAAACCTATTTTCTTCAGGTCCAAAGCTGAAGACTCTCTTAGATCCTTATAGACACTGCCCTGAATGATGCCGAAGAGAAACTGCTCGTGCCCGTAGAAAGGTACAGATTTCTCAAAAGCCTCTTTATTCAGAGCCGCCCAGCAGCTGGTCAGTTCCTTGGATTTCTTTGCGTATTCGTAATCGCACGGGAAAGGGGTACATTCGTCCAAAGGCATCATTATATCAGAA
>JBLMYS010000149.1:0-14068 GCA_050258415.1 Acidobacteriota bacterium | reverse complement strand
TCCATACCTATACCATTATCCTTTACAATAAACAGCCAGTCATCTTTTCTGTTTTCGGCGCAGATATGGATTTCAGGGATGTTTTCACTCCTGAATTTAATTGAGTTACTCAGGAGGTTCTGGAAGAGCTGCATAATCTGGACCGCGTCGCCAGTAATTACGGGCAATGTGTCGTGAGTAATTAAGGCACCGACCTCTTCAATGCTCATCTGCAGGTTTTTAATTGCGCCTTCGAGGGCCTCTTCGCAGTCGATTGCGGTAAAAGGCCGGTCGTTGTTAGTCAGTCTTGCATATTCCAGGAGGTCATTAATAAGCGTGCGCATGCGGGATGCGCCTTCAAAAATAAACTCAATATACTGAGCCCCCCTGAGATCGAGCCTTTCTCTAAAGTCGCGCACGAGTAGTTGAGTGAAACTATAAACCATTCTGACCGGTTCCTGCAGGTCGTGAGAAGCGATATAGGCGAACTGTTCGAGGTCCCTGTTTGACTGTTTCAGGTCCTCAAGGATTCTGACGAGTTTATCCTCATTTGATTTAAGTTGTTCCTCAGCCTTAATGCGCTCATGAATGTCAGTTGAGCTACCGAACCATCTGGTTACATTTCCCCTATAGTCTTTATAAGCCATACCGATATTCAGGTGCCAGCGGTATTCGCCATCCCATCTCTTAAGGCGGTAAGTTGATTCAAATACACTTCCCTGTTTAAGGCATTTCATCCAGGCCTCCCCTGCCATCTGGCGGTCGGCAGGATGTACAATTTGTGCCCATTTTCTGCCAAAGCATTCCTCTTCCGGAAGGCCGGTATAGTCCTTAAATCGCTGGTTAACGTAGTCGGTATTGCCCCCGGGGTCGGCAGACCAAACCATTTGTGGCAGTGAGTCGGCCATCTGGCGGAATCGTTCCCGGCCTTTGGTAACTTCTATAAAAGCATTTCTTCTCTGAAGCTGAAAAAAAGCCACGATCCAGGATATAATGATGTAGGAAGTTCTGTTAAAGAGTGCATTTGCTATTGTTATGCCAGGAGGGGCAAGGAATATGGCTATATAGGTCAGAATCATGTTAATAACAGTAGCCGAATAGATATATGATTTAGGCATTGAGGGCTGGGCAAGGATAAAAAGCGGGATGATGTAAAACACCCATATAGTCCAACCAAGTGTAGTATTGATATCAGCAAAAAACACGATTGCAAAGCAAAGAATGCTGAAGGCGAGAGAAGATTTTTTGCCAAGGTTCATTTGTTCATCCCGTGTATGTATCAAAAAAGATAGTGTGCAATTATCAAAAAGGCAAGCATAAAAACCAGCAAGGGATTTCAGCTTTCATTGTCGCAGGTATCAATCTCATGCCACTTGCCCCAGCGGCTACCGCCGCCGTTGAGTACTTTGATTTTCTTTTTATGGCCCACATAATACTCATCGTTGAAATGGTAGTGGCCATGAAGGACAATATTGACGTGGTGTTTTTCAAAAAGTTCAATAAAACGTTCAACCTTGCGTGTAGCCATAAAGCGTGCAAAGATTTTGCTGGACATTTTAACCACCTGGTCGTAGCTATAGAGGTAGTTATGCATAGCAGCAATTTTGCATTTGCCTTTAAGGGGATGTTCCGAAAGCAGGAGGTCTAAGGCGCGGTAGTCCTGCATATCGCACACGCCGTTAGAGCAAGCGGGGTTGCGTGTAATGCCAGGGAGCTGATTTGAATCTATTCCAATAATGGCTGTTTTTTCATCCAGAATTTTTATGAAAGGAAATCCGCACAGGTTGCCTTTTGAGGTGATAACGCCCTCAAAGGAAGGAAGGAAATATGACTTAAAGTGGTTCAGGTCCTTTCTGTATTTTTTAAGGCGGTAGTTTACCATGAGTCCCAGGTATTTTCTAATGCCCGCGAATTTCCTGTAGAGGCTTTCAGGGGTTTTGAAGTGAGCGAAGAACTGCATATAGAGGTCGTGGTTGCCGGGAACGACAGTGAGTTTTGAGGCTTCCCAGAAGCCATAGTGCCTGAGGATTTCAGCGATTCCCTTATATTCCTTTTCCCTGCCAGTATTAGTAATATCGCCGGTTATAATCAGGTGCGAAGGATGATGGGAAGCAATATCGCGTATTTTCCTTTCGACGGATTTATTATGATGTTCAGAAATTCCGTAATGGAGGTCTGAAATATGTACAATTTTCATGTTTCAACGATTCCGGTAAATAGCTGGTATAAGTAAAAAGTAAGAAGTAATAAGGAGAAGTTCAACGGGAAGAGGTCCGCGGTCCGGGGGCAAAGAAAAAAGGGGCAGGAGATTTTCCTGCCCCGGGGGGAGTTAGATTGAATTATATGCTGCGAAAATGTTTTTAGTTAGAGCTGCTGCCGGCTGCGTCGCGTCCGTCGTCTAAGTTACGGTCGCGGCGGTCCTTGTAGTCATTAAACATGTATGAAATTCCGAGTGATATGCTTCTGCTGCTTGTGGATTCATATTTCCAGCGTAAATAGTAGCCTGTACCAAAAGATTCGCTCTGGTTTTTCTGCCACAAAAACGGATCGTTCATTGAGATGTTCAGTCTCAGTTTTCTATCCATAAAGGTTTTGCTGATATAGATACCGAAATATCTACTCTCGCCTGAATAAGCTATTCTGGTTTTTGTTTTAGGCCTGTAGTACATATAGCAATTAAAATCGACGTCATACCACAGCTTGAGTCCGAGGTTTGCATTTAGGTTATATGAGTTTTCGGTCATTGATAAATCCTCTTTAATATACTGCCCGCTTTGCTTTCTGGAGAGGTAATGGAACTGAATATTCAGCATAGTAATAAAATCGGGCAGATGGAAAGGCATCATTGGAGTGTTGTAATAAGGCAGAGTAAGGTCGACTCCGAATGTTTTGCCGCTGTTGAGGTTAATATAGCTTGAAACCATCACGCTGTCGTTTTCGGTAGCAATAGCACCTGTAAAGTACCCGGTTGAATGGACATAGAAAACATTTATATATTGTGAAAGGTTAACGGCGTAAGAATTAACATAATAGGGCTGGAGCTTCGGGTTTCCCGCAGAATAAGAATTCGGCCCGTAATACTGCCTGAAAGGGTTGATATAATAAATCTGCGGATAAGTAACCCTTCTGAAAGTATTAAAGCCGAGGTTAAACATGTCGCTAAATTTATATGAGACATTGAGGTTTGGGAAAAAGCTCAGGAAGTTTTCCGAGAAGTTAGTATTCATGGTAACCTGGTTGCCCTCGGTATTAAGGTTTTCAGCTCTCAGGCCGCCTTTAACGTCAAAATTGCCTGTCTTATAGGAAAGTGATGAATAGAGTGCATTTATGCGTTCCTTATACCTGAACAGGTTGCTGAGGGCGAGGCTGTCGCGCCAGTCATTATAAATGTAAGAATAGTTCAATACGTCGTAGTCATTTTGCCTGTTCCTGTAAGTAAAGCTGTATCCGGCCTCAAGCCTGCCGAAGCTTAGAGGAAGAGTGTAATCGGTCTTAAAGACCAGAGTTTTGGCATTAACACCCGTGATGCTGTTCTGCATCTCAGGTCTTCCCGGTTTATTACTATAATCCAGATTCATCTTGCTTTCCGAGGGGTTATCAATTGCCGTATACATGAGGTCGAAGGTAATTTCATTGCCCTTTGCCGCAAATTTCTTTTTAAAGAAGCCGTATAAAGACAGGTATCCGTAGTCGTTTTTATTAAAGTTGTCGTTATTATATCCATACTGGTACTGACCAATACTGTTCATAACGGAAAAATCTGAGAGATAATCATAAGTAAATCTGTTAAAGTTATAGGATCCGTAAAGGGTCATTGAGTTACTCTCGTTAAAATCGTAGTCAAACCCAAGTTTTGCGTATCCGAAGGGGCTCTTGCCGTTGTTCTTACCGGTTGAGGTCTGGTTATAGAGGGATTTACTGGCATAAGTAATTCTTTCTGACTCAAGTTTACTTGTAGATTCAGAATATCTGCCGTAGCCCTGAGCAAAAATGTTGAGGTTATCCTTTTTATAGTTAAGGTTGAGTCCCCCGCCGGTACTTTTGTTTGTGGCGGCATTAAGGCTAACAGATCCGCTATAGTTATCGAAAGTATTTTTCTTTGAAATAAAGTTAAGGATGTAAGTACCGCCCTCGGCGCTTTCCCTAGCGCCGGGAGCAAGGATGACCTCGGCCTGTTCAATCATTGAGGCTGGCATTTGTGCGAGCATATCATCAGGCATCGGATATTCGTGCCCGTCCATCTGGATTTTGACATTCTGCCCGCGAACAGAGATCTTATTTGTCTGCGGGTCCACATCGACGATGCCGGAATTCTTAAGAGCGTCTGTAACGGAGCCGGAGCTTCCGGGCAGGCGGTCTATGTTCAGGATCTGGCGGTCGGCCTGAACTTCAATCATAGGTTTTAATGATTTAATAACAACATCGGGCATAACGATAGCCGAAGATTTAAGTTTTATCAGGCCAAGGCGGGAAGACTGTGAAAGGTCAAGAGAATCGAGTACAACAGTCTGGTAGCCGAGCATAGAAAATCTCAGGCGCACATTATTTTGAGGGATATTATCGACCGTAAAATTACCCTTTTCATCTGAAGTTGAGCCGGCAATAGTTTTGCCGCCGTTTCTTGAAAGGACAGCAACAGTTGCCGACAAGAGTCCTTTTCCAGAGGATTCATCCGTTACAGTTCCGGTCAGTTTGAAGCTCTCAGGAGCTTTCTGAGCAAATATTAAGGTGCCAAAAGTGAACAAGAGAAAGGAAACAAAGGCAGTAATTTTCATTTGTACTCCGAAATTTTCTGTAACGGTAAAATTGAATTAAGAAAGTTATGTCAGATCGGAAAGCAAGGGCTCCTGATCGGTCCAGAACATAAAAGTCCTTTGTTCGGTCATGAACACATATTTAGTCATATGGTCTTTTATATACTCAGTAACTCCCCTAACCTGGTCCAAGCATCTGTTTGTTGCCTCATTCAATTGGAAGCTGCTAACGTTGGTGAAGGTTATTTTTCTATCCATCCTGTTTAGCAGGCGGGGATTTTTCATAAGGTTCAACGTGAATTGTTTCTTTTTGCAGTTAAAATCCATACTGTGGATGTAAGTAGTTTTATCACGGGAGATTTTTTCTTCCAGTTTCATTTTGCCGCGTCCTGTTTATGGATGTTAAAATTATTTATATACAATTTTATTTCTTACATATATATATATATATATATATATGGTGACGAGGAGCGTTTTCGGAAAATTTTCTTCAAAAAAAAAATTTTCCGGGAGAAAAGTAGTTTTTTAGGGTTTTGGGGTCAAGGGATAAATGAATAATGTTCCCCATTCGGGCCTTATGCAGAATCCTGCATTTATCAGAGCCTAGAAAAGGTGAGGCACATTATGTTTATTAACTTCGCGGACAAAATCGGCATAAACGGCTGCGTCCAGGCGGTTGGTACTGCGTCCGAGGCGTCTTTTTACCTCCTCCTTGCTTTCAATTGAAATCACTTTTTCATTAGAAATTTCATATTTAAGGGAGATTGCCTCTTCTTCAAAGAGGTCGTCGTTGATTGCAATTTTAGCCTCGCCGGTTCTGAGGCGTTCCCTGTAATGCCAGAGCATTTGGGATCTTAGGTTCCTGTAGCTGAAGGGGTCATTTTTCAACTGGAGGGGTTTTGCTCCGGAGATAATTTCAGTCAGTTTAATTCCCTGCGATTTCAGTATATCATAGACGCCGGCTCCAAGCCCCACGGTATCGATTCCGACATTTTCAGGTTTTAATTTGCAGGATTTAATTTTACTAAATAAAATGGCCGCCACTTCAGCAATATCCTTCTTTTCAAATTCCTCAATACTAATGAGGCGGTCATTTTCAACTGTTGCAAATTCAGTTTTATCGTCGCCGAAGCGTGCAACGTCGACGCCAAGAAAGATACTTTCCGGGAAAGCCAATTCGAGAGAAGGTTTAGCCCTGGCCTTTTCGATCAACTTATACGGGATTAGCTGGTTGGATTCATCACCGGCGTCAAAGTCGCCTTCGAGGTACATGCGGCGCAGTTTTTCAGGGAGGTTCCGGAGGAAGACAACATACTGGGGGTTATGTTCAAGGAGTATTTTGTTATCGTAGATGCTGGAAGGGATAAACATGCTGGAGAGCTTAACGGGTTTTCCGTCGACAATTCCTTCTGTAACATATTTAACGTTAGGAAGTTTATCTTTAATCCATCTTTTTCTGACCCAGATTCTACCGATTCCGCCGGGGTTAGCCGTAGCCCTGATTCTGACGGGGATATTGTCAGAGGTTCTGCCGCAGGCTGAGATAACGAGGAACATCTCTTCAGTAAACTCCTCCACCTGGTCGAACCCGATATAGTGGTACTGGTGTCCCTGGTAGTTAAGTTCATCGCCGGGATTCTGGCAGTGGCCGAAGCGTACGCTTCCGCCCCCGGGGAATGACCAGGTTTTCTCCTGCTTATTATATTTGGCGGAAAGTTGTCTGAAGCACATGGAACGGCCGATAAGTTCTTTAAGGCGCGGGTAAGTTCTTCTGACAATAAGCGCTTTATAGCCCGGATGGTTTGCATAGCGGAGGGCGCCGAAGAGGAGCGCTTCAGATTTTCCGCCGCCTTTAGCGCCACCGAACAAGATTTCATCGGCCGATGATTCGAGCATGCGGTACTGTGTAGTCTGGGGTCTCCAGAGGATTGCAGGTCCCGACACTTAGGTTCTCCTTTATTTTGAGTTGTCCTCTTTCGGCAGTATTACCACAGGTCCGGAAAGCGGAGGGTTTTCATCTTTACTTCCTGTAAAATAACGGAAAACGCTGATTAAGAATTTTTGGTTGCAGGCTTCGACCGCCTTCATTTCCCAGAAGGTTTTCTGTTTAAAGGCGGCAAGAGCTCTGGCCTTTTTGAATTCGGGATACTTTTCTGTCCATTCCTCCAGGATTTCGGGCATAACATTTATCCGTGAGGCAAAGGATTCGAAGCTGTATCCCTGGCTGCAGTATTCAATGAGTTCCAGGCAATAACCGTGCTTAAAGCCGGAGCTTTCACCCGGGGACAAATTTTTCTTTTCGTGTTTTAGTTTTTGGATCTGGCGGATTTCCTGAATTCTTTGTTTCCTGGCTTTTTTCCTCATATCAATACCCCCAGTTAATAAATATGTTACAAGGCCAAGGATAGAAAACGAAGTAAAGGCTCCAGCAGGCGTTAACTATAATATGCAACAATGTAAATCAAAGGTAAACTTCCAATTTTAGTCATTTTTGTGATTTGAGCGCAAGATATTGTGAATAACATCACGTTTTATAGGAAATCCGTCACAAAATGTCTTGATTATAAGAGAAAAATTCGTTAACAATATTTCGAGGTTCGAGGTTTTAGGAATTATGGGAAATGTTAATTGGAAAGGGTAAGTTTATGGAAAGGGATTTTAATCAGGGTCATCCAGAGCAGGATACAAAGTCCGGCAGTGTGGGTACAGGTCAGAGAAGTGAAGAAAAAACTGAGCTGCATCAGAGGCTGCCTGAGCTAGGGATTCTGAGGTCGATCTGTATTACGTTAGACTCGCACAGAGAGATTACAGGCGCACACCCCGACATATTGAACGCCAGCAGGAGGCTCAACGACTACACTGCAAGAATTACACAGAAATATATTGAAGCAAAGAGCAAGCTGATAAGGCATCTTGTAAAAGTTGCCGGCGCATTAAAAAATTACGGTGTCATGGCGGAAAATTCAGAACTAGTCGGCACGGCTTCAGTTAAAGAGCAGTCATTGAAGGATATGACTGACGAAGAACTTTTCAGGTATGGTTTAATAATTAAAGAGTATTCGGGTGTTTATGCAGATACGCTTTCATTTTTAGGTATTGAGCCATACAGACTTGAAGATTTTCACGAGACAATAGATCATTTTTCATATGCCACGGGTTTAAGCGGTACGGGAGTCTATGAGAATACAGACTGGAAGAGAGAGATCGACCGGAATTATGACGAGGCATTCAGTTTAATTCATAATACGCTAGACCATCTGGCAGAACATATCAGAGAAAAATATCCCGACTTCTACAGTGATTACCTTCGTTCGAAGGTATTTCCCGCTGCAGGAGATGCGGGGTAAGAAAAACATGGGGGTTAGTTATGCAGGACCATTTGATAGTTATATCTTTCGTTTTGCTTGTCCTGCTCGTTACTGCAATGTCGTATGCAGGACTGATGATGTTTAAGTCGAATCTCATTTTGCACAATCATCATCTTATGTTAAGGCACAGGCATCATCATTATCAGAAGAACAACAGGGATTTCAGGAAGACCTATACGGGCAACGGTTCAGAATAAATTCCGCAGGAAAAAATTCTGCCTGGTTGCATAAAAATTCCTGTAAAGACATTTCAGGAACTAATTCCTGAATTCCGCAATTCTGTTTTTCAGAGGCAGTTCTACGGGGGGGATTTCTTTGTCCTCTTTCGGGATAGTAAAGAAGAAAGAAGCCCCCTGCCCTGTTTTAGACTGGACCCATATTCTGCCTGAATGTCTTTCGACAATTTTTTTACACAAAGCGAGTCCGATGCCGTTACCAGGGTATTCGCTTCTCTGGTGCAGGCGCTGGAAGATTACAAAAATGCGCTCGTGGTATTCGGGGCTGATGCCAATGCCGTTATCCCTTACAGAAAAGATCCACTCGCGTTCTCTTTCCTCGCAGGTAATATGTATCTGAGGCTTCTTACCGCCGTTAAATTTAATAGCGTTCTCGATAAGGTTAAAGAAAAGCTGTCTAATCTGGTCCTGGTAGCATATTATTGACGGGAGGTTAGAATAAGTAACAGCAGCACCAGAAGAGTTCACAAGGAATTTCATATCGTCAAGCACGGATCTGAGCACAATGTTCAGGTCGGATGATCTTGGCGGGAGTGATTTTTTAGACACTTCGGAATAGCCCAGGAGGTCCAAAAGGAGCTGGTGCATTCTTCTAGCGCCTTCGACAGCATAGCCAATATACTCGTCGGCCTTATTATCGAGCTGGTTCTGGTATTTCTTAGAAAGGAGCTGTGTATAAGTAGCGACCATTCTAAGGGGCTCCTGAAGGTCGTGAGAGGCGACGTAGGCGAACTGTTCAAGTTCGCGGTTTGAATTATTAAGTTCGATAAGGGTATTCTTCAGGTTTTCCTCAATTATCTTGCGTTCTTCAATTTCATGAATTTTCTCCTGATAAAGCCTTGCGTTTTCAATAGCAAGGGCGGCCTTATCGGCGATATTCTGTACAAATTCCAGGTCGTCGCTGGTATAAGGTTTTCCGGGGTTAGTTCTTATGAGTACGACTGCCCCGATTGTACTTCCATATGAACGTAAAGGCACGTCAATAAGGCTATAGAATTTGAAGCGCTGATAAATTTCGATGTATTCATCTTTAAATGTAGATGAAACAATTTCCGGAGTTACATCAGCATAGAGTACCGCCTTACTCTCCGAGATTACCCTTCCGGAGACTCCCTCGCCGATTTTCTGTTTATTTTCAGCGAAGCGTTTTCTTACAAATTCCTCGGCCTGTTTATCGGGATGCCATAAAGTAACGGGATGGACATACTTATCCTCTTCAGACAGGAGCAGGAGCATACAGGCATCGCCGATGAGGCGTGCAATTTTCTCGACAGTGACTTCAAGGACGGCCTCATAGTCGAGGCTCATACGTACCAGGGCCTCAGAGATATCGGACATGATTTCGGCCTGTTCTTTTTTCCTGTTTGTAAGCTCCTCGATTTCGCGTCTGGTAGTTATATCTATTGTAAGCCCCAGTACCTCGACGACTTCGCGTTTTCTGTTAAGCAGAGGGACATAGGTTATAAACTGCGCCATCATTTTGCCGCCGAAGAGCATCTGGCATTCAACGGTTTGGATCTGTTTGGATTCAATAGTACGTTTCAGTGCAGGGAGGAAAGTATCGGTTACTTCCTTAGGGAAGAGGTCCTCATCTCTGCGTCCGATAAAGTCGTGATATTTATATCCGGATGCTTTAATTCCTGTATAATTCATAAATCGGTAGCGGCGTTCCGGGTCATAGATTCCGAAGACGAAGGGGAAGTGGTCGACCGCGAGGCGGAATCGCTGGTCTTTTTCCCTAATAGCCTCTTCGGCTTTTTTTCTTTCGGTTATATCGCGGTTAACGGCAGCAAAGCCGATGGTTTTGCCCTTTTTATCTTTGAGAGCATGAACAACAGAATCAATTTCAATGAAAGTGCCATCTCTGCGGAGTTGTGAGACCTCGGTTTCAACAGATCCGGTTTCCTCCAGTTTACGTTTCAGCAGGGCTCCCTGTGAATAGGACAGATCCATTGTAATCAGGTCCGAGAGTTTCCTGCCCAGGGCCTCCTGCTGGGTCCAGCCATAGAGTTTTTCAGCGGCTTTATTCCATGATTTAACTATATAGTTTTCATCCATGGCAAGGATGGCGTCATTAACGTTTTCGAGGAGCATTGCGTTATATTCGAGTTGTTCTTCGATTCGTTTACGTTCAGTAATATCGAGGTTAATGCCGACCCATTTAGTAACGCTGCCCTCAGAGTCGAGGAGGCCTTTACCGCGTGCAAGGATCGTATGGGTAACGCCGTTTTTATCGGTCACCTTAACTTCCTGATCCCACATAGCGCCTGTTTTAACGCTTTTCATCCAGGTTTCGAGTATGTGGTAGGATTCCTCTTTAGGTATAGCCTTCATCCATCCCCTGCCCTTAGCCTCATCCATAGTAAGTCCAAGCAAGTCGAGCATCTGCTGGCTGAAGTAGTTGACGTTGCCCTCGGAGTCAGCGGCCCAGACGCCGTAAGGGATAGTTTCGCCCACAGCGCGGTAGAACTCTTTAGATTCAGCGGCTTCGCGCAAGGCATATTTAATGCGGTGGCGTTCACGGTCGAGGTCCTCTGCCTGTTCGCTTAAAATTTTTGCCTGCTGGAAGAGTTGTGCCGTAGAGAGGTTAAGTTTTTCGACAGATTTTCTGTATTTAAGGTAGAGGAAAATTGTTACCCAGAGTAAAGAGATTCCAAGGAATCTGTTTATGAGTGTTTGAGAATAATCGCCGTGCATATGCTCTGCAACGAATCCGGCTCCGATCAGGAGTGTAGAGACGGCGCCAAGAGAAAGAGTAAATTTATCGGATAATTTTCTAAAAGCATAGATAAGGGGGACATAGTAAAGCAGCCACTCAATAAGGCCCGCTTTGGTATACAGGTCGAGTGCAAAGGTCAGTGCATAAAACAATCCAACTATTACAAGACGTACAATCATACTCAATAAAGGTGGTTAAATTTACTGTTTCAAATAACATTAATTACCAACTGAGCAGTACCGGAATAATCAGTTTTGTTTCAGGTTTTGTATAATATACACAAGAGAAATTAAATAGCAAGAGCGGGGAGAAAATAATTTACGTCCGAGGTCCAAGGTCCGAGGTTAGAGGTTAGGATTCTGAGATATGGTGGAGACGTAGTTTTTGATGAATTCGACTGAGCTGATATAGTCCTCGAGGGCAATGGGTTTTACGAGGTAGTATTTAATATTATACTTTTCATTTGTAAAAATATTCTCGTCTATATCAGCGCTCGAAAATATGATAATAGGTATGCTGGCGAGTCTGGAGTCGTCTTTTATTTCCTCAAGAATTTCCTTACCTGATTTTTTAGGAAGGTTAAGGTCCAGAATAATGAGTTCAGGTTGTATTGCGTTTTCAAAGCTTTCCCTGTTGAAGAGATAATTAAGGGCTTCCTCGCCATTCATCATAACGTTAAGGTTTATATGCGGAGCATCTTCGAGCAGGATTTCCTTAATGAGTGTAACATCACCTGGGTTATCTTCAACGAGCAGGACTTCGACTTTATTCATCTATAAATATTATATAAAATTAAATATTAAAAAACTCATATGATTTATTCCTTAATGTTTTAAGGAATTTAATTTTAACAAAAAGTACAAATAAATGCAACCGTCCGACTGCGGATTCGAGGTGCGAGGTTCGAGGTTCGGATACGAATGATGTATTAAGCATACTTCAGCAGATACCGGATAAAAATTACAATTCACCGGCAGATGTAATGAAAGAAGTAGGGCATGTAGAATAGCTGACGGAATAAATTTGAAGAGATGGCATCAAAAAAGGTGTCATCTCTTCAGGAGTTAAACTTAGTAGCGTCTGTTTCCGAAGCCGCCGCCGGAGCTTCTTCTATTTCCGCCGCCGCCTCCTCTTTGACCGCCGCCGCCGCGTCTGTCGTCAGTTCTTGGGCGGGCTTCATTGACAGCAATTTTTTTGCCTTTAAGATCTGTGGTATTAAGTTCGTTCATAGCCTTCTGTGCACTTGCAGTATCAGACATTTCAACGAACCCGAATCCTTTGGATTCTCCTGAAAACATATCCCTAATAATTTTAACACTTTTCACGTGACCGTATGCGCCGAAAGCCTGTTCGAGATCGCGGTCAGTTACATCTTTCGAAAGATTTCCTACAAAGATATTCATCCTCATCACTCCTGAAATTAGGTTGGAAAAAATAAATTAAACGAACCGGGGGCGAAAATACCAGCTGTTACGGGATAAATATTTGGCTTCCCGGCACTGGCTGAAAATCAGATAAAATGAGGCAAGATAAAGAGAAGCGCATTGAATGCTAATAATCTAATTATCGGGAGCTCAATTGATAATGCCAGTGAAAGGCTGAAAAGTCAGTCTTTATTTCAATATATTAAAATAAATATGAACTTCAAATCCTTTAGCACTTAATTAAATAATATGTCTTAAAACAAATTCTAAAGACTTGCCGGATCGATAATGATAAGTCAAGCGGGTTCAGATTTATGCTTAAATGGCATAAAATGAGATAATTGTATTTGGACATGCCGAAAAAAAATGCGGCAGTAATTATTTATAAAGCCAGTACAATATACGGGAAACTATGGTGCAAACAAAGGAAAAAAAGAAGGACAGAAGTACGAGGGCAGAAGTCCGAAGTTGCCGGGTAAAGCAATCCCCCGCTCTTTTGAAGAGAGACGGGGGTTGCCTGATTGCGGACATGGGGGAATGTCCGCGTGTTTGTTGTATGAAGAAATTAAATTATGGAAAATGCTTTAAGCGCAATTACTATCATTGTAAGTCCCATTACAACAAACAGGAATACGAGTTCCCATGGAAGTTTTCTTTTTTCCTCTACGGCAGAGGGCTGATTATTATTCTGTTTAATGGTCTTACTGGCAGGTGCGGCATTATCCCTTTTTGTTTCAGCCGGTTTTTCGGCTGCAAGCTTTTCTGCTTTCATTGTAATTTACTCCTGAATTTATGTTTAACGGATAAGGAAAGTGCCGGGGCATTCAGATTAGTTAAAATGCCCGAATTATTAAATGCATGCCGTGTGCAGGGCAATAATTCAGCAAGGAGCAATGCCATGCATGCGGCTGCAAAAATGCACTTTTCCCGTTTCAACGGTCAATTTTGGATGAATTCATCATTATACATGAATTCATCATGCTACAGATACGTAAAATTCAGGATAAAGGAGGGGCGCGCCCTTTGAGCAGAATGTGTTCTGCAGAATTGTGAAAGAATTTATAGTTATCGCAGTTAAGTATGGTAAATTCACTTATCGCATCAGGAAAGAACGGAGCTACTGTGTGAGCAGTTATTGTGGAATATTTAACATTATTCTGAGCGATGTGTGAATGAACAGCCCAGCGGATTTTGGGCGTAGAATCCCCCGCATGTTTATTCAGAACTGCTTTTGCCTTATCGCCTAACGGTATGTACATCGTATAGACGTTATTTATGGCATTTACCTGCTGAATAGTAACATAAATGAGTGCTATGAGCAGGCTGAGTATATGTTTGCGGTGAGAAGACATTTTAATGAAACTAAGATTAATTCAATACTATAACATACTAATTTTGGGGAAGAAGAAAAAGGGGGATTGTTCGACGTTCGAGGTTTGGAGGGATCAGGTAAATGGGAAAAGATTCATAAAGGAATCACGATTGCAAAGCCGTAGGGGGAAACCGAGGGCTGGAGCTGCATGGATGTTCCGGAATTTTCCTTTGAACCGTAATTTACGATTGCCTGCCCTATAAAATGGCCAATTGC